>DASUMQ010000105.1:0-8433 GCA_036277615.1 Steroidobacteraceae bacterium
CAGATCGAGGTTGCCGTCGACCGCAATCGTGCCGCGGACCTCGGCATCTCGCTGCAGACGGTTTCGCGGACGCTCGAGACGGTGCTCGGCTCGCGCGTGGTCACCACGTTCGTGGATCGCGACCGCGAATACGACGTCATCTTGCAGGGTCGGGTCGAGGATCGCGCGACACCGACGGATCTCGACAACCTCTACGTACGCTCCGATCGCACGGGCGAGCTCGTGCCGCTGTCGAACCTCGTGCGGCTCAGCGAGCTCGCGGGCCCGATGCGGCTGAACCGCTTCGATCGCCTGCGCTCGATCACCGTGAGCGCTGCGCTCGTGCCGGGGTACGCGCTCGGCGACGCGTTGCGCTACGTCGAGAACGTGGTCGAGCAGGAGATGCCGCCCACGATCAAGCTCGCCTACGACGGCCAGTCGCGCGAGTTCAAGCAGTCCGGCGCGCAGCTGTACTGGATGTTCGTCCTGGCGCTCGTGATCGTCTTCCTCGTGCTCGCCGCATTGTTCGAGAGTTTCCTGCACCCGTTCATCATCATCACGACCGTGCCGCTCGCGATCATCGGTGCGCTGGTCGGCCTGTGGCTCTACGGCATGTCGATCAACGTGTTCAGCCAGATCGCCTCGATCATGCTCGTCGGTCTCGCCGCCAAGAACGGCATCCTGATCGTCGAGTTCGCGAACCAGTTGCGGGACCGCGGCCTCGAATACACGGAGGCGGTGATCGAAGCGGCGGCGCTGCGCCTGCGGCCCGTGCTGATGACGAGCTTCTGCACGGCGTTCGGCGCGCTGCCGCTGATGCTCGCTTCGGGCGCCGGGGCGGAGTCGCTCAAGTCGATCGGCGTCGTCGTGTTCTACGGCGTCGTGATCTCGGTGCTGCTGACGCTCGTCGTGGTGCCGGCGGTGTACGCCCTGGTGGCGCGCAACACGGGATCGCCTCAAGCCGTCGCCCAGCGGCTCGAGCGTCTCCGGGCAAGTCTCGGGCGGGCGAGCCCGGCCGAACCGGCGGCCGACTCGCCTCCGGCAATTTAACCGTTTGAATAATAAGTAAAAAAGCTGGCTCGTTCCGGTGTCGGGCCCCGTCCGACAGGGGGGCTTTGCTACAATCGGTACCCGTCCCCGGCAGGTTCGTGACTGCGCCCGCCCCCGACGGGTACGCCCGCGTTTCGCGGTCGTCGACCGGAACCCCCGATCAGGCATGGCACAGAGTCCCTACCAGCAGCTCGAGCAGGAATTTCGCAGGCTCCACGCGTTTCGTGGCGCGACGAGCCTGTTGCGATGGGACTCCGCGGTGATGATGCCGCGCGGCAGCGCCGACGTCCGCGGCGAGCAGCTCGCAGCGCTCGACGCCGAATGCCATGCACTGCTGATCTCGCCGAAGGTGTCGCGGCTGATCGAACGCGCGCAGGCCAACGAGTCGCAGCTCGAAGACTGGCAGCTCGCGAACCTGCGCGAAATGCGCCGCGAGCGGGACCGTGCGATCGGCACGCCGCTCACGCTCGTCACGCGGCTCGCCCGCGCCACGTCGCTCGCGGAGGTCCGCTGGCTCGAAGCCCGGCAGGGCAACAACTTCGCGCTGTTCGCTCCTCACCTCGAGGAGGTGGTCGCGCTCACGCGCGACAAGGCGCAGGTGCTGTCGAAGGCGCTCGGGCTCGCGCCCTACGACGCGCTGATCGACGGGTTCAGCCCCGGCTTCCTGAGTGCCGACATCGACACGCTGTTCCGCGTGGTGAGCCGGCGCCTGCCGACGCTGATCCGCGACGCCATCGAACTGCAGTCGGCCGAGCCGCCGTTGCCGCTCGCGGGCAAGTTCAGTGTGTCGAAGCAGCGCGCGTTGGCGCTCGAAGTCATGCGGGCGCTCGGCTTCCCGTTCCACCGTGGCCGCCTGGACGAGGCGAGCCACGCGTTCACCGAAGGCGTCTGGGGTGACGTGCGCGTCACGACGCGCTTCGACCTGCAGGACCCGTTCACCGGGCTGATGGGCGTGCTGCACGAGACCGGCCAGGCGATGTACGACCTCGGCCTGCCGGCAGCGTGGCGCGACCAGCCGGTCGGGCGCGATCGCGGCATGGCGCTCGAGGAGAGCCAGTCGCTGCTGCTCGAGATGATCGTGGGTCGCAGCCGGCCGTTCCTCGCGTGGCTGCGACCGCTGCTCGAGAAGCACTTCGGCGGCACCGGTCCGGAATGGTCGGTCGAGAATCTCTACCGCACGCTGACCCGCGTGCGCCGGAGCGCGGTGCGGGCCGACGCGGACGAGCTCACGTACCCCGTGCACATCATGGTGCGCTACGAGCTGGAGAAGCAGATCTTCGACGGCACGCTGCCGGTCCGCAACCTGCCGGAGGCGTGGCGCACGGCGTTCGAGCGCCGGCTTGGGCTGCGCCCGGGCACCGACACCGACGGCTGCCTGCAGGACGTGCACTGGGCGATCGGCTCGTTCGGGCATTTCCCCTCGTACGCGCTCGGCTCGCTCATCGCGGCCCAGCTCTACGAGAGCCTGCGCGCGGAGAGCGAGCACTTCGAGACCGAGATCGCGGCGGGCCGCTTTGGCGGACTGTTCGACTGGCTGCGCCGCAACGTGCACGCGCGAGGCGCCAGCGTCGGCGCACTGGAGCTGATCAAGGAGGCGACCGGCAAGCCGTTGAGCGCTGCGCCGTGGCTGCGCTACGCCGAATCCAAATATCTCGAGGACGATGGCGAGAGCGCGACAGTGGAGAGCGTCGCGGCGGCCGGCGTCGAACCCGACGCCTCGTCGACACCGCTCGCGGCGTCGGGACCGGCGACCGCTCCGTGAGCCTCGTCGCGATCGATCCACCGGCGTCTGCGGCGCCACCGCAGCGACGCCCCTCGACGACGTTCAAACGCCTGCAGGCACGACTGCGAGGCCTGGTCGGCAAGGCGGTCGAGGATTTCCGGATGATCGAGGAGGGCGACCGTGTGATGGTCTGCCTCTCCGGTGGCAAGGATTCGTACACGTTGCTCGACATCCTGCTGTCGCTGCAGCGCAGTGCGCCCGTGCGCTTCGAGCTCGTCGCCGTGAACCTGGACCAGAAGCAGCCCGGGTTCCCGGCGCAGGTGTTGCCCGAGTACCTGGCCGCGCTCGGCGTGCCGTTCCACGTGATCGAGCAGGACACCTACCGCGTCGTCAAGCGCGTGATCCCGGAAGGCCGCACGATGTGCAGCCTGTGCTCGCGGCTGCGCCGCGGCGCGCTCTACCGCTACGCGAGCGAGCACGGCATCACCAAGGTCGCGCTCGGCCATCACCGCGACGACATCGTCGAGACCCTGTTCCTCAACATGTTCTTCGGCGGACGCCTCAAGACGATGCCGCCGAAGCTGCTGTCCGAAGACGGACGCCACATCGTGATCCGCCCGCTCGCCTACGCCCCGGAACGCGACATCGAACGCTATGCGCGGGCGCGTGCGTTCCCGATCATCCCGTGCAATCTCTGCGGCTCGCAGGACAACCTGCAGCGCGTCGCGATCAAGCGGATGCTGGCCGGGTGGGAACGGGACAACCCTGGCCGCACGGAAGCGATCTTCGCGGCGCTCCGCAACGTGTCGGTGTCGCACCTGGCCGACCCGCGGGCCTTCGAGTTTGCGGCGCTCGAAGCGCAACGCTCGCCGGCGGGCGAGCCGGGTGAGCGCGAGCCGTGGGACGAGGAATAGGACGCGACGCCGCCTACTGGCGCAGGCGGCTGTGGTGATAGCCGTACAGGAAGTAGATCGCGAAGCCGATCCCGGTCCAGCCGAGCAGCCGGATCCAGGTGTCGTGCGGCAGCGCGTAGGCCATCGCGAAACAGACGAACACGCCCGCAACCCCGGTGACCTTCGCGAACGGCACGCGAAACGGGCGCGGCATCTCGGGCTGCGTGTAGCGCAGCACCACGACGCCGGCGCAGACGGCCGAGAACGCGATCAGGATGCCGATCGAGATCAGCTCGCCGAGGATGTCGAGCGGGAAGAGGCCCGCGAAAAAGCAGGCGATCAGGCCCGTGACCACCGTGCCGATGTACGGTGTCCGGTGCTTCGGGTGCACCTGCTGCAGCGACGGCGGCAGCAGTCCGTCGCGCGACATCGCGAGGAAGATGCGCGGCTGGCCGAGCAGCGACATCAGGATCACCGAGGTCAGGCCCACGATGATGCCGATCTTGACCGGCAGCGCGAGCCAGCCGAGTTCCGGGTGTGCGTCGAGTGCGACGGCGACGGGCGCAGCGACGTTGAGATCCTCGTACGACACCATGCCCGTCATGATCGCAGCCATCGCGACGTACAGCGTGGTCGAGATCACGAGCGCGGCCATGATGCCCCAGGGCACGTCGCGCTGCGGGTTGCGCGCTTCCTGCGCCGTGGTCGCGGCCTGGTCGAAGCCGATGTAGGCGAAGAAGATGATCGCTGCACCCTGCATCACGCCGCTGAGCCCGAACTGGCCGTAGCGACCCGTGTTGGCCGGCAGGTACGGCTCCCAGAGGTCGGTCGAGACGTACTTGAGCCCGACGATGATGAACAGCACGATGATCAGCACCTTGATCGTGACCATCACGTTGTTCGCACGCGCGGATTGCTTGACGCCGACGTAGCACAGCCAGGTCAGCGCCACGACGATCAGCACCGCAGGCACGTTGATGATCGCGCCCGTGAACCCCAGGTGGTGCAGCGACCCGTCGACTTTCGCGAGCGGTGCGTTCGTGAGTGCCGGCGGCAGCTCGACGCCGAATTCCGCCAGCAGGTTGACGACGTAGCCCGACCAGCTCACGGCGACCGCGGCCCCCGACATCACGTACTCGAGCGCGAGGTTCCAGCCGACGAACCAGGCCACGCCCTCGCCGAGCGTCGCGTACGTGTAGCTGTAGGCACTGCCCGAGACCGGGATCATCGACGCGAGCTCGGCATAGCACATCGCCGCGAGACCGCAGCCGATCGCGGCCACCAGGAACGCGAGCGTGACCGCCGGACCGGTGTGCTGCGAGGCGACCGTGCCGGTCAGCACGAAGATGCCGCTGCCGATCATCGACCCCAGGCCGACCGCGGTGAGGGCCCGCCGGTCGAGCACCCGGTTCAGCTTCGGCCCGGACTCCAGTTCACGGTGGATCGCGGCGACCGACTTGCGCGCCGTCAGCTGCTTGAGCACTGCGTGGTCTCTCCCCTGGGCGTTCGGTCAAGTCTCTCACAGCCGCCCGTCGGGCCGCACGCCACCCGGCGCGCGTGAATTATCATGACGGCATGATCCGCAGCACGGCCCCCGCCCGGGACGACGCCCCGCCCCGCCCCGTCGACGAGAGCTACTGGCTGCTGCCGGGACGGCTGCTCGTGGGCGCGCACCCGGGGTCGCGCTCGCGCGCGCAGGCCATGGACCGCCTGCGTCGCTTCCTCGAAGCCGGCGTGACGTGTTTCATCGACCTGACCGAGCCCGACGAGACACCGTCGTACGAGGCGCTGCTGCCGTTCGAGACGCCGACCGGCCGTCGCGTCGAGTACCTGCGCGAACCGATCGTCGACCACGGCGTACCTGCGAACCGCGAGACCATGGCACGCATCCTCGCGATGCTCGACGGTGCGCTCGAATCGGGGCACACGGTGTACCTGCACTGTCGCGCCGGCATCGGCCGCAGCGCGATGGCGGCCGCGTGCTGGCTCGGCGAACGCGGCGCCAGCGGCGAGCAGGCCCTGGCCGAACTCGCCCGCTGCTGGCCCCAGGCCGCGCAGTCACGTCACTGGCCGCGCATTCCGGAGACCGACGAACAGGTCCGGTTCGTGCTCGACTGGGCGCCCGGGCGCGCGGACGCGGCATCGACGGGCGCGCGCAGCGCTGTGGTTGCAGAGACACCGCCGGGGGAGCGGCTCCGTGGCGCGTGGTACGGCCTCGCGCTCGGCGATGCACTCGTCGCCGTGCCGGCGCACGGCGAGCCTGCTGCTGCCGACGCGCGACTCGCGTGGACGCAGCACACGGCGCTGACCCTGTGCCTCGCGGACAGCCTGCTTGCGAAAGGCAAGAGCGACGCACGCGACCAGATCGAACGCTACGTGCGCTGGCAACGCGAAGGCCACCGCTCCGCGACCGGCGAGCCCGGCGAAGCGATCGTCACGCCCGACGTTGCCAAGGCGCTCGCGACTTACCTCTGGCGCGGGCAGCCGATGGCCGGCTCCCACGACCCGCGCGACGGGTCGCCGACGAGCCTGCCGCGAGTGCTCGCGGCGGCGACGTTCATGCTGAGCGATCCGCCCGCCGCGGTCGCGCTCGGTGCAGAGTGTTCGCGTACGACGCACCAGTCCCCGTCGATCCTCGAAGGGTGCCGACTGTACGCAGCGATTCTGGTGGCCGCCCTGCTCGGCGAGGCGCCGACGCGCTGGCTCGAGGGCGTGCCCGATTTCGAGCGGTCGCCGTGGGCTGTCAAGGCGCTGCGCGCGGACGTACGCGCCGCGGCGTCCGCGGCAGCAGGCGATCCCCCGCCCGCGCCCGGCGGCGTGCTGCACGCGTTGCTCGAGTCGCGCCAGATCGTGCGCGAGGCGAAGGATTTCGATGCGGCAGTCAAGGCGGCCCGGCGCGCGGCAAAGGACCCCGTGGCGCCCCATGGCGCGATCGTCGGCACGCTCTTCGGGGCATTGCACGGTGATCGCGCGTTGCCCGACGACGCGCGTGCGCGGCTCGCCGGCACGTCGCAACTCGAGGAAGTGCTCGAGCGCCTGTTGGCGCACGCCCGCATCACCCGGGGGATTGCGTGAAGCGCAAGCCTCGCCGTGAGCCTGCGTGGACGAGGCTCGACGACGAGGCACTGCTCGACATGCGGCTCTGCGACCTGCGCCTCTCGCTGCGCAGTTCGGGGCTCGACCACTCGGTGCACCGGCTGTACGAGGAACTGCGCGCGAAGGGCATCCGGTTCCGGCCCCACGTCTGGATCTCGGAGGAGTGGTTCTCACCCGACGGCTCGCCCGGCATTGCGATCCCGTTCTACCTCGCGCACCCGCGCTTGCAGCGCCTCGAGCGGCGCTTCATGCACGAGGTCGAGGGCGGCAACGGCAAGTGGCGCATGCGCATCCTGCGACACGAGGCCGGGCACGCGATCGACACCGCGTTCGCCCTGCGCCGTCGCAAGACCTGGCGGCAGACGTTCGGCAAGGCCTCGCGCCGCTATCCCTCGCGGTATTTCCCGCGGCCCGGCAGTCGCCGGTTCGTCCTGCACCTCGGCCACTGGTATGCGCAGAGTCACCCGACCGAGGACTTTGCCGAGACGTTTGCGGTGTGGCTCGCGCCGCGCTCGCGCTGGCGCAGTCAATACACGGGCTGGCCGGCGCTCGCCAAGCTCGAATACGTCGATCGCACGATGCGCGACCTCGAAGGCCACCGCGCGGTCTGCCTGAACCGGGACGTCATCGAGCCGCTCGCGGAAAACACGCGCACGTTGCGCGAGCACTATCGACGGAAGCAGCGCCGGTACGAGATCGACACCGCGCGCACGTACGATCGCCGCCTGCTCCGCGTCTTCGGCACGGTCGAGACGCATTCGCGCGGCGCCAACGCGGGTCGCTTCCTGCGCGAGGTGCAGCCGCAGCTCAAGCGCCTGCTGGTGCGACGTGCGAGAATGCATCCGTACCTCGTGCAACACGTCCTCCGCACCGCGACCCAGCGCGCCCGTCGCATGAACCTGCGGCTCAAGCACAGCCAGCGCAACACCAAGCGCGAACTCGTCGTGATGCTCGAGCGGATCATGCTCGACACGCTGCTGCGCGACCGCGAGAACTACGCCCTATGAACCGCAAGCCCCTGCGCGTGCTGGTGCTCGTGCACGAAACGCTGGTGCCGCCCGAGAACACCGAGGGCTACACGCAGCAGGAGATCGACGAGTGGCAGACGGAGTTCGACGTCACGACCTCGCTGCGGACGATGGGGCACGACGTGAGGGTGCTCGGGCTCGGCGACAACCTGTCGGAGTTGCGCGCGACGATCCTGGACTGGAAGCCGGACATCGCGTTCAACCTGCTCGAGGAGTTCCAGGGGATCGTCACCTACGACACCTACGTCGTCGCGTTCCTCGAGCTGATGCGCCTGCCGTACACGGGCTGCAATCCGCGCGGGATGATGATCTCGCGCGACAAGGTGCTGTCGAAGCAGATCCTGGCGTATCACCGGATTCCGACCGCGCGGCACGCGCTGCTGCCACGCAAGCGCCGCTACTCGGTGCCGCGCAAACTCAAGTTTCCACTGTTCGTGAAGTCTGCCACCGAGGACGCCTCGCTCGGCATAGCACAGGCCTCGATCGTCTACGACGGCCAGAAACTCCGCGAGCGCGTCGAGTTCATCCACGACCAGACCAGCTCGGATGCGCTGGTCGAGGAGTACATCGAGGGCCGCGAGCTCTACATCGGCGTCATGGGCAACGACCGGCTGACGACGTTCCCGGTCTGGGAGCTCAACTTCGGCTCGCTGCCGGAAGTGAT
>DASUMQ010000106.1:0-34349 GCA_036277615.1 Steroidobacteraceae bacterium
CCGGGGCTCGTCTCCGAGAGCTGCGTCCAGAGGATGAGAGTCCACTGGTTGCTGGTCGGGTTGAAACCGATCTGCATGGCGGGAATCTGGTCCTGCGTGGTCGGTGCCGGCGGCATGCCCCGGACGGCAGGATTGGACGGATCGAGCGTGAACGGAAGGCCCGAGGGCTTCATCGAATTGGCGCCGATCTGGATGCGGCGAAAGTCGGTCGTCGTCCGCGTGTCCTGCTTGTTCCAGTCCATGTCGAACGTGATATTGCCGGTCGAGACGAAGCGGAACCCCTTGATGCCGTTCATGAACGCCGCTTCGAAGTGGGTGGGGTCGCTTTGCGCCACGCCTGACTGACGCAACTGCACGCCGCCGATCACCAGCAGGTCCATCCGGCCGTCATTGTCGAAATCGGCGATCGCGGAATCGACTGCCTGCGGCACGCCCGGGATGTACGGCGCCGGGTTCGCGTTGTCGTAGATCTTCTTCCACGGCAGTGGCCGCGTGTCGTAGACCTTCTGCGGGAAGAGGTCCTCGTCCGAGCACATGAAGTCAAGCCGGCCGTCGTTGTTGACGTCGATCAACTGCGCATAGTGGAAACGGATGCAGAGCAGCTTCGCCGTCGAGGTGGTTTCCGTGAAGTGGCCGGGCGGGCCCTGCCGGTAGAGCTTGGCGATGCCGCCGAACTGCGTCATCACGAAGTCCGTGAGCTTGTCGCCGTCGTAATCGAGCCACACGGGCAGACGCCCGCCCAGATTGGTGGTCGTGAGGCCGCGTGCGACCGTGCGGTCCACGAGCCGCTGGTGCTCGTTCACGAGCAACTGGCTCAGGTTGCCGGTGCCGGCGCTGACGAGCAGGTCCTGGTCGCCGTCATTGTCGAAGTCGGCCCACGAGCCGCCGTGCGTGTCGGCCCGCGCGCGGTTGCGCCACGTGAGCACCTGCGGGGCGGTTTCGTAGAAGGTGCCGTTGCCCATGTTCAGGAACAGGCTGGGCTGCTGGCGGTGGTTGCTCGCGAAGATATCAAGATACCCGTCGCCATTGAGGTCACCCCAGGCCGCGCCGTAGCTTTCGCCGGCGCGGTTCACCTTGGCCGCCGCGCTGACGTCCGAGAACGCAATCTGGGCAGTGACCACGCCGGGCGCCGACGCGAGGCACGCGGCCGCCGTGAGGATGCGCATCCAGGCTGTACGACTCATCGTGCTCCCTTCCTTGGGTAGTGTTGTTCTGGCAGTCGCCGCGTCAGTGTTCGCCGCGGCCGCCGCCCCGTCAGTCGGAGGTCGCGAAAAGACGACAGGAAGGAATGCCAAGCGTGTGTAAGCCGGCACGCGAGTGTTGCGGGACGGCTTCGATTCACGGCAACGTTCCGTTGTCGCCTTACCGACACGGCGGAACGTTAGCCGTGGCCGGCCACCGCCGCTATCAGCGGAGACCGTCGGTGAAGGCAGCGGGAGTACGGTCGTTCGTGCGAGCCCTTCGCCATGGCGATGCGAACCGTCGCCGGGACGAAACATGCCGAGCGAGCGGTGGCGCGGAAACCGGGAGGCCTGACGGGGTTACACGCGAACTCCCCCGGCCGGGCAGTCTCAACCCCGCCCGGCACGACCGTCACGGGGCTGGCGGGGTGGCGTCCTCGTAGATTGCAATCAGCTCCAGATCGTCGTCCCGCACGAGCCCCACTCCCGGGCAGTAGACCTTGATCGATGTACTGCCGGGTTCGAGCGGCGACGTTTCCCGCACCCTGGCGCAGTCGTCGAAGGAACCCGCGGGAACGTTGACGTCGAGGTCGATGGCCACGTGCTCGGCGCGGTCCATCGCCACGCCGGGGGCGATCTCCTGCATGTAACGCGAGCCCAGCAGGAATGCCGGGTCCGGCATGATGATCCCCGCTTCGGCGCCATGGCTGCCGGCCAGCCACTGCCCCTCGTGGCCGACGACGCGCCCGTCCTCGTAGATGTCGACGCGCTCGCCGAAGTAATAGACGTCGCGATCGGGCAGGCAGGTCGCGAAAAAGTTGTACGAGATTTCCGTGAGCTCGCCGTCAGCCGTCTCGAACTCCTGCACGACCCGCGTCGTGATGTTTCTCGTGCGGCCGTCGTCGTGCAGCTCGATGCGGCGGATCCGGTCGGTGACGGTGATCCACACCTCCTCGAGTTCGTCGCAGTCGCCCCGGGCGAGGCAGCGCTGGTTGCTGAAGTAGGCCTGCCGGCCCGGCCGGAGCGAAAAGAAGCTGTTCCCGCCGTACGGACGGAAGTCGCAGCTATCGTCCGGGAAGTCGTCCGTGTACCCGTCGGCGGCCGCGACCGCGAAGCTAGCGGCGCCGAGCGTCACGCCGAGCACGCCGCGTGCTATGAATGCCTGCCACATGGTCGTTCTCCTCTCGTCGTCCCTGTGAGAGTCGAGGGTCCTTCGGATTGGACGCGCAGCAGCGTACCGATCCTTCGCGAAGGATCGCGTCGCCGTTTTCGTCTGACAGATGTCCGATGAGCGATCCGGTTCACATCGACCGCGAACTGGCCCGGCAGATCCTGGGCGGGGACGAGCGTGCGTTCCGGAAACTCTTCGACAGCTTCTTCCCGCGGCTGTACCGGTTTGCACTGGTACGGTTGCGGGGCGACCACGATGCGGCGGACGAAGTAGTGCAACGCACTTTCTGCAAGGCCATCGAGCGGCTCGATTCCTACCGCGGCGAGGCCGCGCTCTACACCTGGTTCTGCCAGATCTGCCGCAACACGTTGATCGACCACTGCCGCCGTCGCGGTGCTGATGCACGCCACGTGACTCCCTTGGAAGACGTGCCGGACCTGCGCGCGGTGCTCGATGCGATCACGGCGCCTGCCGTCGAGCAGCCCGAGGTCGTGGCCTGGCAGGACGACATGCGGCGGCTGATACAGGCGACGGTGGACGTCCTGCCGGCGCGGTACGGGGACGTGCTCGAATGGAAGTACATCGATGGATTGCCCGTGCAGGAGATTGCTCGACGGCTCGCGATCGGCCCGAAGGCCGCCGAATCGCTGCTGACACGTGCCCGCGAGGCATTTCGCGCGGCGATGCTCGAGA
Source organism: Steroidobacteraceae bacterium (assembly GCA_036277615.1). Taxonomy (GTDB): domain Bacteria; phylum Pseudomonadota; class Gammaproteobacteria; order Steroidobacterales; family Steroidobacteraceae; genus RPQJ01. The sequence goes on from DASUMQ010000106.1 coordinate 3,046, forward strand.
TGGTCGTGACGCAGGACGCGCTCACACCACCGCATGGCGGTTGAGGACTACGGCACACCGATGAACACCGAGAATCCGACGACACCCGAAGAGCCGACTCCCGAGACCCAGGTTGTGGAAGGCCTGATCCGTGTCGCGGGCCGTCGCGCCGCGCCGCCGGAGGAGTCCTATCGCCGCACCCTCGAGCTCGCGACGAACGCGTGGCGCATCAAGACCGCGGGCGTTCGACGCCGGCGCCGGGCGATCGTATCGCTGAGCACGCTCGCCGCGGCCGTGGTGCTGCTGGTCGCACTGCTGCCGCTCCTGATGCGTCCCGCCGACCCTCCCGCCGTGCCTGTCGCCACGCTGCAGCGGATCATCGGCCAGCTCGAGGTGCTGACGCCCGGGAGTTCTGCCTGGCGGCTCGTGCGCGACGACGATGCGACGCTGCTGGCCGCCACCCGCGTGCGTACCGGCCCCGGGAGCCGCGCAGGCCTCACGCTCTCCGGCGGAGCGTCGCTGCGCCTGGCGGAGGGCACCGAGGTGGCGCTGGACCGTGCCAACCGCCTCACGCTCGTCGCCGGTCGCGCGTACGTCGACAGCGGGCGAGCAGCGCGTGGGGGGGATCCGATCGAGATCGTCACGCGGACTGCCACCGCGCGCGAAGTCGGCACGCAGTTCGAGGTCGCACTGCTCGTTGAAACGTATCGGTTACGCGTGCGCGAAGGCCTGGTCGTGCTGAGCTACGACGAACGTCAGGCCAACGGTTCGGCGGGAGAACAGTTGTCGATCAAACCCGGGCGCCCGCTCGAGCGCACCTCGATTCTGCGCACGGATGCAGCCTGGCAATGGGTGGAGTCCGTGGCGCCCACACCCGACCTGAACGACCGGCCTGTCTCGGAGTTGCTCGACTGGGTCGCGCGTGAAACCGGGCGCGCTATTCGCTATGCGGATCGTGAGGTGGAACGACGCGCCGCCACGACCATCCTGCACGGCAGCATCCAGCATCTCGCGCCGCTCGAAGCGCTCGACGTGATGCTGGCCACGACGCAGCTCGAGTACGTGGCACAGCCGGACGGTACACTGCTGATCCAGGCGAAGCCGACAGACTGACCGCGACATGGCTACCGAGGCCGTCGACGCGCAGCACGACGTGTGCGGGTTCTCGCGCTCGCGATGGCGCGCGCTAGGATGGGTCTGCGCTTTTGCGGCATCGGCCGCATCGGCGGCGGAGACGCCCGACTACACCGGCCGGCGGCTCATCGACGCGATCGCAGACCTGGAAAGTCGCGGGGTGGCCGTGCTCTACAGCAGCGATCTCGTGCGGCCGTGGATGAAGGTCGGAGACTCACCGCAGGCGTCCGAACCGCGAGCCGTCCTGGCGGAACTCGTGGCGCCGCACGGCCTTGCGGTGCGCGATGGACCCCACGGATCCGTCCTGCTGGTCAAAGCGCCGCGGGAACGACGCCAAACATCGGCCGCCGATCTCCCGCCGACCATCCGCACCGCTGACCTCGAAGAAGTCGTCGTCGCGACCAGTCGTTACCGGTTGGCCCTGGAGTCGCCGATTCCGATCCGGCTCGCGGCAGCGGACCTCGAGGCGCTGCCCGACATCGGCGACGACCCGTTGCGGGCCGTCGCCCGGCTGCCGGGTGCGGCGGCGGGCGATTTCACGGCCAAGACGAACATCCGCGGCGGCGAGGTGGACGAAATCCTCGTCCGCTTCGACGGGTTGCGTCTTTTCAATCCGTTCCACCTGAAGGACTTCCAGAGCATCTTCAGCGCGATCGACCCGGGCATCATCCGCGGCATCGAGGTCTACACCGGCGCCTTTCCGGCGGCCTTCGGCGACCGCATGAGCGGGGTCATCGACATCGAGTCGCTGGCCGGGGCGAACGCGCCACAACGCGAGCTTTCGCTGAGTTTCTTCAATGCGTCCGGCCGGGTAGCGGATTCGTTCGAGGCAGGTCGCGGTCAGTGGCTGCTGTCCGCTCGGCGCAGCAACCTGGGCCTGCTGCTGGATGCCCTGGGGGACGAACGCGGCCGCCCGAACTATTCGGATGCGTATGCGCGGCTCGGATACCAGTTCACCGACGCGCTCGCGCTCACCGGCAGCGTGCTGCGCTTCCATGACGACATCGAATTGAACGACTCGGATTTCGAGGAGCAGGCCGAGGCCGACTACCGCGACGAGTATTACTGGTTGCGGCTCGACTACGAGCCCGGCCCCGGATTGCGCGGCCGCGTCATGCTCGCGCGGAGCCAGCTCGAGAGCGATCGAGCCGGTACGTTGGACCAGCCCGGCGTGGCTTCCGGCCAACTCGACGATCGTCGTCGGTTCACCGTGGACTCGGTGCAGACCGACTGGCTGCTCGCGCGCTCGGAAACGCTCGCCCTCGCACTGGGTGCGGAGTGGCGGCGCTTCGAGGGCCGCTACGAGTACAGCGACGAGGCGGCTTTCGACCTCCTGTTCCTGACACCCGGCGCGCCGGAGACGCCCGTCCGCAACCGGGCGCTGAGCGCGAGACCGACGGGACATCAACTCGGCGCCTACGCCAGCGTGCGCGTCGAGGCGCTGCCCGGGCTGACTGCCGACGCCGGGCTGCGGTGGGACCGGGAGTCGCTGAGCCCGTCGGGCGGGGAGCGGTGGAGTCCGCGGCTCGGCCTGCTGTGGAACCTGGCCGAGCACACGAGGCTTCGGGCCGGCTGGGGTCGCTACGCGCAGTCGCAGGCCGTCAACGAGCTGCAGATCTCCGACGGCGTCACGGCCTTCCTGCCGCCGCAACGCGCCGACCACTGGGTCGGCAGCGTCGAGCACGTGCGCGACGACGGAGTGAAGCTGCGTGTCGAGGCGTACTGGAAAGAGTACGAGAACCTGCGGCCGAGATTCGAAAACATGCTCAACAGCTTCGTGTTGCTGCCCGAGCTCAAACCCGACCGGATCCGGGTCGCGCCGGAGGCTGCCAGCGCGCGTGGCATCGAGGTGACGCTGAACCGCGACGCGGGGGAACTGCTCGGCTGGTGGCTCACGTACGCATGGTCGTCGGTCCGCGACGAGTTCGCGGATGACGAGACCGCGGATCGCAGCTGGGACCAGACGCACGCGCTCAGCGCCGGCCTTGCCTGGCAGACGCGCGGCTGGGACCTCAGCCTGGCGGGCCGCTATCGGACCGGCTGGCCGACCACGGCGTTCGAACTCGCCGAGGTCGGGCCGGTGTCGCTGATCGCCGTCGGCCCGCGCAACGAGGAACGCCTTGGCGCATACGCGAGTCTCGATGCGCGCGTCGCCCGGAAGTTCCAGCTCGAGCGGTCCGGGGAACTGACCGTATTTCTCGAGGTGGCGAACCTGTTCAACCGGCACAACGCGTGCTGCGTCGAATACGAAATGGACGACGAGGACGGGCCGCTCGACCTCGAGGTCGAAACGATCAACTACGTACCCACGCTTCCATCGCTCGGCGTGATCTGGCGTTTCTGACGAGTGGACGTGTGGGAACACACGCGCGACAACGAGGCCCGGATCGTCGCGCGTGTTGGTCGTTCGCTCAGTCGGCAGTCGTGAACTCGATCTCGGCGAACACGACGTTACCGTTTCGCGCCACGGTCCCGACGCCGACCTGATATTCCGCACCACTGGCGATCCAGTGAGCTGGTACGCGGAATCGCGTGGTGTCCGCCGGCAGGTTGAGCGTCAGGCTCTGCTCAGGGTCCACGGACTCGTTTTCGAGCTCGAGGATGTATTCGGCGACCCCGGGGACGGCCGACCACTCGATGACGAGGCCGTTGCTGCCATCCACTTCACCGTCGACCGGTGGCGAAGTGATGACCGTCGCCGCCGGCAAACGGTGGGAGAGCCAGTCGGCGCTGGCAAACGCCTGCCCGTCGCACGTGCGGCCGCGAAACCGATAGAGGCCTTCCGGATACGCGGCGAGTATGGCGTCGCCCGGCGGCTCGGGGGACTCGACGAGGAACTCGCGCAGTCCCCCCGTCGACCGGTCGTCACTGTCGAAGTGGAAGATTTCGCGGCCACCGGGAGCGACGACACGGAAATGACACAGGCCGTCGTCGCCGCCGACGGCCTCGATGACGATTTCGGTGTCGTCGTCGGTCGCGTTCTTCTCGACGTAGATCTCCGCCGTGTCGAACGGTTCGGCGGCGTCAGCGATCGAGGCGGCAACTGCGGGCACGGCAAACAGCAAGGCGGCGTGCAACAGGCTGGTGCGCATCTTGTTCTCCTGCTCGAACGATGAGTGAGTGCGCCGTACCGTCAATAGACGGAGCAATCGCTTTGATCCTTCGACCAATACCATGCGGACTGAGGAACCTGCGTCGAGCCCAGAGTCGACGGCCGTCCGCACGCTGCTGCTGTTGGGTTTCAACGATGCACGTCATCCCTCTGTCCTTCGCCCGACACAAATTGTTAACGCCTGCCGTCGATCATGCGCGCGACTGAGGGATCAGTGCGGATTCATCCACGTGAATTCGTGAGGTCACTGATTCGGCGCGCGGCAAGGCCTGTCGCGGACTGGCATCTGGCGCGTAACATCATTCCGGAGCAACCGATCATGAACCATGGATTGTCCATACTGCTGACGACCGCCGTGCTGATGGGCTCGGCGCCGAGCGTCTGCACTGCTGCATCGGACGATGGACACGAAGTCGACGTGCAACTTGGTCCGCGACCGTACTTCCTGCTGAACGAGATGAAGGACGGCCCGCTCAAGTCGGAACTGAAGGCGTGCGCGGAAGGCCCCTTCCAGCGCTCCGATTTCTCGATCGGACACCGCGGCGCCGCGCTGCAGTTCCCGGAGCATACGCGCGAGTCCTATGAGGCAGCGGCACGCATGGGCGCCGGCATCGTCGAGTGCGACGTGACGTTCACGAAGGACAAGCAACTGGTCTGCCGGCACGCACAGAACGACCTGCACACGACCACCAACATCCTCGCGACGCCGCTGGCGGCGAAATGCATCAAGCCGTTTACGCCGGCGACGTTCGACGCGAACGGCAACCTGCTGACGCCCGCGTCAGCCGAGTGCCGCACCAGCGAGATCACGCTGGCGGAATTCAAGACGCTGACAGGCAAGATGGACGCGTTCAACCCGCGTGCCCGCACGGTCGCGGAGTACATGGCCGGCACGGCGAACTGGCGCACCGACCTCTACGCGGGCCAGACCAGCGGCACCCTGATGACGCACCGGGAAAGCATCGAGCTCTTCAAGCGTTTGGGCGTCAAGATGACGCCGGAACTCAAGTTCCCCTCGGTGGCGATGCCGTTCGAAGGCCTGTCGCAGGAGGCTTACGCGCAGCAGATGATCGACGAGTACAAGGCTGCCGGCGTGTCACCGCGCAAAGTCTGGCCGCAGTCGTTCAACAAGGCCGACATGCTCTACTGGGTCAAGCATGAGCCTGCGTTTGGGCGCCAGGCGGTATACCTGGACGATGCCAATATCCCGGCGGACGTGCCGACCGCCGCCGAACTGGCGCAGTATCGCAAGGAGGGTATCCGGATCTGGGCTCCGCCGATCTGGGTACTGCTGAGCGCCGATGGCAGTGACAGGATCGTCCCTTCGCAAGCGGCGATGGACGCGCGCGCGGCAGGCCTGGAGCTGATCACGTGGACGCTCGAGCGCTCGGGGCTGCTCGCGGACGGAGACAATGGTTTCTACTATCAATCGTTCGACTCGGCGATCGAGCGAGAAGGCGATCTTTTCCACGTCCTGGACGTGCTTGCCCGCCAGGTGCGCGTGCTCGGCGTCTTCAGCGATTGGCCCGCTGCGGTGACCTACTACGCAAACTGCACCGGGCTCAAGTAAGACTCCACGCGTGACCTGAGCGCAACGTTGCGGTGTCCGGCAGGGGACGGCCGGACACGGCTCGCAGGAAGAGCTGACCAGGAGATATCCACACGGCCTGTGGATAAGCATGTGCAAGAAATCGTCATTTGGCGTCGGCCGCGGCGCAAGACGCGCGAATCCTTGCGTTGCTCATTTTTTGAGCAGTAATTTTTTGAAGAGTTTCCAATCGCTTACTGCATTCTCTGCACATGATGGTTTTGCGACAGATGGTAACCTCCTATGCCCGCTGTGCCGTCATCGACTGTTCGGCGGTGAGCGGCTGTTCGTGTTCAGAGTCGGACATCGTTGATTGTCAGGGCCAGCCGGTGACTGATCGGGTCAGGCGAGCCCGATGCGCGGTAAGTCTTCAGTCTCATCACAGAGTCGTGGTTCCAATGGACTGCGCGTCGTCAGGCACCCCAGGCCGACCAGCGTCGCTTCGACCGCGTCCTGCAGTGGCGTGTGCGGTTCGCAACCGAGTACTGCGATCAGTCGGTCATTGAGCATCCGCACGGGCTGACGCCAGAGATAGCGCATCTCGAGCAGTTCGCGTGCCGTGGCGACGAAAGGGGACACGAGGCGCAGCAACCACCATGGAAAAGCGCGCGTGGCGGGCCGCACGCCTGATCTGCGTTCTACGACCTGACGGATCGCATCCGTCAGCTGTGTGCCATCCGCGTCCCAATGCCCGGCCATGTGGAATGTCGCGAACGCGGCCAGTTGCACCCTGCGTGCGAGCAGCTCAGTCATCGTGCGAGCCACGTCCGGCAGATATGCCCACTGGTGACCGACGCCACGTTCACCCGGCACGTTGACAGTTGTCACCGGTCGGCCCGGCTTGATCAAGCCCTGCGAGAACCAGTTGTTGCCTGCACGCGGCCCGAAGAAGTCACCGGCTCTGACGATGATCACGCGAGCCCCCAAGGTGGTGGCTGCGCGCAGTCTCTCCTCGAGCTCGACACGGATCGCGCCCTTGCGCGTCACAGGATGCTGCGGCGAACCCTCGCTGAGCACGGGGAAGGCACCCGGGCCATAGTTGTAGACAGTGCCAGGCAACACGATCGTCGCCCGTTCGGCGAGCGCCGCCGCGATCGTGTTGTCGATCATCGGCAGCACCAGTTCCGACCATTTTCGGTACCCCGGTGGATTGACCGCGTGAACAATGACGGCGCAGCCACGCGCGGCGCGCGTTACATCGTCTCGATTCATCGCGTCGCCCCGCACCCATTCGATGCCGTCGGACTGCTCTGTGGGTTGCAGCCCACGCTTGAGCGCCCGCACGTTCCAGCCTGCGTCACGCAGCTGGTGCGCTGCTTCGCCGCCGATGCCGCCGGTCGCGCCCAGCACCAGCGCCTGATTTCCTCTTGCCATCGTCCTGCTCCGATGAATCGTGTTGGTTGAAGTCTGCGCGCTCCCTAACCTGAAAGGAATTGGCGATCATGTGATAGCTGCTATACATTTATGCATGCGCAAAGAAGTCGGTTGGGAGCTCTATCGCTCGTTTCTGGGCGTGCTGTCGGAAGGCTCGCTTTCCGGCGCCGCACGTTTGCTTGGAATCACTCAGCCAACGGTGGGCCGGCACATCTCGGCGCTCGAGACATCCCTCGGTTTTGCGCTGTTCACGCGGTCGCAGGCCGGCTTGCTGCCGACCGAGGCGGCGCTGTCGCTCAGAACATACGCAGAGGCGATGAGCAGCACTGCCGCGGCGCTGCAACGCGCAGCCGCCAGCCAGGGCGCAGGAGTCAAAGGCACGGTGCGTGTGTCTGCGAGCGAAGTCGTTGGCGCGGAATTGCTGCCGCCGATCCTCGGCGAAATTCGCGACCAGCATCCGGAACTTACGATCGAGTTGGTGCTGACCAACCGTGTGCAGGACCTACTTCGGCGTGAGGCTGACATCGCCGTTCGCATGACGCCACCCAGACAAGGCGCGCTCGTCGCCAAACGTGTCGACCCTGTAACGCTGGGCCTGCACGCTCATCGGAGTTATCTCGCACTGCGTGGTACGCCACGGAATTCGGCCGAACTCGAGCGACACTCGCTCATCGGTTTCGATGTTGAGACGCCTTTCCTGCGCGCTGCGCGGAAAGCTCTGCCGATGTGGACCCGTGAGGCGTTTTCACTGCGAACGGACAGCGATCTCGCGCAACTTGCACTGATCCGCTCCGGCTGTGGCATTGGCGTGTGCCAGGTCGCTATCGCCAAGCGCGATCCGTCGCTGGTGCGAGTCATGGCGAGGCAGTTCGAGTTCAAACTCGAAACGTGGGTGACGATGCACGAGGACCTACGCAGCAGTCCCCGCTGCAAAGTGACGTTCGACGCGCTGGTTCGCGGGCTGACGGACGGAGGCTAATGGTCTGCGCCGCGTTGGAACTGCGACTGCAGTTCAACTGGCTCGAGTCTGGAGAGCGGCATCGTTTGAATCGTTGACGGCGTCAACAACGGGGTCTATCGCGCGCCGGCTGTATCCAAGGACCTGTCCTTGGACCGCCCCGGGCGGCGCGCACGTTGCTCAGCCATGTCGCGTTCGATGTCGGCGAAGACAGCCTTGAATTCAGGGTCGCTGCGAATCGACGCCAGCGCAGGATCCACGTCTCGGTAGTAGCGCCAGAAACCACGCCAGCGCGCCCTTTCGCCGATCCGGTTTCGCTCAAGGACTGGTGATCGCGAGCGGCCGCTCGACCCCGTCTCAGGGGCGTCCGGAACTCTCGCCACTGGTCACGCCGCCGGCAATCAGGTGAGCGGTGCGCAACGGCTCGGGCAGCTTGCCGTGGCGCGCATGACGGCGCAGGACGGCGGCCGCATCCTGTGCTCCGAAACCGGCGCACTGGACGTAGAGTCCGCCCAGCAGCGAGGGCTCGCCGGCACGCTCGATCGCACGCCACTTGCGTTCGCCGCCGCGAACCTCGCGCAGCAGCGTGGCACGAATCAACGCGCGGTCCGGTCGCCGGCGACAGACAACCAGGACAGGTCGGGTCAGCATCGCTGACAGTGCCTGGATATCGACCACGTTGAAGCCGCCGAACGCAATGCCCTGCAGCAGCACGGCATGGAGCTGTGGATAGAACCGCGATCGCGCGACACAGGCGGCGATCCTGGCCGTCGCGTTGGCGCCGTCGCGACGGACGCGGCAGGAGAGGATGCCGTCGAGCCGGTCGCCCGCATACACGGCGCCTACGACCAGCACGTCGCCGCGGTAGCCGTGCGGAAACGGCGCATCATCGAACCCCACGACGTGTGACCAGCGGGTACGCCGGCGTATAGGCGACCTCCGGGTCACGTGCGGTCGTGCCGATCAGGACTTGTAGCCGATCTTGCGCAAAAGGCCGCGGCGCCAGTCGATGCCGTCGGCATCCTCGATGCCCTGCGGGCGGAATCCATCGACGATGCCCAGAATCGCGCGACCCTGTTCGGTTTCCGCGAGCACGACCTCGGTCGGGTTGGCCGTCGCACAGAAGATCCGGCAGACCTCGGGCACGGCCTTGATCGCATTGAGCACGTTGATCGGGTAGAAGCCGTCGCCCAGGAACACGATGAAACTATGGCCGGCACCGAGCGCGAGCGCGTTGCGGCGCGCAAGCTCCTCGAGGTCGCCGTCGGTACCGGACCAACGTATCAGGCACTGGCCCGAGGCTTCGCAAAAGGCGAGACCGAACTGGATACGCGGCACCGCGGTCACCAGGGTTTCATGGATGTCCTCGACCGTCTTGATGAAATGTGACTGGCCGAGAATGAAGTTGGTCGCTTCCGGCTTGTCGATCCTCACGGTGAGGAGTTGCATGTCGATCACCTCGCGGATTGCGGTTCCGCCGGCGCGCGCCCTTCGAGGCGCACGGCCAACCGCCGTGCCCCCCAGTCGCCGGGCTGGCCGGCGAAGACACCGGGCACACGTGCGCCGCAATCCAGGCATGCCCCGTCAGTGTCGAGTCGCCAGCGCCCGAGCTCGTACCAGTCGCGCTCGATGAGGAGCTGGCCGCACGCGGCGCAGTACGTGCTCGAGCCGGCCGGGTCGTGGACGTTGCCTGTATAGACATAGCGAAGCCCGTTGGCGAGCGCGATGGCGCGGGCACGCGTCAGCGTGGCCGGCGGCGTGTGCGGCTTGTCCGTCATCTTCCAGTCCGGATGAAATGCGGTGAAGTGCAGCGGCACATCGGGCCCGAGCCGATCCGCGATCCAGCGCGTCATGCCGTCGATCTCGGCGTCCGAATCGTTCTCGTCCGGGATCAGGAGCGTAGTGATCTCGAACCAGACGTTCGTTTCCCTCTTCAGGTACTCGAGGGTTTCGAGCACCGGGGCGAGTTCCCCTCCGCAGATCTTGCGATAAAAGCGCTCATTGAACGCCTTGAGATCGACGTTGGCCGCATCCATGTGGCGGTAAAACTCCGCGCGGGGCGCGGCGCACATGTAGCCCGCCGTGACCGCCACGCTCTTGATCCCCCGTTCACGGCACGCGTCGGCGACATCGATCGCGTACTCCATGAAGATCACGGGGTCGTTGTACGTGTAGGCGACGCTCGAGCAGCCGAGTCGCCCGGCCGCATGGGCGAGCATCTCGGGCGTGGCGCGGTCGGCGAGCGTGTCCATCTCGCGCGACTTGCTCATGTCCCAGTTCTGACAAAAACGGCAGGCGAGATTGCACCCGGCCGTGCCGAACGACAGCACAGAACTACCCGGAAGGAAGTGATTGAGCGGCTTCTTCTCGATCGGATCGACGCAGAACCCGCTCGACCGGCCGTAGGTGTAGAGCCGGACTTCGCCGTCCTCGACGCCGCGCACAAAGCAGAGTCCGCGCTGGCCGTTCCGCATGCGGCATCCGCGCGGACAGACGTCGCACTGGATGCGACCGTCGTCGAGCACGTGCCAGTAGCGCGTGCTGATGGCCTTGGTGACTTCCATCGCTCGCAACACGGGCGTATATCGTCGAATCATGCGCCGGGGTCTGCAGAATGCAAGCGTTCGTGAACCGGCGGTCGCAGGAGCCTTCTACCCGGCGGACGCGGCGATCCTGCGCCGCGGTGTCCTGGACCTGCTCGACGCAACCACGCCGGTCGCGCTGCCCGCGCCGCTCAAGGCGCTGATCGTTCCGCATGCCGGATACGCTTATTCGGGTGCGGTCGCGGCGGCGGCGTATTCGCTCGTCCGGGCAGGGCGGGATCGGATCCGGCGAGTCGTGCTCATCGGCCCAAGCCATCGGGTGCCCCTGCAGGGCATCGCCGTGCCGGAGGCGAACCACTTCAGGACGCCCCTGGGCCCGATGCCAATCGATCTCGCGCTAAGGGACGAGCTGCTGCGACGAGACGACGTCGTGGCATCAGACTGGCCGCATGCGTCGGAACACTGCCTGGAAGTGCAGCTGCCGTTCCTGCAGTCGATCCTGCCGAAGAGCACGCTGCTGCTGCCGCTCGTGGCGGGTCTCGCGTCGCCGCAGCACGTCGCGTCCGTGCTCGCTCAGGTCTGGGGCGGTCACGAGACCGTCGTGATCGCGAGCTCGGACCTGAGCCATTACCACCGCTATGACGCGGCGCGCATGATCGACGCATCGACCTGCGCCTCGATACAGGCGTTCGACTCCCGGCTGTCCGGCGAACAGGCCTGTGGCGCGGTCGGCATCAACGGGTTGCTGCGCCTGGCCCGCGAACTTGGGCTCGGCATCATGGAAGTTGCGCGATGCAACTCCGGGGACTCTACCGCCGATCGCACGCGCGTCGTCGGCTATGCCGCGTTCGCCCTCCACGAAGGCAAAGCGTGACTCGCAACGACGTCAGCCACCAGGAGCAACATCCGCCACCCCCAGTTCGCGCAGCAGACGTTGGAATCGCGGGTCGTTTCGCAGCAGGTCCAGCAGCGGGTCGGAGGCGATGTACGAGAGACCGGGATCCTTGACACGGCTCGCAACGGCCAGCCAACGAAAGGCCTCATCGTAGTCGCCGAGCGCGACGTTGATCTGCGCGTACTGATACGCCGCTGCATAGCCGAGGCAACCGACCCTGCCTTACGACTGACCGGTAGCCGAAGCGATTGACGTAGCAACTCAGTCTTGAACCAAGGCCAGGATGAAGCTCACGGCGCTGACGAGGGGTGCCACGGTTCGGAGATGGTTCCAGGCCGTCCAGACGGACAGATAGCGGGTCCAGACACGCTCAGCTTCGGGACTCGCCGGCGCAACGGCCGCAAGCCTGTTGTTCAATGGCACGTTGAAGGCCATTGTCACGAAGATCACGCCGGCGAGATAGAGCACAGCTGCCGTCACCACATAGATAGCGCCCGGCATGCGCAAAGTCAGCAGAGCGTGAACGCCGAGAACCAGGCACAGGGCGGCCGTTCCGAAGAAGGCCGTGAAGAACCAGGGATTCAGCACCACGACGTTGATCGACTGCATCGCGGCAATTCCTTGTGCGGGCGCGATTCGACCGAGCGCCTTCATCGTGACCACGGAAAACGCGAAGAAGAACCCCGCGACGAGGCTGCTGCCGACGGCGGCGGCTATCGTGAGCGTGCGGATGACAGTGTCGGTCATGGTCCCTCCCTGGCCGGAGCAATATCCGCCAGAAAGTCGCGGAGGTTGCCCGGGAGCTGAATGTCGATCACGTCCTCGAAGGAAGCGTGCGCAAGGCGGCGTGTCCGCATCACCGCCCGACCCCGGCTTCCCGAGGTAAATCATCATCGGACCCGCGGCACGATGCCCACCCATTCAGAGCGCCGGTCCACGTTGCTGTATCCGAGCGCGTGCGCCCCTCGAGCGGCATCACACCATGGGGCCAGGAGCCTGAACCTATTCGCTCTTCCGGTCACCTGACTTCAACCCGCACCGATCGCGGCTTAGAACAGTCGTGCAGCCACACAGCCTTGCCACCGTGTTTGGCACGTCGGCCTCCGGTGAGGGCCTCGACGGCTCGCTTTGTCCAAGGTGCGCCTAGTCGCGAAGGATTTCGCCGTGAGCGGCGTCCCACCTATTAGCCGGAAACTTTTAGGAGACATACTTTAGGAGACATATCGATGGACAGGATCCAGAAGCTTCGGCGGCTGGCGCTGCCCGCCGCCGGCGGCATGGCGCTCGCGTTGTCCAGCCAAACGGGACTCACCCAGGACGGACCCGAGTTTGAGGTGGCTCAGATCTACCTCGAACTGAACCACACCGACGGCGACCTCGGCATCCACGGGCTGATCGACGGTGAAGCTTGGAAGAGCCTGGAAATCGAAGGTCCGGGCGAGCTGGAGCTGATGAATGTCTGGCTCCGTAACTCGCTGCGAAGGCAGGGCTTGACGGAGTTCTTCTTCGAAAGCGCCGAGCCACCCTTCGACGAGCTGTCGCCGGCAGCGTTTCTCAACCGATTCAAGCAAGGTCTCTACGAAATCGAAGCCGTCACGCTCGACAACGTGGAGTTTGAAGAGGAAGTCAGGCTCTCTCACGTGCTGGCAGGGCCGCCCCAGAATGTCACAGTCAATGGCAAGCGCGGTGCCGCGAATTGCGACGGCGATTTGCCGGTGGTCAGCGCTCCAGTGACTATCAATTGGGCTCCTGTGACGATGTCGCACCCGAGGATCGGAACGCCTAATGTCCCGGTCAAAGTGATGCAGTACCAGTTCGTCTGCGAGATCGAGCGCGAAGGCAGGACTCCAGAGGAGCTCGTGTTTTCCGTAGATTTACCCGCGGGCAGGACACAATTCACATGTCCCGCGGAATTCACGGCGTTGTCCCTGGATGGAGAAGTGAAATACGAGATCATCACGAAGCTCGCCAACAACAACCAGACGGCCATCGAGAGCTGCTTCGAGCTGGAATAGCGATAATGATGCCGATCGGGAGATCGGGGCTGCTGGTACCGGTGCTGCTGATGTCGGGGTGCTTCCAGAAGGAAGCACCCCCGCACGAGGCGCCTGCGACGACGACGGCAAGATCCGTAGCACAGCGGGCCACCGTGCAGCGTTCGAGCGCAGAGCCGGCGAAAGAAGTGTCGGCGACGGTCCCGCAGCTCGAGATGTTAAAGGGGTCGGCTGCCCCGGAGGTCCGTCGCGAGGTGCTCTACCTGATCGCGGATGCGGGCGAGGTTGAAGACGCCGCGCTCATTGGCCAGTCGCTCTACGATCCGGACAGCCGAGTCCGGAAGGCAGCGGTCGAGGCGCTCACGGGTATCGGCGGCCAGTCCGCGGCGGACTGGATGCTGGTTGCGCTCGGCGATCCTGATCCGCGCATCCGCCGCACGGCGGTCGAGGCACTCGGCGAGATCGGCGGCGATACCGCAAAATTTCTGCTGCAACAGTCGCTGCTTGATGTCGATGACAGCGTCCGTGAGGCGGCCCAGCAGATGCTCTCGGAGCAGGGACTCGCGGAGCTCGAAGTCAGGTGAGACCGGGCACCTAGGGCACTCCTCGGGGGTGCTGCTGCACGGCATGAGTGCGCGTGCGGCGTTCAAGAGACACGGCGGACGACTATTGCGATCGCGTTGGCCTGCGTCGATGGGCGTGGAGACCGCTAAGAAAAAGCTGGCGCTCCCAGAGGGATTCGAACCCTCGTACCAGCCTTGAGAGGGCTGTGTCCTGGGCCTCTAGACGATGGGAGCGTGTCCGGGCCGGTTTGGACTCACCGGGACCCAAGAGGGCGGGTATTATACTCGGCCGTTTTCTTCGGTCCAGCGGAAGCTGAATACTTGTTCCCTTTCTCGAAACTGTTCCGGTCGCGCTCTGCCGACAAACCTGCCGAGCACATCCCCGCCGGTCCGCCGCAGCCGCAGATTTATCCGCGCGCCGATCACCCGATCTCGCGCGCCAACATCTCGCAGGGCGCACTCAAGGTCCTCTACCGGCTCAAGGAGTCCGGCCACCAGGCGTTCCTCGTCGGCGGTGCCGTGCGGGATCTGCTGCTCGACATCCAGCCGAAGGACTTCGACATCGCGACCGACGCGCACCCCGAGGACGTGCGGCGCATCTTCCGCAATTGCCGCCTGATCGGGCGACGTTTCCACCTCGCGCACGTTCGTTTCGGCCACGAGATCATCGAGGTCGCGACGTTCCGTGCCGCGCACACCGAGATCGACGAGGACCACGGCGTGGACGAGGTCGAGCACCGCGTGCTCGACGAGCACGGCCGCATCCTGCGCGACAACCTCTATGGCACGATCGAGGAAGACGTCTGGCGTCGCGACTTCACGGCCAACGCGCTTTACTACAACATCGCCGACTACTCGATCTGGGACTACGTCGGCGGCGTCGAGGACGCGCGCGAGCGCGTGCTGCGACTGATCGGCGATCCCGAGACGCGCTACCGCGAGGACCCCGTGCGCATGCTGCGCGCCGCGCGCTTTGCGGCGAAGCTCGGCTTCACGCTGCACCCCGACACGGAGCGTCCGATCGGCGATCTCGCGTACATGCTCGACCGGATGCCTTCGGCGCGGCTGTTCGACGAGTCGATGAAGATGATGCTCTCGGGCCATGCGGTGCCGTCGTTCGAATGGCTCTGCCGCCTCGACCTGCTGCCGCACCTGATGCCCGACGTCGCGGACGCGCTCGAAGCGGCCCCGGAATCGGCGGGCGCACGCCTCGTGGAACTCGGTCTCGAAGGGACCGACGACCGGATCCGCGCCGACAAGTCCGTGACGCCCACATTCCTGTTCGCGGTGTTGTTGTGGCCGGCGATCCTGCAGGAGCTCGGCGCGCCCGACGGCCCGTTGCCTCAGGACCCGCAACAGCTGCTCGAGGCGTGCGACAAAGTCATGGGCCGGCAGATGAAGCGAATTGCCGTGCCGAAGCGCTTTTCGCTGCCGATGCGCGAGCTCGTCATGTTGCAGATGCGCTTCGAACGGCGTGCGGGGCGGCGCGCATTGCGACTGCTCGAGCATCCTCGTTTCCGTGCGGCATACGACTTCCTGTTGCTGCGCGCAGAGGCGGGCGAGGTCGACCGTGAGCTTGCCGACTGGTGGACCGAGATCCAGGACCGGCCGACGACGGAGCAGGTCGCGATGGTCGAGGATCGGCCAGAGCCGGAACGCGCGGGTGAGGCGCCGAAAAGTCGCCGGCGTCGGCGCCCCCGTCGACGTCGTCGTCCGGAAGGCCCGGCCTCCGCTTCGTGACGACATCGGATCGGGGCGGGTCGCAGCCGCGGCCGGGCCGTGGCGCGTGGATCCCCGCGTACGTGGCGCTCGGCAGCAACCTCGACGACCCACGCCTTCAGGTTGAGCGTGCGTTCGAGGCACTCGAACGTTTGCCGCGCAGCCGCCTGCTGTTGCGCTCCCCCTGTTATCGATCGCGTCCCATGGGACCGGTGGCGCAGCCGGATTTCATCAACGCGGCCGCGGGCCTGCTGACGCAACTCGACGCACCGACGCTGCTGGACGAGCTCAAGACACTTGAAACCCACCTTGGCCGCGCCGCGCCGGTCGTGCGCTGGGGGCCCCGGCGCATCGACCTCGACCTGCTCGTGCACGGTGCGACGCGGCTGCAGGAACCCGCGATCCAGGTGCCGCATCCCGGCATCGCCGAGCGCGCGTTCGTCCTCGTCCCACTCTGTGACCTCAGTCCGTCGCTCGTCGTGCCCGGCGTTGGTAGAGTGAGCGGCCTGTTGCGCCGTCTCGACGCGAGCGGACTGGAGCGGATCGACGCATGACGATGATGACGATGACGACGGACACGATGACGGCTGATCGCGGCAGCACTGCAACACCGACGGCACGCGACGACTCCGAAGCAGCCGTCATCGTCCAGACGCCGCACCGATACGTCGTCGTCGAAGGCCCGATCGGCGTCGGCAAGACGAGCCTCGCGCGTCGCCTCGGCAAGAGCTTCGGCTGCGAACTCGTGCTCGAACAGGACGCCGAGAACCCGTTCCTCGAAAGGTTCTACCGCGACCCGAAGAGCGCGGCCTTCCAGACCCAGCTGTATTTCCTGTTCCAGCGCGCGCGCCAGTTGCAGGACATTCGACAGGCCGACCTGTTCGAAAAGGTTCGCGTCGCCGACTACATGCTCGACAAGGACCGGCTCTTCGCTCGACTCACGTTGGACGAGCAGGAGTACGCGCTCTACGAACAGGTGTACGCGCGGCTCGCGATCGACGCGCCGGCGCCGGACCTCATCGTGTACCTGCAGGCTCCGGTGGACGTGCTGCTCGACCGGATCGCACGGCGTGGCATCGCCTACGAGCAGCAGATCGAGCGACGTTACCTCGAGCGGCTCAACGACGCCTACGCACGGTTCTTCCTCGAGTTCGACGCGGCGCCGCTGCTGATCGTCAACGCCGCGGACATCGACCCGCTCGGCAGCGAGGCCGATTACGAGGGCCTGCTGGCCGAGGTCGTCCGGCCGCGCAAGGGCCGGCATTACTTCAATCCACTCAAGAGCTTGCTGTAACCGACACCGTTGTAGTTTCGGGGCGGCTGCTGCATCCTTGCGCCCTCGCGCAACGCACGATCACCCATGTACACCCAACTGCAACTGCGCGACTCCGCGCGCCCGCCCGTCAACGTGTCCACGCTGCGGCAGATGAAGGAGAAGGGCGAGAAGATCGCCTCCCTGACCTGCTACGACGCGAGTTACGCGGCGCTCGTGGACGCGGCCGGGACCGACGTCGTGCTCGTCGGCGACTCGCTCGGCATGGTGATCCAGGGACACGACACGACCGTTCCGGTCACGCTCGAGCACGTGATTTACCACTGCCGTGCGGTGTCGAAGGGGCTGTTCCGGCCTTTCCTGATGGCGGACATGCCGTTCATGACCTACACCTCCCGCGAGCAGGCGCTGCAGAACGCGGTCCGGCTGATGCAGGAGGGCGGCGCGAAGATGGTCAAGCTCGAGGGCGGCGCCGGGCAGGCCGAGATCGTCGAGTTCCTGGCGAGCCACGACATCGCGGTGTGCGCCCACCTCGGACTGCGACCGCAGTCCGTGCACAAGACCGGCGGCTTTCGCGTGCAGGGTCGCGAAGAAGCGGCGGCGGAACAGATGAAGCGCGACGCCAAGCTGCTGCAGGACGCGGGTGCGGACGTCGTGCTGCTCGAATGCATCCCGACGGCGCTCGGCCAGGAGATCACGCAGGAACTGCACGTGCCCGTCATCGGCATCGGCGCCGGGCCGCACACGGACGGGCAGATCCTCGTGCTCTACGACGTGCTCGACATCACGCCGGGACGCAAGCCCCGTTTCGTGCAGAACTTCCAGCAGGGCCACGACAACCCGCTAGCGGCGCTGCAGGCGTACGTCGAGGCCGTGAAGTCCGGCGCCTATCCGGCAGCCGAGCACTGTTTCTGACGACCAGCACTCGCGTCGACATACGTTCACCATCCCGGTCGGCACCCACGATGCAGACAATCACGCGGATCGCGGACCTCCGCGACGTGGTCACGAACTGGCGCCTCGGTCGCGAGAGCATCGCGTTCGTGCCGACCATGGGCAACCTCCACCTCGGCCACGCGAGCCTGATGGCAGCGGCGCACCTGCACGGCCGGCGCGTGATCTCGAGCATCTTCGTCAACCCGCTGCAGTTCGGCCCGAGCGAGGACTTCAGCGCCTATCCGCGGACGCCCGACGACGACGGGAACCTGCTGCGCGAGTACGGCGTCGACGCCTTGTTCCAACCGACGGTCGAGGAGATGTATCCGCAGGGCAGCGTGGGCAGCACCGTGGTCGACGTGCCGGGGCTCACGGATGTCCTTTGCGGGGCGTTCCGGCCGGGGCACTTCCAGGGCGTCGCCACGGTGGTCGTCAAGCTGCTCTGCCTCGTCCAGCCCGACGTCGCGATTTTCGGCGAGAAGGATTACCAGCAGCTGACCGTCATCCGTCGCGTCGTGCAGGACCTGAACCTGCCCGTGACGATCGTCGGTGCGCCGACGGTGCGCGCCGAGGATGGGCTCGCGCTGAGCTCGCGCAACCGTTACCTGAGCATCGACGAGCGGGCGACGGCGCCCGCGATCTATCGCGCGCTCGACAAGGCACGACGTCGGCTCGAGGCAGGCGATACCGCCTACGCCTCGATCGAAGCGGAAGGCCTCGCGGCGATCGGCGCTGCCGGAATCAAGCCGGACTACTTCGAGGTCCGTACGGCAGCGCGCCTCGAACCCCCCACCGAGCGCGATGTGCACCTGGTGGTCCTCGCCGCCGGCCGACTCGGCAAGGCGCGGCTGATCGACAACCTGCAGTGCACCGCGCCGATCCGGGAGTGAGTGTCCAGTGGCTAGTGGCTAGTGGCTAGTGGCTAGGAATAACGTGGAGTTACGGCGCGCCGACGAAGTCGGCCCCCTCTAGCTACTAGCCACCAGCCACTAGACACTAGCCACTTTCTCCTGCGCCCATCGCACGTGCTCCCGCACGAGTTCGCTTGGGTCGTTTTCGCGTGAGCGCAGGGCCTCGATGACTTCCGCGGTCGGCGGCGCATTGCCGAGCGCGACCGCGAGGTTGCGCAGCCAGCGCTCGTAGCCGACGCGTCGCATCGCGCTGCCTTCGGTGCAACGCAGGAACTCCTCTTCGCTCCAGCGGAACAGGTCGGCGAGTCGTGGCGCATCGAGCCCGTGCCGCGCGCGAAAATCGGTTTCCGCGCTGAGCCGTGCGTAGCGGTTCCACGGACACACGAGCTGGCAGTCGTCGCAACCGTAGATGCGGTTGCCGATCGCCTCGCGAAATTCGACCGGGATCGCGCCGTGATGCTCGATCGTGAGGTACGAGATGCAACGACGTGCATCGAGCTCGTACGGCGCGACGATCGCCTGGGTCGGGCACACGTCGATGCAGGCGGTGCAGCTGCCGCAATGCGGCGTGACGGGCGCGTCGAGCGGCAGGGGCAGGTCGGTGTAGATTTCACCGAGAAAGAACCACGAGCCGTCGTGACGGTCGAGCAGGTTGGTGTGCTTGCCGATCCAGCCGAGGCCCGCGTCGCGCGCGAGCGCCTTCTCGAGCACGGGGGCGCTGTCGGTGAAGGCGCGATAGCCCGCAGTGCCGGCCGCGCCTGCGATTCGATCGGCGAGCCGTGCCAGTCGCGACCGCAGCACCTTGTGATAATCGCGACCGAGCGCGTAGCGCGAGATGTACCCGAGCTCCGGGTCGCGCAGCACGTTCTCCGCGTCGGCGCCGTCGCCACGGTAGTCCATGCGGGCGGAAACCACGCGCAACGTTCCCGGCACGAGCTCGGCCGGCCGCGTGCGTCGTGTGCCGTGACGCGCCATGTACTGCATGTCGCCGTGCCGACCCTGCGCGACCCAGGCCTCGAGGCGCTGTTCGTCCTCCGGCAGGTCCACGCCCGCTATGCCGACCTTCTGGAAGCCGAGTTCGCGGCCCCAGTCCTTGATCGAGCGGGCGAGTGCTTGGAAATCGTTCACGGTAGGCGGGCACGAGACGACGGGCAGCAGCGACCGGGGCCCGACGGAGGCGGGCAGTATAATGCGCGGCATGCACCCCATCTCCGCCGGCGTCTACACGGCCGCGCAAGTCCGCGAACTCGATCGCTGTGCGATCGAACGCTACGACATCCCGGGCTATGAGTTGATGACGCGCGCCGGTCACGCAGCGCTCAACGCGCTGCGTCGGGCCTGGCCGGACACGCGTTCGCTGTGCATCGTCTGCGGCCCCGGCAACAACGGTGGCGACGGTTTCGTCACCGCCCGCCTCGCACGCGCGCAGGGCCTGCGCGCGCACGTCGTTGCGCTGACGGACCCGGCGCAACTCGAGGGCGACGCGCGCCGCGCGTTCGACGACTTCACCGCAGCCGGGGGGCAGTGCGAGGACTGGCACCCGCAGGCGGCGCTCAGCGCGGACGTGATCGTGGATGCCGTGTTCGGGACCGGGCTCGGCCGGGCGATCGAAGGGCGTCTGGCCGAGGCTTTGCGCACGATCAATGCGGCGGGGCGTCCGATCGTCGCCGTCGACATTCCGTCGGGACTGCACGCGGACGCAGGGCGCGAACTCGGCATCGCGATCCGTGCCGACCTGACCGTGACCTTCATCGGCCGGAAACTGGGCTGCTACGTGGGCGCCGGCCCCGACTTCGTCGGTCGTGTCGTCTTCGACGACCTGGGCGTGCCGGCCGCGCTGTACGGTGACGTGCCGAGCACGCACTTGCTGCTCGACGAGTCTGCCCTGCTCACCGCGCTGCCGCCTCGCGCGCGCACCGCGCACAAGGGCCGGCATGGGCACGTGCTGATCGTGGGCGGCGCCGCAGGCATGGGCGGCGCGGCGCGCCTGGCGGGCGAGGCGGCGCTGCGCGCGGGCGCGGGCCTCGTCACGGCGGCCGTGCATCCGCACAGTCTCGGCGCACTCGCAGGTCGCCCGGAGCTCATGACGGCGGCCATCGGCACGTTCACGGAACTGGAAGGCGCGCTCGAGCGCGCGAGTGTCGTCGCGTTGGGTCCGGGGCTCGGGCAATCGCCATGGTCGATGGAAGTGCTCGCGGGCGTGCTCGCCTGCGACAAGCCGCTCGTGGTGGATGCCGACGCACTCAACCTGCTCGCGCTCGACCCACGGTCGCGCGATGCCTGGGTGCTGACGCCGCATCCGGGCGAGGCCGCGAGATTGCTCGGCACCACGACCGACGCGGTGCAGGCCGACCGGCTCGGCGCGGCGACGCAATTGCAGGCACGCTACGGCGGCACGGTCGTGCTCAAGGGTGCGGGCTCGATCGTGCAGGGTCCGGCCGGTCAGGGCTGGATCTGCGATCGAGGCAACCCTGGCATGGCCGCGGCCGGCATGGGCGACGTCCTCACGGGGGTGATCGCGGGCATCGCCGCGCAATGCGGCGACCTTGCGCTCGCAGCACGCGCAGGTGTGTTCGTGCACGCCAGCGCCGGTGATCGCGCCGCAGCCGCGGGGCAGCGCGGATTGACGGCGGGCGACGTCATCGGCGAATTGCGTGCGTGCGTGAATCAGCCTTGAACCTGCAGTTCGCGGCGGAGGGAGCGGACGCCACGCGCGTGCTCGGCGCGCGCCTGGCAAGTGCGCTGCGAAGGTCCGCAGCCGCAGCGGCCGTGCCGATACTCGTCACGCTCGCCGGCGACCTCGGCGCGGGCAAGACCACGTTCGTCGGCGGCCTGCTTGGAGCGCTGGGGCACGTGGGCCCGGTCCGCAGTCCGACCTACACGTTGATCGAGCCCTATCGCTTCGGTGACCGCGACGTGTACCACTGCGACCTGTATCGATTGCGGCATCCCGACGAACTCGAAGACCTCGGACTGCGCGACCTGCGTCTCCCCGGCTCGATGCTGCTCGTCGAATGGCCGGAGAAGGCCGAGGGGCGTCTCGGCGCGCCGGACGTGACGATCGACTTCGAGTACGCCGGCGACAGTGCCCGCGCGCTCGTCTTCGCCGCGGAATCGCCTGCCGGCAGGGACGTGCTGGCCCACCTTTAGTGTCGCGTCACGAACGTTCCGTATCTTCATCATTTCATTGAACTTACTGTCGCACTGGCTTAGAGTCCGCGTCATGCGCGCGCGCGAGCCTCGCCTGACTGCCGTCTGCCTGGCCTGGCTGGGGCTCCTGTTGGTGGCGCTGCCGGCCTGGGCCGGCACGTCGCGCGTCAAGGACGTCAGGCTCTGGTCCGGTCCCGAAGGCACCCGACTCGTCATCGAACTCACGGCGCCGGTCGAGTACGACGTCTTTCCGCTCGGCAATCCCGATCGCGTCGTGGTCGACCTCGCCAACACCTCGCTGGCCGGGAAGGCACTGCCGGCCGGGCAGGGGCCGGTCAAGCTCGTGCGGTCCGGCCCGCAACCGGGGCGTGGCCTGCGCCTCGTGCTCGACGTCGATTCACCGCAGCCCCCGAAACACTTCATCGTCGGGCCGGACGGTTCGGCCGGACACCGCATCGTGGTCGAACTGCCGGGCAAGGTCGCACCGGTGCTCGCGGCTTCGAGCGGGGCCCGTCCGGCCGGTGCGAGCGCGCCGTCCGCCAACGAAGTGCTCGCGATGGTCGCCGAAACGTCGCGCACGGTGGCTGGCCCGGCCGTCGAAGCGCCGAGAATCAACGACGCCCCGCCGACGCCGGCGGTGAAGTCGATCGGCGCCACCGCCAAGGGCCGCGACCTCGTCATCGCGATCGACGCGGGTCACGGCGGACAGGACCCCGGTGCGATCGGCCGCAGCGGCACGCGCGAGAAGGAAGTCACGCTCGCGATCGCACGCAAGCTCGCGGCGGAAATCAATCGTGAAGAGGGCATGCGCGCGGTGCTGATCCGCGACGGCGACCACTTCATCACGCTCGGCGGGCGCACGCGGAAGGCGCGACAACTCGGCGCCGACATGTTCGTCTCGATCCACGCCGATTCGGTGCTCAAGCGTGCGGTGAGCGGATCTTCCGTGTACGTGCTGTCGTTGCGCGGGGCGAGCGACGAGGCGGCGCGCTGGCTCGCCGAGTCCGAGAACGCCGCCGACCTCAAGGGCGGCGTGCCGCTCGTCGAGGACGACCTGCTCGCGTCCGTGCTGCTCGACGTGACGCAGAAAGAAGCGATCAGCGACAGTGTCGAAGCGGCGGACAACGTGCTGGCCGCGCTCGCGCGCGTCGGCACGGTGCACGGCGCTCGACGCGTCCGGCACGCGGGCTTCGTCGTGCTCAAGTCGCCCGACATCCCCTCGATGCTGGTGGAGACCGGGTTCATCTCCAATGCCGGCGACGAACGTCGCCTGCGCGACACCGGGCACCAGCAGGACATCGCTGAAGCGATCCGCGCCGGCGTTCGCAGTTACTGGTACGACAATCCGCCGCCGGGGACCCGGCTCGCCGCCGTGGTGGCGGCACGTCGCGGCGGCAGTGCACCGACCGGCCAGACCGTCGCCGTCAAGTAAGCAGGACAACCGGGGCGCTTCGTAGTTATCCTCGCGGCCCCATGCCGATCCGGGTACTGCCCGAGCAACTCGTCCACCAGATCGCCGCCGGCGAGGTCGTCGAGCGCCCGGCTTCCGTGGTCAAGGAACTCGTCGAGAACAGCCTCGACGCGGGCGCGACGACCATCGACATCGAGGTCGAAAAGGGCGGGGCGGAACTCTGCCGCGTGCGTGACGACGGCGCGGGCATCGCTGCAAGCGAACTGCTGCTCGCGCTCGCGCGCCATGCCACGAGCAAGATCGGCACGATCGACGACCTCGAAGCCGTCCGCACGCTGGGCTTTCGCGGCGAAGCCCTGCCGAGCATCGCGTCCGTGTCGCGCATGCGCATGATCTCCCGGCCGCGCGCGTCGGACGTTGCGCACCTGGTCTCGGCCGTCGATGGGGTGCTCACCGGCCCCGCGCCGCACCCGCATCCTGCGGGCACGACCGTCGAGGTGCGCGACCTGTTCTTCAACGTGCCCGCCCGCCGCAAGTTCATGCGCGCGGAGCGGACGGAGCTCACGCAGGTCGAGCGACTGGTCGAACGCATCGCACTGAGTCGTTTCGACGTGGGCTTTCGGCTCGCGTCGGCGCGCAGGGTGATCGCGGACCACGCGCCCGCGCGCGACGAACGAGCGTGTGATGCACGCGTCGCCTCGATCCTGGGCGAGGACTTCATCGCCAACGCGATGAAACTCGATCACGACGGGTCCGGGTTGCGGCTGCACGGCTGGTTCTGCCTGCCGACCTACGCGCGCAGCCAGGCCGACCAGCAACATTTCTTCCTGAACGGACGGCCGCTGCGCGACAAGCTCGTCGCGAGCGCGGTCCGACTCGCGTACCGGGACGTGCTGTTCCACGGCCGTCATCCGGCGTACGTGCTTTACCTGGAAATGGACCCGTCCCGCGTCGACGTCAATGCGCACCCGCAGAAACTCGAAGTGCGCTTTCGTGAACCCGGGCTCGTGCACGATTTCCTGTTCCACACGCTGGAGCGCGCGTTGGCCGAGACGCGACCCTCGCAGCCCGCGATGGAGGCGATTCCAGCGGCGCGTGCCTCGTGGGCACTGCCCCGTGACGCCACCGGCTCGATCCTCGCGTCCAGCACCGACCCGGCGGCCGTCGCTCACTCGACGCGGTTTGGCGCGCCCGCGAGCCACCATGCTCACGCAGCAACCAGTCACACGCGGCCACTGGCGGCCACTGACCTCTATCGTGCGTTCGACCAGGTTCGCGAGGGCTCGACCGGCGACACGCTGGCCACGTCCCCCGAGACCGCGGAGCACCCGCTCGGCTACGCCATCGCGCAACTGCACGGCGTATACATCCTGGCGCAGGCGCAGGGCGGCCTCGTGCTCGTCGACATGCACGCGGCGCACGAGCGCACGACTTACGAGCGCCTGAAGGCCTCGATGCATGCGGACCGGTTGCCGGCACAGCCGCTCCTCGTCCCGGTGCTCGTGAGCGTCTCGACCGCCGATGCCGACGAGGCCGAGACGCACCAGGAACTGTTCGCGAGCCTCGGCCTCGAGACCGACCGCGCCGGTCCGACGCAGCTGCTGATACGGTCGGTGCCGGTCCTGCTGCCGAACGCAGACCCCGCCACGCTCCTCAAGGACATGATCGCGGACCTGCGCGAACAGGGCCGCGCGGCAGCGACGGCCGCGTTCGATCGCGCGCTCGGCACCATGGCGTGCCACCACGCGGTCCGCGCGAACCGTCGCCTCGCCATGCCCGAGATGAATGCGCTGTTGCGGGAAATGGAATGCACCGTCCGCAGCGACCAGTGCGTGCACGGCCGGCCGACCTGGTCGTTCGTCAGCATGGACGACCTGGACCGGCTGTTCCTGCGCGGACGGTGAACGTGCACGGCGCGACCGCCGCCGCGCCGGATGCGGTGTGCATCCTCGGCCCCACCTGCACCGGCAAGACCGCGCTCGCGCTGCAGCTGGCCGGGCGCTGGCCGATCGAGGTCGTCAGCGTCGATTCCGCGCTCGTGTACCGGGGCATGGACGTCGGCACGTCGAAGCCGTCCGCGGCGGAGCGCGCCGCGGTGCCGCACCACCTGATCGACATCTGCGATCCGTCCGAGCCGTACTCGGCCGGGCGGTTCCGGCGCGACGCACTCGAATGCATTGCGCAGATCCGGGAGCGCGGGCGCGTGCCGCTGCTGGTGGGCGGAACCATGCTGTATTTCCGCGCGCTGGTGCAGGGCCTGGCGCCGTTGCCACAGGCCAATGCGACGATCCGCGCCGAACTCGACGCGGAGGCGCGCGCAATCGGCTGGCCTGCGTTGCACGCGCGCCTGGGCGAGGTCGATGCCGCTGCCGCGGCTCGCATCGGCCCGCACGATGCGCAGCGCATCCAGCGCGCGCTCGAGGTGTGGCGTCTCAGCGGTCAACGCCTGTCCCAACTGCAGGAGCGGGCCGAACCCTCCCCGTACACACTGGCCCGATTCGCATTGATGCCTGTCGCGCGCGAGACGCTGTACCAACGCATCGACGCGCGGTTCGATGCGATGCTGGCCGCGGGCTTCGTCGACGAGGTTCGCCGCCTGCGTGATCGCCGCGACCTCGACCCGGACCTGCCGAGCCTGCGCGCCGTCGGTTACCGTCAGCTTGCGCAATACCTTGCCGGCACGATCACGCTCGAGCAGGCGATCGCGGCGGCCCGGCAGGCCACGCGCAATCTCGCCAAGCGCCAGCTGACGTGGTTGCGGGCCGACCCGGACATAAGGTGGATCCGCACTCTTGAAGATCCGGATCTCGTCCCGATATCCGACGCGGTGAGGAGTGCTTACGGAAAAATCGGCTGTCGGGCCGTATGCTAGACTGAAGTCGTTCTTGCAGGGTCCGAGGACTACCACCTAAGGCCGTTTCAAGGAAGATTCCGCGCAGGAACGAACGGCGACGACAATAAAAGGAGACTGCAACAATGGCCAAGGGCCAGTCCCTTCAGGATCCGTTTCTAAACGCTCTGCGCAAGGAGCGTATTCCCGTTTCCATCTACCTCGTGAACGGCATCAAGCTGCAGGGGCAGATCGACTCGTTCGACCAGTTCGTGGTGCTCCTGCGCAACAGCGTGAGCCAGATGGTTTACAAGCACGCCATCTCGACGGTCGTGCCGGCGCGCAACGTGCGCCTGCCGATCGGTGACGACGACCTGCCGCCCGTCGAAGACGCCCCCGCGGGCTGAGCCGCACGGCGAGGGCACGGTTTCATTGTTCGACAGGCCCGGTAGCGGTGAACGCGCAATCCTCGTTTGCGTGGGACTGGGGCGGGCACCCGAAACCGATCGCATCGAGGAATTCCAGGCGCTCGCCCGTTCGGCGGGCGCGGTCGTGCTGGAGACGCTCGCGCCCACGCGCAAGTCGGCCGACCCGCGCTTCCTGATCGGCTCCGGCAAGGTCGAGGAACTGCGCCACCTCGTCGTCGAACTCAACGCCGACCTCGTCGTGATCGACGGCACGCTGAGCCCGAGCCAGGAGCGCAACCTCGAGAAGGAGCTCAAGTGCCGCGTGCTCGACCGCGCGGGCCTGATCCTCGACATCTTCGCGCAGCGCGCACGCACTTTCGAAGGCAAGCTGCAGGTCGAACTCGCGCAGCTGCAGCACATGTCGACCCGCCTCGTGCGCGGCTGGACCCACCTCGAGCGCCAGCGCGGCGGCAGCATCGGGCTGCGAGGACCGGGTGAAACCCAGCTCGAGACCGATCGCCGGCTGATCGGCAAGCGCATCAAGGCGCTCAACGACCGCCTCGACAAGGTCCTCGTGCAGCGCGAGACGACGCGACAGGAGCGCAGGCGCGCCGAGGTACCGACGATCGCGCTGGTCGGCTACACCAACGCCGGCAAGTCGACGCTCTTCAACCGCATGACACGCGCCGAGGCGTACGCAGCCGATCAGCTGTTCGCGACGCTCGATCCCACCGTGCGGCGCCTGCACCTTGCCCCCGGGCTCGAGACTGCGCTCGCCGACACCGTCGGGTTCGTGCGCGACCTGCCCCACGAACTCGTCGCAGCGTTCCGCTCCACGCTGCAGGAGGCCCGCGAGGCCGACCTGCTGCTGCACGTGATCGACGCGGCGGATCCGGAGCGGGCAGAACGCATCACGCAGGTGAACGAGGTGCTCGAATCGATCGGCGCGAGCGATCTGCCGCAAATCGCGGTCTACAACAAGATCGATCGGACGGGTGAAGAACCCCGTGCCGAGACGAACGAGCACGGCTTGATCGATCGAGTCTGGCTCTCGGCGCACAGCGGGGCGGGGCTCGACCTGCTGTTGCAGGCGCTGCATCAGCGCCTCGGCGTCGACCTCTGCCGCTGCACGCTCCACATTCCGCCGCGCGCCGGGCGGGCACGGGCGCGCCTGTTCGACGCCGGCGCGGTGGTCGGCCAGCGCTTGCTCGACGATGGGGTGCTCGAGCTCGACGTGAGCCTGCGGCGGCCGGACCTCGAACGCATTTGCCGGGAGGACGGAATCGCACTCCCCGCGGAATGCGCGCCTTGTGCCGGCGAGGGCCGGTTCCTACAATCGACCGGATCGCAGGTCGCGCGAGGTGCGGCATGAACGCCGGACCGACGTCGCCCGCCACGATCCCTCCGACCAGCACCTGACACCACGACTACCCGGAGCACCCGCACCCATGGCCTGGAACGACCCGGGCAGGAATCGCAATCCCTGGGGTAACCGGCCCGACAAGGGCACGGCCGACCTCGACGAGGCCTTGCGCAACCTGCAGCGAAAACTCTCGCAGATGTTCGGGGGCGACGGTGGCGGCGACAGCGACGGTCGCGACGACGGCCGCGGCGGTGGCGGTCCGGGCGGCGGCGCGATCCGAGGTTTCGGTTTCGGCACGGTCGCGCTGGTACTGGTCGGCATCTGGGCGCTGACCGGGTTCTACGTCGTCGACGCCGCCGAGCGCGGCGTCGTGACGCGTTTCGGCGAATACGTGGCGACGACGGAGCCGGGCTTGCGCTGGCACGTGCCGTGGCCGATCGAGGCGCGGCAGATCGTCAACGTCGAATCGATCGAGGGCGTCCAGGAGCAGACCCGCATGCTCACTTCGGACGAGAACCTCGTCGACATCAACCTCGCCGTGCAGTACCGCCGCGCGGAGCCGGTGGCGTACGTGTTCAACGTGCGCGACCCGGACCAGACGCTCAAGGAAGTCTCCGAGAGCGCGATCCGCGAAATCGTCGGCCGCAGCCGGCTCGATTCCGTGCTCGAGGAAGGTCGCCAGGAGATCACGGCGAACACGAAGGAACTGGTCCAGCGCACGCTCGACGCGTACAAGACGGGCATCGAGGTCACGACCGTCAACCTGCAGGGCGTGAGCGTCCCGGAGCAGGTGCAGAGCTCGCAACGCGATGCGATCAAGGCGCGCGAGGACAAGGAGCGCCTCGGGCTCGAAGCGCAGGCGTACGCGAACGACATCCTGCCGAAGGCGCGTGGCTCGGCCGCCCGCCAGTCCGAGGATTCGAATGCGTACAAGGCCCGCATCATCGCCGACGCGCAGGGCGAGGCGCAGCGCTTTGCACAGCTGCTCGAGAGCTACGAGCGCGCGCCGGGCGTCACCCGGCAACGCCTGTATTACGAGACGATGGAAGAAGTGCTCGGCAATACCAACAAGGTGCTGGTCGACACGCAGGGCACCGGCAACATGATCTACCTGCCGCTCGACAAGCTCACCGAAGGCCGCGCCCGCACGCTGACGCTCGACGAGCAGCGGCAGGTGCCGGCGACGGTGCAGCCCCGCGAGTCGTCGGGCGGCGCGGAGACGCCGGCCGCGACGGTCGAGACGCGCCGCGAACGGGGGACACGTTGATGTCGGGCCGTGGTTACCTGCCGCTGATCCTGATCGGCGCCGCGATCCTGCTCTTCTCGATGGCCGCGTTCACCGTGCGCGAAACCGAACTCGCGCTAAAGTTCCGGTTCGGCGAGATCGTGCGCTCGGACTACCAGCCGGGCCTGCATTTCCTCACGCCGTTCGTGAACAACGTCGTCAAGTTCGACAAGCGCATCCTCACCGAGGACTACCCGGCCGAGCAGTTCCTCACCAGCGAAGGCAAGATCCTGCGCATCAACTTTTTCGTGAAGTGGCGCATCAGCGACGTCTCGCGCTTCTACCAGTCGACAGCGGGTGGCAGCGAGGAAGTCGCGAACCGGCGGCTCGGTGAAATCGTCAAGGACGGCATCAAGGGCGTGATCGCGCGACGCACGATCCAGCAGGTCGTCGCGGCCGACCGCAGCGAGTTCCTCGGCGAGGTGCTCAAGATCGCCGGCGCCAACGTGAACAACCTCGGCATCGCGCTGGTCGACGTCCGCGTCAAGACCATCGAGCTGCCCGAGGAAGTGAGCGAATCGGTGTTCAATCGCATGCGCCAGGACTTCGCACGGCAGGCAGCGCAGCTGCGCGCCGAGGGCTCCGCGGTGTCGGAGCGAACGCGCGCCGAGGCCGATCGCCAGCGCACCGAGATCCTCGCCGACGCGTATCGCCAGGCCGAGATCATCCGCGGCGAGGGCGACGCGGCCGCGGCCGACATCTACGCGAAGGCCTACGGACGCAATCCGGAGTTCTACTCGTTCTACCGCGGCCTGCAGGCGTACCGGCGTTCACTCGGCAAGCAGGGCGACGTGCTGGTCATCGCGCCCGACGGCGAGTTCTTCAAGTACCTCAAGAATTCAGGGCGCTGAACGCGCCGCGCGCCGCGGGGTCGGTAGGGATGGACTGGAGAGACCTCGGGGCGGCGTTCGCCCTGTACCTCGTGCTGGAGGGCATCCTCCCGTTCCTGAACCCCGGCGGCGCCAAGCGCACGCTCGCGACGCTGTCCGAGATGGATGAGAAGGCATTGCGCCGCATCGGTCTCGGCAGCATGATCGCGGGCTGCGTCGTCCTGTTCCTCGTCCGCGGCAGCTACTAGCTTCCAGCTCCGCCACCATCCGCTATCCGCCAGTCACTTTCCCCCCTTCATGTCCAAGAATCTCGTCGTCATCGGCGCCCAGTGGGGCGACGAAGGCAAAGGCAAGATCGTGGACCTGCTCACCGAGCGGGTCGGCGCGGTCGCACGGTTCCAGGGCGGCCACAATGCCGGCCACACGCTCGTCATCGACGGCACGAAGACCGTCCTGTCGCTGATCCCGTCGGGCATCCTGCATTCGGGAGTGCTGTGCCTGATCGGCAACGGCGTCGTGCTCTCGCTCGAGGCACTGTTCCGCGAGGCCGACGCGCTCGTGCAGCGCGGGATTCCCGTGTACGAGCGGTTGCGAATCAGCCCCAACTGCGCGCTGATCCTGCCGTCGCACATCGCGCTCGACCGCGCGCGCGAGCGCGCGCAGGGCGCCAACGCGATCGGCACGACCGGGCGCGGCATCGGTCCTGCCTACGAGGACAAGGTGGCGCGTCGCGCGGTGCGGCTCGCGGACCTGCTGCAGCGCGACCGGCTCGCTGCGCGAGTCGGCGAGATCCTCGATTACCACAACTTCATCCTGAGCCGGTACTTCAGTGCCGAGACGATCGACTTCCAGCAGACGCTCGACGACCTGGTCGCCGCGGCCGACCGCATCGAGCCGTTGCTCTGCGACGTGAGCCTGCTGCTGCGCCAGCAGATGAGGCTCGGCCGGAACATCATGTTCGAAGGCGCGCAGGGCGCGTTGCTCGACGTGGACGTCGGTACCTATCCATTCGTCACGTCGTCGAACACGATCGCCGGCGAGGCCGCGGT
>DASUMQ010000107.1:0-22815 GCA_036277615.1 Steroidobacteraceae bacterium
CTTGCGTAGTCGTCGGCCTCGATCAGGCGGCGGAACTTGGCCGAGCCGGTGACGTTGGTGCGTTCGCCGACGTTGACGAACAGGCTGTCGGCGCCGATGTTCAGCGGTTCGAGCCCGCTCAGCCGGCAACGCGTCTCGAGCACCGGCGGCTTGCGGGGCGGCAGCTCGCCGATTGCGGCCGCGATGTGCGCGATGTGCTCGGGGGTCGTGCCGCAGCAGCCGCCGACGATGTTGACGAAGCCGCTCGCCACGTAATCGCGTACGAGCGCAGCCGTCTCGCAGGCCGTCTCGTCGTACTCGCCGAACGCGTTCGGCAGCCCCGCGTTCGGGTACGCGCAAACCGCCACGTCGGCGATGCGGGCCAGCTCCTCGACATATGGCCGGAGCTGCTTCGCGCCGAGCGCGCAGTTGAGGCCGATCACGGTCGGCCGGGCGTGGCGCACCGAATTCCAGAACGCCTCGACCGTCTGGCCCGACAGCGTGCGACCCGAGGCGTCGGTGATCGTGCCGGAGATCATGACCGGCAGCTCGACGCCGAGTTCGTCGAACACCTCGCGCACCGCGTACAGCGCGGCCTTGGCGTTGAGCGTGTCGAAGATGGTCTCGACGAGGACCAGGTCGACGCCGCCCTCGACCAGCGCGCGCGTCGCGTCCGCGTAGGTCGCCGCGAGCTCGTCGAACGACACGTTCCGGAACCCCGGGTCGTTGACGTTGGGCGACAGGGACGCCGTGCGGTTCGTCGGTCCGAGCGCGCCCGCCACGAAGCGCGGCCTGCCCGTGCGCGCGGCCACGTCGTCCGCCGCGCGGCGCGCGATCTGCGCGGCCGCGAGGTTCAGCTCGCGCACTAAAGACTCAGTGCCGTAGTCGGCCTGCGACGTGGCGTTAGAATTGAACGTGTTCGTCTCGATGATGTCCGCGCCCGCTTCCAGGTAGCGCCGGTGAATCTCGCCGATGACCTCGGGACGCGTGAGCACGAGCAGGTCGTTGTTGCCCTTCAGATCCTTCGGGTGGTCGCGGAAGCGCTCGCCGCGGTAATCGGCCTCGTCGAGCTCGTACGACTGGATCACGGTGCCCATCGCCCCGTCGAGCACGAGGACGCGCTCGCCGAGCAGGCGGTGAAACTCGCGCAGGCGTTCGGGTCGCAGCATCGTCGTCATGCCTCCACCGTCGCGTGGGCCGCCAGATTCGACGGCGCGCGCACGCCGAGCGCGTGACAGATCGCCACGGTCAGCTCCGAGCGGTTCAGCGTGTAGAAGTGGAAATCCTGCACCCCGTGCTCCTGCAGGCGGCGCACCTGCTCGATCGCGACGCTCGCCGCGATCATGCGGCGCGTTTCCGCGTCGTCCTCGAGCCCGTCGAAGCGCCGCACGAGCCAGTCGGGCACGGCGGTCCCGCACCGTCGCGCGAACTTGAGCATGTGCGGAAAGCGCGTGATCGGCAGGATGCCCGGCACGATGCCGGCGTGAATGCCGGCGGCCGCGCACCGGTCGCGGAAGCGCAGGAAAAGGTCCGTGTCGAAGAAGAACTGCGTGATCGCGCGCGTTGCCCCCGCATCGACTTTCGCATGCAGGTTGTCGAGGTCGAATTGCGCGCTCGGCGCCTCCGGATGCGTTTCCGGGTACGCCGCGACCGAGATGTCGAAGTCGCCGACCGAACGGAGGCCGCGCACGAGGTCGACTGCGTACGCGAAGCCGTCCGGGTGCGGCACGTAACCGCTCTGCCCCGCGGCGGGATCGCCGCGCAGCGCGACGACGTGACGGACGCCTTCGTCCCAGTACGACCGCGCGACGTCCAGCACTTCGCCACGCGGGGCGCCGACGCAGGTCAGGTGCGGCGCAGGCGTGAGCGCGGTCTCGCGCAGGATGCGCGTGACGACGTTGTGCGTGCGCTCGCGCGTCGAGCCGTCGGCGCCGTAGGTGACCGAGACGAAATGCGGCGACAGCGGCGCCAGTCGCTGGATCGATGCCCACAGCGTCTGCTCCATGGCGACGTCGTTGGGCGGAAAGAATTCGAACGACACGCGCACGGGTGCCTCACCCGTCGTCACGGTCGAGAACGGAACGGAGGGGGCAGCGCCGGCGGAACTCATGGTGCGGGGTCCCTCCAGAATTGCGGGTCAGGCCGCGACGGCGACGAGGCCGCCGGCCTGCGCGACAGCCAGGACGATATGCCGGCCGTCGAGGTCGACGGGATGCAGGCGCCCGCAGACGAGCCCCGCTTGCGCGAGCCAGGCCTTCAGGGTCGCGAGCGGGTTTGCGCCGTCGGCACTCGCGACCAGTGCGTCGTAGTCCTCGGCCACGATCAACTCACCGCCGCGGTTGAGCAGGCGCGCGGCCTCGCGCAAGGCGTCGACGGGTCGCGGCTGGTCGGCCAGCGCACGATCGATGACGACGGAGTCGAAGTCGGCCGAGGGGTGCGGCAGGTTCCGCAGATCGCCCTGCTGCAGGGCGCAGTGACTCAAGCCGCGCGCGTGCAGCAACGCGCGTGCCCGCTGCACCTCGTGTCGCGAGCCGTGCATGCCGACGACCCGACGCGCCCGGGAAGCGATCGCCTGCAGCACCGCGCCGGGTGAACGACCGAAATAGAAC
This sequence comes from Steroidobacteraceae bacterium, assembly GCA_036277615.1. Taxonomy (GTDB): domain Bacteria; phylum Pseudomonadota; class Gammaproteobacteria; order Steroidobacterales; family Steroidobacteraceae; genus RPQJ01. The sequence goes on from DASUMQ010000107.1 coordinate 2,589, forward strand.
AGTGCCGCGCGTCCGCGGTCGCCAAGTTCCCCGCCGAGCGCCAAGGCCAGTTCGACCGGTTCGGGCGCCTCCGACCCGCGACCGCCGCGATCGCCGGTGACGCCGTGGCGGTCCTCGAGCACCGTCTCGACGCGGGCGCGATCGGCCTCGAGCGTCGGGTCGGCCGGGTCAATGCGCCCGAGCAGCGTCTCGACGAGTGCGCGCGCCGCCACGTCGGCCGGCACGCGATAGTAGATCCAGTGCTGTTCGCGGAATTTCTCGAGCAATCCCGCGTCGCACAGCAGCTTCAGGTGGCGCGAAACGCGCGGCTGGCTTTGACCGAGGACGTGCGTGAGCTCGGTCACCGAGAACTCGCCCTTTGCCAGGATCGCCAGCAGGCGCAGCCGCGACGGCTCCGCCGTGGCACGCAGCGATTCGACGAGATGCTGGAAGGACGTCTCCATTGCTTATAAATATAAAGATATTTTTATGCTTGTCCAGCCCGACGGCTCGAACTGGAATCGGACTAGGATTTGCGCAACCCGCGAAACGTTAGGGGATGGCATGCCTGAATCGACCTTCGCCTCGCTGGCCCGGGACATCGGGATCAACCTGCTCGTGTCCCTGGTGCTTTTCGCGGTCGGCTACCTGGTCGGCCGGTGGCGGGTGCGACGCCAGCTGCGCGGCCGCAACCTCGAGCAGTACGACTTCTACCCGTTCGCGGACGACGCCGACGGCTTCCCGCAATTCTCGCTGGAACAGTTCGAGCGCGGCGTGCGGCACTTGCTGCGGCACGCCGACGCCACCGCAGCGAGCCAGATGATCGTCATCGGCGAGCAGAACGGCGTCCGCTACCAGCTGCCGCCGGAGGCCCTCGCGGCATACGAAAAGCTCTACACGCGATACCAGGGCCAGCAGGTCCTGGCCGACAGCAGCGAATTCCTCGAGAACTACCGGAGGATCGTGCGGTTGTTCGGCGCGACGTTCCGCGGCATGGGCATCGAGATCCTGCTGCACGACCTCGTCAACCCGTCACGCTCGATCACCTGCATCCAGGGTGGCGAAGTGACGGGCCGCGTCGAAGGCATGGGCACCACGAAGCTGGTCATCGACCTCAAGCGGCGGCGCGCACTGAACCAGGACAAGCTCAACTACGGGCTCGAGATCGGGGCGCGGCGCTTCAAGTGCACGACCGTGCCGATCCTGCGCGAACCGCACGGCATCGTCGGCGCCATCTGCATGAACATCGACATCAATTACATCCGCGACCACGTGCTCGCGTCGCCCGAAGCCGCCGCGGAGTTCTTCCACAGCTACTGCGCGACCGACATGCAGCTCGACGAGAACATCCTGAGCCGGCCCGAGTACGAACGCGCGCTCGCGGGCAAGCGGCACTGGCGGGAGCGCCACGAGCCGGCGGCCGCCTCGGCGTGATCCGCGACGCGATCGTGTCGAATACCGTGGCGTTCGTGCTCATCTGCTCTGGACGTCATCCGGGCCTCGGCGCCTGACCGCCCGCTCGCCGTCAGTGCACGCCGCCGCCGTGCGCGTCGCCACCGGGCACGAACAGCGCGGCCGCGTCGACGGCGTCGAAACGATACGCACGACTGCAGAACTCGCACCGCACCTCGACCTGCCCGAACTCCGCGAGCACCGAATCGACTTCTTCGCGACCGAGTGCGCGCAACATGTTGCCGACGCGGGCCCGTGAACAGCGGCAGCGGAAATACGTCGGCACCGACTGGAACATCCGGACGTCGTCCTCGGCGAAGAGTCGACGCAGCAGGTCGCGGTCGTCCAGCTGCGCAAGCTCGTCGGCCGTGACGGTGTCCGCCACCAGCTGCACGCGCCGCCACGCGTCCTCGATCTCGTCCTCCGGGACGCCGCCCCTGCCCGACTCCGTGACGCCGGTCGGCCGCGCCGACACCGGAAGACGCTGCAGCAGCAACCCGCTCGCGCTTGCGCCGTCGGCGCGCAGCCACAGCCGCGTCGGCAACTGCTCGGAACTCTCGAAGTACTCGCGCAGGCATTCGCTCATCGAGCCGCCCGCGAGCGGCACGATGCCCTGGTAGCGGTTCGTGGCGCCTTCGTTCTCGACCGTCACGGTGAGCGTACCGTGACCCGAGAGCTCGCGCAGGTCACGCGTTTCGGGCACTTCGCGGAAACGCGCGACTGCGCGCATGGCGAGGCCTTCGGTGCACTCGACCAGCATCAGGTGCATCGGCCCTTCGCCCCGGAGCTGCAGCGCCAGCAGGCCCTGGAACTTGAGCGTCGAGGCGAGCAGCGCGGTCGCGGCCACGGCTTCACCGAGCGTGTCGCGCACGTGCGGCGAGTAATCGTGGTGCTCCATCATGGCCTGCCACGCAGGCCCGAGGTGCACGAGCTGGCCCCGGAACGGGTACCGCTCGAAGACGAATCGCCGCAGCGTGTCGACCTCCGCCACGCCGGTTCAGGCGACCCGCACGGGGATGTCGAGCGTGCGGATCCGCTCCGCCCACCGTGCCGGCGCCGTGTCGTGCACGGAGGTGCCCTGCGCGTCGACGGCGACGGTGACCGGCATGTCCTTGACCTCGAACTCGTAGATCGCCTCCATGCCGAGGTCGCCGAAGGCGACCACGCGCGAGGACTTGATCGCTTTCGAGACGAGGTATGCCGCGCCGCCGACCGCCATCAGGTACGCCGCCTTGTGCTTGCGGATCGACTCGATCGCGGCGGGACCGCGCTCGGACTTGCCGATCATGACGATCAGGCCGGTCTTCTCGAGCATCATGTCGGTGAACTTGTCCATGCGCGTCGCGGTCGTCGGGCCCGCCGGTCCGACCACCTCGTCGCGCACCGGGTCGACCGGGCCCACGTAATAGATGGCCCGATTGGTGAAGTCGACGCCTTCCGGCAGGCCCTGCCCGCTCGCGAACAGGTCGGCGATGCGCTTGTGCGCGGCGTCGCGGCCGGTGAGCATCCTGCCGTTGAGCAGCAGCGTCTCGCCGGGCTGCCAGCCCTGCACTTCCTCGCGCGTGAGCGTGTCCAGGTTGACGCGGCGCGACGTGCCGCCCGCGCTCCACGTGACCTTCGGCCAGTGCTCGAGCGACGGTGGCTCGAGCACGGCGGGCCCGCTGCCGTCCAGCACGAAGTGCGCGTGGCGCGTGGCCGCGCAGTTCGGGATCATCGCGACCGGCTTCGATGCCGCGTGCGTGGGGTACAGCTTGAGCTTCACGTCGAGCACGGTCGTGAGGCCGCCGAGCCCCTGTGCGCCGATGCCCAGCGCGTTGACCTTCTCGTAGAGCTCGATGCGCAGTTCCTCGGCCTTGTCGCGCGGGCCGCGCGCGAGGAGCTCGTGCATGTCGATCGGATCCATCAGCGCTTCCTTGGCGAGCAGCATGGCCTTCTCGGCCGTGCCGCCGACGCCGATGCCGAGCATGCCCGGAGGGCACCAGCCCGCGCCCATGGTCGGCACGGTCCTGAGGACCCAGTCCACGATCGAGTCGCTCGGATTGAGCATCACGAACTTCGACTTGTTCTCCGAGCCGCCGCCCTTCGCGGCGACCGTCACCTCGACGTCGTCGCCCGGCACGAGCTCGACGTGAAACACGGCCGGCGAGTTGTCCCTGGTGTTCTTCCGCGCAAACAGCGGGTCATCGACGACCGAGGCACGCAACGTGTTGTCCGGATGGCCGTACGCGCGACGCACGCCCTCGTTGATCATTTCGCCCAGCCCGTGTTGCGTGTCCCAGCGCACGCCCATGCCCACCTTGAGGAACATGTTGACGATGCCGGTGTCCTGGCAGAGCGGGCGCTTGCCCTCGGCGCACATGCGCGAGTTCGTCAGGATCTGCGCGATCGCGTCCTTCGCGGCCGGGCTCTGCTCGCGCTCGTAGGCGCGGCCGAGGTGCTCGATGTAGTCGATCGGGTGGTAATACGAGATGAACTGCAGCGCGTCGGCGACGCTCTGGATGAAATCTTCTTCCCGGATCGTGGTGGCCATGACGAGACCCAGTGGCTAGTGGCTAGTGGCTAGCGGTCAGTAGGAGGCGCCGCTCGCGCGGCGGTCAGCCGGAGAGCTTGCGCTTCAGCAGCTCATTCAACTGGCCGGGGTTGGCCTTGCCTCCCGTGGCTTTCATCACCTGCCCTACGAAGAAACCGAAGAGCTTGTCCTTGCCTGAGCGGTACTCGGCGAGCTGGCCCGGATTCCTCGCCATGACGTCGTCGATCGCCTGCTCGATCGCCGACGTGTCCGTGATCTGCCTGAGCCCTTTCGCGTCGATGATCGCGTCGGCGTCACAGCCCTCGGTCCACATCGCCTCGAACACTTCCTTGGCGATCTTGCCCGAGATCGTATTGTCGACGATGCGCGCGAGCAGGCCCGCAAGCGTCTCTGCCCCCACGCGGCTCCGGGTCACGTCGAGGTTGTCCTTGTTGAGCGCCCCGGACAGGTCCCCCATGACCCAGTTGGCGGCGAGCTTGGCCTGGCTGCCGAGCCTGGCGACGACGGTTTCGTAGTATTGCGCGAGCTCCTTGCTCGCAGTCAGGACGCCGGCGTCGTATTCCGAAAGCCCGTGCTCACGGACGAAACGCCCCGCCTTTTCGTCCGGCAACTCGGGCATCGACTGGCGCACCTCGTCGATGGTCGCCTCGTCGATCGCGAGCGGCAGCAGGTCGGGGTCGGGGAAATAACGGTAGTCATTCGCCTCTTCCTTCGAGCGCATCGGGCGCGTTTCGCCCTTGTCCGGGTCGTAGAGGCGCGTCTCCTGCACGACCCTGCCGCCGCCCGTGACCAGCTCGATCTGGCGCTCGATCTCGTAGTTGATCGCGCGCTCGACGAAACGGAACGAATTCAGGTTCTTGATCTCGGCGCGCGTGCCGAACTCCGCCTGGCCGACCGGACGCACGGAGACGTTCGCATCGCAGCGGAACGAGCCCTCCTGCATGTTGCCGTCGCAGATGTCGAGGTAACGCACGAGCGTGTGGATCTTCTTCATGTACGCCACGGCTTCCTTGGCCGAGCGCAGGTCGGGCTCCGAGACGATCTCGAGCAGCGGCGTGCCGGCGCGGTTCAGGTCGATGCCTGAGAGGCCGTGGAAGTCCTCGTGCAGCGACTTGCCGGCGTCCTCCTCGAGGTGCGCACGCGTGATGCCGATGGTCTTGCGCGTCCCGTCGTCGAGCACGATCTCGAGCGAGCCGTCCTCGACGACGGGCCGCTCGTACTGGCTGATCTGGTAGCCCTTGGGGAGGTCCGGGTAGAAGTAGTTCTTGCGCGCGAAGACCGAGCGACGCGCGACTTTCGCACCCGTGGCGACGCCGAAGCGGATCGCCATGCGCACTGCCTCGGCGTTGAGCACCGGCAGCACGCCCGGGTAGCCGAGGTCGACGAGGTTGGCCTGCGTGTTCGGCTCGGCGCCGAACGCAGTCGGGGAGCCCGAGAAAATCTTGCTGCGCGTGGCGAGCTGCGCGTGGATCTCGAGGCCGATGACGGTTTCCCAGTTCATAGGAAAGGGGATAGGGGTTAGGGGATAGGGGATAGTGCAGGAAGCTTGGCGAATACTTAAACGATGCCGCTTGCCGGGGATGTCGGGCCTTGGAAGTACGATGTGCGCGATGCATCGACGACAGTCATCGGAGTCACCTCTCGCACTATCCCCTATCCCCTAACCCCTATCCCCTTTCGTGCCGCTCAGGCGTAGCCCTTCGGCGCACGCTTGTGCCATTCCGTGCGCAACTGGTACTGGTGCGAGACGGACAGCAGCCGCGACTCGCCGAAGTGCGGACCCACCAGTTGCAGCCCGACCGGCAGCTCCGTACCGGCCTCGTTGACGAAGCCGCACGGAATCGAGATGCCCGGCAAGCCCGCGAGGTTCGCCGCGATCGAGTAGATGTCGTTCAGGTACATCGCGATCGGGTCGCTCGTCTTCGCACCGAGCTTGAACGCCGCGGTCGGGGACGTCGGACTCAGCACGACGTCGACCTCGCCGAATGCACGCGCGAAATCGCCGGCGATCAGCGCACGGCACTTCTGCGCCTTGAGGTAGTAGGCATCGTAATAGCCCGCGGAGAGCACGTACGTGCCCGTCATGATGCGGCGCTTGACCTCCTCGCCGAATCCTTCGCCGCGCGAGCGCCGGTAGAGGTCGAGCAGGTCCTTCGGCTGTTCGCAGCGGTGGCCGAACCGCACGCCGTCGAAGCGTGAGAGGTTCGACGAGCATTCTGCGGGCGCGACGACGTAATAGGTCGGGACCGACAGCGGCAGGCTCGGCAGGCTCACGTCCTTGACGACGGCACCTTCCCGCTGCAGCAGCGCGATCGCTTCGCGCACGCAGCGCTCGACCGCAGGGTCGAGGCCCTCGCCGAAGAACTCCTTGATCAGGCCGATTCGCAGGCCCTGCAGCGGCTGCTTCAGTTCCGCCGTGTAGCGCGGCACCGGCGTATCGACGCTGGTCGAGTCGCGTGGATCGAACCCCGCCATGGCCTCGAGCAGCAGCGCCGCATCCTCGGCCGAGCGCGCGAGCACGCCGGCCTGGTCGAGGCTCGAGGCGAACGCGATCATGCCGTAGCGCGAGACGCGCCCGTACGTCGGCTTGAGGCCGGTGAGGTTCGTGAGCGCCGCCGGCTGCCGGATGGAGCCTCCGGTATCGGTGCCGCTCGCGATCGGCGCGAGCCGCGCGGCCACGGCAGCAGCCGAGCCGCCCGAAGAGCCCCCGGGCACACGCGTCTGATCCCAGGGATTCCGCACCGGGCCGTAGAACGAGGTCTCGTTCGACGAGCCCATCGCGAATTCGTCCATGTTGGTCTTGCCGAGCAGCACCGTGCCCGCGTCGCGCCACTTCCGCACGACGGTCGCGTCGTAGGGCGCGACGAAATTCGACAACATCTTCGACGCACAGGTGGTCAGGATCCCGTCGGTGCAGAAAATGTCCTTGTGCGCGACCGGCACGCCAGTCAGCGGACCGCCGTCGCCCTTCGCATTGCGCTCATCCGCGGCGCGCGCATCGGCGAGCGCGCGATCCGCCGTGACCGTCACGAACGCATTGAGCCCGGGGCCGAGGCGCTCGATGCGGCCGAGCAGGTGCAGCGTGAGCTCGAGGCTCGAGAACTTGCGGGCGCGCAACCCCGCGGACATTTCCGAAACGGTCAAGGTGTGCATGGCGGGGGACTGTCCCCAATTTTTCGAAGAAAAATGGGGACTGTCCCCATCGCGTTAACGACCGCACCCCTATGGATGCATCTTCACTCGATGACCTTCGGCACGAGGTAAAGTCCCGCAGCGACGCTGGGTGCGTTGTGCTGGTACTTGTCGCGCTGATCGGTCTCGGTCACCTCGTCGGGCCGCAATCGCTGCACCTGCTGCGCGAGCGGGTGCGCCATGGGTTCGACGTCGGCGGTTTCGGCGGCAGCGAGCTGCTCGACGAAGTCGATGATGCGAGACAGGCGGTCGACGTACACTGGCATTTGCGCCTCGGTGATCTCGAGGCGGGCAAGTCGGGCGATGCCCTCGACCTGGTTGCGGGTCAGGCTCATCTCAAAAAGCTCGATCAGGCAGCAAAAAAGCCGGTCGCAAATGATACACGCCGCCTTGCCGAAAGTCGTGACTGTGGTTAAATTGCCGCGATTTAGCGCAAGGCAGCGCTCCCTCCTTCGGGCCGAACTCCTCATCTAATGTTCAAAAAACTCCGGGGCTACTTCTCCAACGACCTCTCGATCGACCTCGGCACGGCGAACACGCTGATCTACGTGCGCGGCAAGGGGATCGTGCTGAACGAACCGTCGGTGGTCGCGATCCGTGAAGAGCCTTCGCGCGGCGGCAAGAAGATCGAGGCTGTCGGCACTGAAGCGAAGAACATGCTCGGCCGCACGCCGGGCAACATCACCGCGATCCGCCCGATGAAGGACGGCGTCATCGCCGACTTCACCGTCACCGAGAAGATGCTGCAGTTCTTCATCGAGAAGGTGCACGGCAACCGCATGGTCCGCCCCAGCCCGCGCGTGCTCGTGTGCGTGCCGTACGGCTCGACGCAGGTCGAGCGGCGCGCGATCCAGGAATCGGCCGAAGGCGCCGGGGCGCGCTGGGTGCGGCTGATCGAGGAACCCATGGCGGCGGCGGTCGGCGCGGGCATGCCCGTGCACGAGGCACGCGGCTCGATGGTGCTCGACATCGGCGGCGGCACCTCCGAGGTCGCGGTGATCTCGCTGAACGGCATCGTCTACGCGGCGTCCGTCCGCATCGGCGGCGACCGCTTCGACGAGGCGATCATCAACTACGTGCGTCGCAACTACGGCATCCTGATCGGCGAGGCGACCGCGGAGCGCATCAAGATCGAGATCGGCTCGGCGTACCCGGGGCAGCACGTCAAGGAAATCTCGGTCAAGGGCCGCAACCTCTCGGAGGGCGTCCCGCGCAGCTTCACGCTGAACTCCAACGAGATTCTCGAGGCTCTGCAGGAGCCGCTGCAGGGCATCGTCGGCGCGGTCAAGGCCGCGCTCGAGCAGACCCCACCCGAACTCGGTTCCGACGTCGCCGAGCGCGGCATCGTGCTGACTGGCGGCGGCGCGTTGCTGCGTGACGTGGACAAGTTGCTCATGGAAGAGACCGGCCTGCCGGTGGTGGTCGCCGAAGACCCGCTCACTTGCGTGGCACGCGGCGGCGGCAAGATGCTGGAGTTGATCGACGAGCACGGCCCAGGCATTTTCGGCCTGGACTGACCGGCCCGCGTTCCGGCCCCCGTGGTCGAACTAGCGCACGACTCGCGACCGATCATCGGCCGGGGCCCGCCGCTCACGGCCTATTTCCTGACGCTCGCGGCGATGTCGATCGGCCTCATGGTGGCGGACCAGCGCTATCACCAGATCGACCAGGTGCGCGCATGGCTGAGCGCCGTCGTGCACCCGGTGCAGCGTGCCGTCGACTTCCCGTTTCGCGCGACGGACTGGGTCACCGGATCGTTCGCGGACCGCGGACGGCTCCGGCAGGAGAAGCTCGAGCTCACCGCGCGACTGCGGCTCGCGAACCTGCAGCTGCAGCGATTCGCGGCGCTCGAGGAAGAGAATCGCCGGCTGCGCGACATGCGCGCGAACACCACGGGCGTGGCCGAGAAAGTGCTCGTCGCCTCGATCCTGCACGTCGACCTCGACCCGTTCCGGCATCGCGTGCTGCTCGACAAGGGCGCGGTGGATGGCGTGTTCCGCGGCCAGGCGGTGCTCGACGGCGAAGGCATCTTCGGCCAGGTCACGAAGGTCAATGCCGCGACGTCCGAAGTGATCCTGATCAGTGACGCAGAGCACGCGATTCCCGTGCAGTCGAACCGCAGCGGCGTGCGTACGATCGCGGTCGGCACCGGCGACATCAACAAGCTGTCGTTGCCGTTCGTAACCGTCGAATCGGACCTGCAACCCGGCGACCTGCTGATTTCCACCGGGTTGGGCGGCGTCTTCCCGCCGGGCTATCCAGTCGCGCAGGTCACCCGGATCAAGCGCGCGGGCAGCATGTTTGCGACGGTCGACGCGCGGCCGACGGCCGGGCTCGACCGGGCGCGCGAAGTGCTGCTCGTCTGGTTCACGGAGCCGCCCGCGAGCGAACCGGCCGCGGCGGCGGCTCCGCCCGAGGCGAGCGCACCGGGCAGTGCAGGCGCTGCAACGCCCGCGCCCCCCGCCGCGCGTCCGGCCGCGCCGCGACAGGCACCGCCGGCAACCGCGCCGGCGAACGCACCGACCGGGCGGCCGGAAGTGCGGCCGTCGCCAGCGGCCGCCGCCACCCAAACGACGACGCCGGCCGCGGCGCAGCCCGACGCAGGGGGCGAGTGATGCGCCAGCAAAGCGTGTTCGCGCGTCGGCTGCTGTACTGGCTCAGCATGGCCGCCGGCCTCGTGCTCGCGATAGTTCCGCTGCCCCCGTGGCTCGACCCCGTGCGACCGGACCTCGCGCTGCTCGCGATGATCTATTTCATCCTGACGAGCCCGCGCATCGCGGGCCTGGGCTACGCGTGGCTGTCGGGCCTGTTCCTCGACGTGCTGCGTGGCATGGTGCTCGGCCAGCACGCGCTCGGCTTCCTGCTCGTCGGGTACGTGACGCACAAGCTGCAGCTGCAGATGCGGATGTTCCCGATCCTGCAGCAGGCGGCGATCGTGCTGCTGCTGCTGGCGCTGTACCACTTCGTGATCTTCTGGATCGATGGCCTCACCGGCCACGGCTACACCGCCTGGGGCCGCTGGCTGCCCGTCTTCTCGGGCGCGCTGCTCTGGCCGCTCGTCGTCGCCCTGGGCGACTCGCTCACGCGCCGCTCGTCCTGAGCGCGCGCCGGCCATGCCAAGGCACTCCCGGCTCAAGGACCACAACGCCGAGCAGCGCATGTTCGGGCGCCGCGTCGTCGCGGCCTCGACGGTGATCTTCCTGCTGGTCGGCGTACTGTTTGCGCGGATGTTCTGGCTGCAGGTCGTGCGGCACGACTATTTCAGCGAGTTGTCGCAGGGCAACCGGATCCGCATCGACCCGATCCCGCCACCGCGCGGCCTGATCCTCGATCGCCACGGCGAGCCGCTCGCGCTCAACCGTCCGGCGTACCAGCTCGAGCTCACGCGCGAACAGACACCGGACCTCGACGACACGCTCGCGCGGCTGGTCGAGTTGCAGCTGGTCTCACCCGAGGAGGTCGAGCGCACGCGCCGCACGATCATGGCGCGCCGTCCGTTCGACGCGGTGCCGATCCGGCTGCAGCTGTCCGAGGAGGAGCTCGCGCGGTTTGCGGTGCACCGGCCCGATTTCCCCGGAGTCGAGATCCGGCCACGGCTTACGCGCTTCTACCCGCACGTCGGCGTGGGCGTGCATGCGATCGGCTACGTCGGCGCGATCAGCGAGAAGGACCAGGAACGGATCGACGAGGCCAAGTACGCGGGCACGACGCTGATCGGCAAGCTCGGTGTCGAGCGCAACTTCGAGGAACTGCTCCACGGCGACACGGGTTACCAGCAGCTGCTAGTCAACGCGCAAGGTCGCCGCGTCGAGCGCGTCGGCGTCAGTGCGCCGACGCTAGAACGCCAGGAGCCGATCGCCGGCGACGACCTGCTCCTCGCGATCGACGCGAACCTGCAGCGGGTGGTCGAGGCCGCACTCGGCACGCAGCGCGCGGCCGTCGTGGCGATCGATCCCGCCAACGGCGACGTGCTGGCGTTCGTGAGCACCCCGACGTTCGACCCGAACGGTTTCGCGCGCGGACTCACGGTCCCCGAATATCGTGCGCTCGAGGACAACATCGACCGACCGCTCTATGACCGCGCATTGCGAGGCGTCTATCCGCCCGGCTCGACGATCAAGCCGCTGGTCGCGCTCGCCGCGCTCGAGTACGGCGTCACCGTCCCGGAGAACACGCGCTTCTGCAAGGGTGTCTGGCAGTTCCCCGGTTCGAGCCACCGGTACCGCGACTGGAAGAGAGGCGGCCACGGCACCGTCGACATGAAGCGCGCGATTTCGCAGTCGTGCGACACCTACTTCTACGGCGTCTCGGACCAGATCGGCATCGACCGCCTGCACGATTTCCTCGTGCAGTTCGGCCTCGGCGGCCCGACGGGCATCGACGTGCTCGGTGAACGCGACGGGCTCGTCCCGTCACGCGCCTGGAAGAAAAAGGCCTTCAAGACCAAGGCGCTGCAGGTGTGGTTCCCGGGCGAGACCGTGATCGCGGGCATCGGCCAGGGCTACATGCTCGCCACGCCGCTGCAGCTCGCCCACGCGGCCGCGACGATCGCGACGCGCGGCAAGCGTTTCGCGCCGCGGCTGGTGCGCGCCGTACGCAGTTCCACGACCGGCCAGGTCCGCGAGATCCCGCCGCGTGAACTGCCCGAGGTGAAGGTCAAGGACCCCACGTCCTGGGACGTGATCATCGGCGGCATGGTCGGCGTGATGAGCCCGGGCGGCACGGCCTATCGATCCCAGGCGGGCGCCCCGTACCAGATCGCCGGCAAGACGGGCACGGCGCAGGTCTTCACGGTGGGCCAGAACGAGAAGTACAACGAATCCGAGGTGAACGAGCGGTTGCGCGACCACGCACTGTTCATCGCGTTCGCGCCGGCCGACGCACCGAAGCTCGCCGTGGCCGTGCTCGTGGAAAACGGCCGCAGCGGCAGCGGTACCGCCGCGCCGATCGCACGCAAGGTTTTCGACGCGTACCTGTTGCCGCCGGCCGAGGCGGCTGCGGTCACTCCTGCGCCGGAGACGCCACCGCCAGCCGCAGGAGGCGAGGAATGAGGACTGATATCGCCGGTCCCGGCTACTCGAGCCGCGCGCAGCGCACGCTGACGCTGACCGGCCGGCTGCTCGATGCCCTGCACCTCGACGGACCGCTGCTGCTGAGCGTCATGGCGGTGTGTGCGGCCGGACTGATCGTGCTGTTCAGCGCCGCGGGCGAGGACGTGCACATTGCACTCGGCCAGGCCGCGCGAGTCGGCCTCGGTCTCGGCGTGATCGCGTTCGTGGCGCAGGTCCCGCCGCGCGTGATGCGCATCGGGGCGCCGTTCCTGTACGGCGTCGGCGTGCTGCTGCTGGTCGCCGTCGCACTCGTGGGCGACGTCGCGATGGGGGCACAGCGCTGGCTCGACCTCGGCTTCGTGCGCTTCCAGCCATCCGAGCTCATGAAGATCGCGGTGCCGCTCTGCTGCGCGTGGTACCTGCACGAACGGCCGTTGCCGCCCGACTTCACCACGCTGGTCACGGTCGTGCTGATCGTGCTGGTGCCGACGCTGCTGATCGCCGAGCAGCCGGACCTCGGCACGGCCCTGCTCGTGGTCGCCGGCGGCGGCCTCGTGATCCTGCTCGCGGGACTGCAGTTGCGTTACATCCTGGGCCTCGTCGTGCTGGTGGGCGCCGCCGTGCCGATCGTCTGGATGTTCCTGCTGCACGGCTACCAGAGACAGCGCGTGCTCACGTTCCTCAACCCGCAGACCGATCCGCTCGGCGCCGGCTATCACACGATCCAGTCGCAGATCGCGATCGGGTCGGGCGGCATGTTCGGCAAGGGCTACATGAATGGCAGCCAGGCCCAGCTCGAGTTCCTGCCCGAACGCTCGACCGACTTCATCTTCGCGGTGATCGGCGAGGAGTGGGGCCTGGTCGGCTGTTTCGTGCTGATGATGCTCTACCTGCTCGTGATCGGCCGCGGCCTGTACATCGCGACACAGGCGCAGGACACGTTCTCGCGGCTGATCGCAGGCAGCCTGACGCTGACGTTCTCGGTCTACGTGTTCGTCAACAGCGGCATGGTCGCCGGGCTGCTGCCGGTCGTCGGCGTGCCGCTGCCGCTGGTCAGCTACGGCGGCACGTCGCTCGTGACCCTCATGGCAGGCTTCGGTATCCTGATGTCCGTCCACTCCCGCCGCAAACTGGTTTCCACGTGACACGGAATCGTCCACTGCGACGGGCGTGGCATCGCCCGTCCCGCCTCGGCGTTGTCTCGCTCGCGCTGGCCGCCCTCACCGCCGGTTCACTGCGCCCCGCCGACGCGCAGGCCCTCGACCCGGGCCGCGCGGAAGTCGCCGCGTTCATCGCGGACATCGCGAGTCGACACGCGTTCGAGCCCGGCGTGCTCGCGGCGACGTTCGCACAGGTCGAATCGAAGCCTGCAATCCTGCAGGCGATTGCGCGTCCGGCCGAGCGGACGCTCACCTGGACCGAGTACCGCGCCAAGTTCCTGACCGACCGGCGCATCGCGCGCGGCGCAGCCGTGCACGCGGAGCGCCGCGTCGAGCTCGAGCAGGCAGCGCGGTCGAGCGGCGTGCCTGCGGAGGTGCTGCTCGCGATCGTCGGCGTGGAGACACTCTACGGCGAGAACGTCGGCCGGTACCGCGTCGCCGACGCGCTCGCGACGCTCGCGTTCGACTATCCGCCGCGCGCGCCGTTCTTTCGCGGCGAACTCGAACAGTTCCTGCTGATGGCGCGCGAGGAAAAGCTCGACCCGCTCGTTCCGCTCGGGTCCTATGCCGGCGCGATGGGCATCCCGCAGTTCATGCCGACGAGCTTCCGCAAGTGGGCGGTCGACGGCGACGGCGACGGCGTGCGCGATCTCTGGAACGACTGGGCGGACGTGTTCGCGAGCGTGGGCAACTACCTCAAGGTTCACGGCTGGGAACCCGGCCGGCCCGTGATGCTGCCGGCCGACGTGACCGGCGCCGACCTCGCCGGTCTCGAGTTCGGCAAGATCGGCTTGCCGGAGACCGTCGGCTCCCTGCGCAAGCGCGGCATACGTTTCGACACCTCGCTGCCCGATGCCACGCCCGCGACGTTGATCTCCCTCGTGGTCGGCTTCGGCAACGAGTACCGCGTGGGCTTCGCGAACTTTCACGCGATTACGCGGTATAACCGCAGTCACCTGTACGCGAGCGCGGTGGCCGACCTCGCCCAGGCGCTCGGTGCAGCGGTCGCCGCGTCGACCTCGACGGCGACGCCGCCGACCCCGTAATTTCCCTCAACTTCACGCAACGGTTCCAGACGCTGAACATGACCCTCAAGCATTCCCTCCTCGCGCTGGCGCTCGCCGCCGGAATTGGCCTTGCCCTCACGGGTTGCGGATCGGACGACGAGCAGACGACGGACGCAACGGCCGCGACCGCCACACCTGCGGAAGCGGCGCCCGCGGCGGCGCAGGCGGCAACCACCGCGGTCCCGCCGCCGCCAGAGCTCAAGGCACGCAGCTTCATCGTGATCGATCACGACAGCGGCCGCGTGCTCGCGGCCCTCGAGCCCGATTCGCGCCAGGAGCCGGCGAGCCTCACCAAGCTGATGACCGCGTATGCCGTCTTCAAGGCGCTCAAGGAAGGCCGCATCAAGACCGGCGACATGGTGACGATCAGCGAGCGCGCCTGGAAGCAGGAAGGCTCGCGCATGTTCGTCGAGGTCGGCAAGCAGGTCTCGGTCAACGACCTGCTGCAGGGCATGATCGTGCAGTCGGGCAACGACGCAACGGTGGCGCTCGCCGAGAAAGTCGGCGGCACCGAAGAAACCTTCGTGCAGATGATGAACACCTACGCGAAGCAGCTCGGCATGACCAATTCGCACTTCACGAATTCCCCCGGCATGCCCGGTCCCGAGCACTACATGACCGCGCGCGATGCCGCGACGCTCGCGAGCGCGCTGATCCACGAGTTCCCGGAGTACTACAAGCTCTACGCCCAGCGCGAGTTCGGCTGGAACGGCATCACGCAGCAGAACCGCAACGGCCTGCTGTGGCGCGACCCGACCGTCGATGGCGTCAAGACGGGGCACACCGAGACCGCGGGCTACTGCCTGATCGCCTCGGCGAAGCGCGAGGGCATGCGCCTGGTCAGCGTCGTGCTCGGCACCGACTCGATGCGGGCGCGCGAGGACGCGAGCGCAGCGTTGCTCAACTACGGCTTCAACTTCTTCGAGACCAAGCGCGTCTATGCCGCGGGTCAGCCGCTCACGACCGCGCGGGTCTGGAAGGGCAAGGACGAGGAAGTCGGGCTTGCACTCAAGCGCGACCTCTACGTCACGAGCCAGCGCGGACGCATCGGCAGCGTCAAGGCGGAGTTCGAGCTGCCGGAGACGCTCGAGGCGCCGCTGTCGCAGAACAAGGCCATCGGCAAGACCAGGATCGTCGTCGACGGAGCGCCCGTCGCGGCCTACGACCTCTATCCGGCGAAGGACGTCGCGCAGGCGGGATTCTTCGGGCGCAGCTGGGACAGCCTGCGCCTGATGTTCCACTGACGAGCCGGCGCAACATGGCCGATCCGTTTCCGACCTGCTGGCTCAATGGCGCGTACGTCCCGCTCGCCGATGCACGCGTGTCGCCGCTCGACCGCGGTTTCCTGTTCGCGGACGGCGTGTACGAAGTCGTCCCGGTGCACCGCGGCCGCCCGTTCAGGCTGCGCCAGCACCTGGAGCGTCTGGAGCGCAGCCTCGCGGAGCTGCGCATGCGCAATCCGCTCGCGCGCGACGGCTGGGTGGAGGTCACGAACCGGCTCGTCGCGGCCGCCGGCGAACCGGAGCTGCTCGTCTACATGCAGGTGACGCGCGGTACAGAGTTCGGCCGCAACCACCTGTTTCCGGCGGACGGCGTGGCGCCGACGGGCTTCGCGTACGTGAGCCCCTACCCTGCGCCGGCCGCCGCAGTGCTGCAACGCGGCGTCGCGGCGTCGATGCTCGAGGACACGCGCTGGGCGCGCTGCGACGTCAAGTCGGTGGCGCTGCTCGCCAACGTGTTGTTGCGCCAGGAAGCGCACGACCGTGGCAGCTCCGAGGCGATCCTCGTCCACGACGGCCGCCTCACGGAAGGCTCGTCGAGCACCGTCTTCGTCGTGCGCGCGGGGCGCCTCGCCACGCCCCCCAACAGCCACGCGATCCTGCCGGGCACCACGCGCGACGCCGTGCTCGACCTCGCGCAGGGCTGGTTGCCGTGCGACGTCCGCGACGTGTCCGCGGATGAACTCGCGCGCGCGGACGAGGTCTGGATCGCATCGGCCGGACGCGGCGTGTTGCCCGTCACCTCGCTCGACGGCCGTGCGATCGGTTCGGGGGCCCCGGGCCCGGCCTGGCAGAACATGTACGCGCGACTGCAGCGCCACCTCGACGAGATCGCGGGCCGGCCTGCCCTGGAGGACGCGTGAGCGGCGACGACGACCGGAGCAGCAGCGACGACAGCACGGGCCGCGCCGGCGATGGCGCGAGGCCCGCGGGCAGCGAGGAGACGCTGTTCAAGTTCCCGACCGACTTCCCGGTCAAGATCATGGGGCGCGCGTCGGACGAATTCCGCAGCCTGGTGCTCGGCATCGTGACGCGGCACTTCGGGCCGCTCGAGCCGCACCGGATCGAGGAGCGGCCGAGCTCGAACGGCAAGTACCTGTCGCTCACGTGCACGGTCTACGCGCACAGCAAGGCCGAACTCGACGCGCTCTACCTCGAGCTCACGTCCTGCAGCCAGGTGCTCGTCGCGCTCTGATCGCGCGCGGCCACGTCGTCAAGGTGCAGCGCACGCAGCAGGTGCGGCGCGAGCGCCTCGCCCACCGCCCTCACGTCCGTCGGTCCCCCGAGCGTGCTGACCTGCGTCATCTGCAATCCCGCATAGCCGCACGGATTGATGCGCGCGAACGGTTCGAGGTCCATCGCGACGTTGAGCGCCAGGCCGTGATAGGAGCGGCCGCGACGGATGCGCAGGCCAATGCTCGCGATCTTGCGCTCGCCCACGTAGACGCCCGGAGCTTCGCGCTTGCCGCGCGCCTCGATGCCCCAGTGCGCCAGCGTATCGATCACGGCACGCTCGATGGCTTCGACCAGCGCGCGGACGCCGAGCGAGCGGCGCGACAGGTCGAGCAGCGGGTAGACGACCAGCTGGCCCGGGCCGTGGTAGGTCACTTGCCCGCCGCGATCGATGTCGACGACCGGGATGTCGCCGACGGCGAGCAGATGTTCCGCCTTGGCGTTCATGCCCATCGTGAACACGGGTGGATGTTCGAGGAACCAGATCTCGTCGCGCGTCGTGGCGTTCGCTGCGTCGGTGCGCCGTTGCATGGCGTGCCAGGTGGGCGCGTAGTCGACGCGCCCGAGCCACAGCAATCCCACCTCTCCCACGGTCGTGGCAGAGGCCGGCTGCGGGCCCGGCGAGGGCGCTGCCTCAACCGCCATGGCGCTGCGCCAGCCCACCCGCGCCGAGGCCGGCGTTGTTGCGCGCGAGCGCCTGCTCGGCGCGGTAGCTCGAGCGCACCAGCGGTCCCGCGACGCATTCGACGAAACCGAGTTCGAGTGCCGTCTGCCGGTACCGCTCGAAATCCTCGGGGGGCACGAAGCGCTGGACCGGCAGGTGATTCACCGTCGGGCGCAGGTACTGCCCGAGCGTGAGCAGGTCGACGCCGACCGCGCGCAGGTCGCGCAGGGTTGCGACGACTTCGTCATCCGTCTCGCCGAGCCCGAGCATGAGGCTCGTCTTGACCAGCACGTCGCCTTGGCTGCGCCGGTGTCGCTTCGCGTGCGCGAGCACCGCGAGCGTCTGTTCGTAGGACGCGCGCGGATCACGGACCGGGTGCGTGAGTCGCCGGACCGTCTCGACGTTCTGCGCGAACACGTCGAGCCCGCTGTCGACCACGGTCTCGACGTCGCGCAGCACCCCCTGGAAATCGGGCGTCAGCGCCTCGACCGCCGTGCCGGGATTGAGCCGCTTGATCTCGCGCACGCAGGCGGCGAAATGCGCCGCGCCGCCGTCGGGAAGGTCGTCGCGGTTGACCGACGTCAGCACGACGTACTTGAGTGCCATGAGCTGCACGGTGTGTGCGGCATTGACCGGCTCCTCGGCGTCGAGCCAGCCGCGTGGATTACCGGTGTCGACCGCACAGAAGCGACAGGCGCGCGTGCAGACCTCGCCCATCAGCATGATCGTCGCGGTGCCGGCGTTCCAGCACTCGCCGATGTTCGGGCATTTGGCTTCCTCGCACACGGTGGCAAGGCGGTGTTCGCGTACGACCTGCTTGACCGTGTCGAAGCCGTGACCCGCCGGCATCGGCGCGCGCAGCCAGGACGGCTTGCGACCGACCGGCGTGAGCGCGGCAGCGCCCGGCCCGCTCGCAGCCTTCACCCCGTCGCGGATCGCCGTAAAGCCTTGCGGCGTCACGTACTTGTGACCGCTGGCGCGCTCGGTCGCCGGCGCGGCGGTCTTGACGGGGATGCCTTTGAATTCGCTCATGGGACGCGCATTGTACGTGCTGCGCACGCACCTCGGCGGCCGGGACTGGGCAGACGTTGGGGCTGCGAGATTGAACCGACGCTGACCGCCGGCATTCGGGCTTCCGGCATGTTGGGCCGGGGCCGTCCGCGGCATGGACGCCGCGGCCGGAGCCCCCAGGGATGGGTTGACGGCGTCCCCGGCCGACATGCCGGGAGACCGTATGCCGGCTAACGCGCTGCGCTGCTCCGTTTCTAGCCAGCCACCCCGGCCAACCGCGCATTCAGCGCGTCGAGGCGCTCCGGCGTCCCGATGTCGAGCCAGTCGCCGTCGAAGAGTTCGACGCCGACACGCGCCTGCACGGCGGCCGCGCGCAGCAGCGGGGCCAGCTTGAAGACGCCGTCGCTGCAGCCGTTGAACAGCGACGGGTGATAGACGCCGAGCCCCGAGAACGTGTGGCGCGGCAGAGCGGCGATCCGTTGCGCCACCGCCGTGTCGGCATCCATGCCGGGAACGGGCTCGACCATGCGACCGTCGAGCAGCGCGAAGTCGCCGCGCGGGTTGTGCGGCGGGTTCGGCACGAGCACGAGGTGCGCCTGGTCCTTGCCCGGCAGGCCGGCGGCGAACTGCTCGTGCAACCGCGCGTACGGATAATTCATCCAGACATCGCCGTTCAGCACCAGGAAAGGCTCGACGCCCATCGGGCAGAGCCACGCCAGCGCGCGAAAGATGCCGCCGCCGGTCTCGAGCGGTGCGGGGCCTTCGTCGCTGTAGTGGATGTGCAGGCCGTAGTGCGCACCGTCGCCGAGCGCGGCCGGGATCTGCGCGCCGAGCCACGACAGGTTCACGCACACCTCGCGAAAGCCGGCCGCCGCGAGCGCGCGCAAGTGATGCTCGATCAGCGCCTCGCCGCCGACGCGCAGCAACGGCTTGGGGTGCGTCAGCGTCAATGGCCGCATGCGCTCGCCGCGCCCCGCGGCCAGGATCATCGCTCGCATGAAGTCAGCGGGCCCGAGTGTCGAGGCTGGCGACGACGGCCGGCAGCACGCGCTGCTCGATCAGCCGGCCGAGTTCGCGAAAATCCGGCTGCCGACTGCACGCTCCCACCGCGTACTCGAGCGTGCGTGGAATGTCGGCGAGGTAACCGGATTTGCCGTCGCGGTGCCAGAGCCGCGCGAAGATTCCCGCCACCTTGAGCTGGCGCTGCAGGCCGATCAGGTCGAACCAGCGCAGGAACTGCGCCTCGTCGCGCCCGGTATCGACCCCGGCCGCCGCGGCCTCGTGCCGATACTGCCGCGCCCAGCCGACGACGCGCGCCTGCGGCCAGGCGATGTACGCGTCGCGCAGCAGCGAGAGCAGGTCGTACGTGAGCGCACCGCGCACCGCGTCCTGGAAGTCGAGGATTCCGGGATTGTCGCCCGGGCAGACCATGAGGTTGCGCGAGTGGTAGTCGCGATGAACGAAGACCTGCGGCTGTTCCAAGGCGTTCGCGACGAGTGCGTCCATCGCTGCCTGCAGGGACCGTGTCTCGGGCGGGGAAAGCTCGAGGCCGAGATGTCGCTGCAGCAGCCAGTCCGCGAACAGGCTCATTTCGAAGCGCAGCAGCTT
>DASUMQ010000108.1:0-20235 GCA_036277615.1 Steroidobacteraceae bacterium
CGGCGGGCGGCGCTCGCGTTCATCTTCGTCACGGTCCTGCTCGACATGCTCGCGCTGGGCATGATCGTGCCGGTCCTGCCGCACCTGATCGAGGACTTCCTCGGCGGCGACATCGCGCGGGCCGCGAAGGTCTACGGCATCTTCGGCTCCGTCTGGGCCGTGATGCAGTTCGTCTCGATGCCGGTCATGGGCGGCCTCTCGGACCGGTTCGGCCGCAGGCCGGTCATCCTGCTTTCGAACCTGGGCCTGGGCCTCGACTACGTGCTGATGGCGCTCGCACCGAACCTGCGCTGGCTGTTCGTGGGGCGCGTGATCTCAGGCATCACCGCCGCGAGCGTGAGCACCGCGATGGCGTACATCGCCGACGTGACGCCGCCGGAGAACCGGGCGAAGAGCTACGGCCTAGTCGGCATGGCCTTCGGCATCGGCTTCATCCTCGGCCCCGCGCTCGGCGGCGTGCTCGGCTCGATCGACCCGCGGCTGCCGTTCTGGGCCGCTGCAATCGCGAGCCTCGCGAATGCCGCGTACGGCTATTTCGTGCTGCCGGAGTCGCTGCCACGCGAGCGCCGCCGCGCGTTCGAGTGGAAGCGCGCGAACCCCGTCGGCTCGCTCAAGTTCCTGCGCGCCCACCGCGAGATCACGGGCCTCGCGGGCGCCGCCTTCCTGAGCAATGTCGCGCACGCCGTGCTGCCTGCCGTGTTCGTCCTCTACGCGGCGTATCGCTACGGCTGGGACGAAAAGACCGTCGGCCTGTCGCTCGCCGTCGTCGGCGCGTCGTCGGCAGTCGTGCAGGGCGCGCTCGTCGGTCCGCTCGTGCGCCGGTTCGGCGAACGCAGGGTGTTGCTCGTGGGACTGGCCGCCGGCGCGGTAGGGTTCGGGCTCTACGCGCTCGCGCCGACCGGTGTGCTGTTCCTCGCAGGCATTCCCGTCGTCGCGTTGTGGGGTCTCGCCGGCCCGACCGCGCAGGGCCTGATGACGCGCCACGTTGCGGCCAACGTGCAGGGCGAGTTGCAGGGCGCCATGGGCAGCCTGCAGGGCATCGCGACGATGATCGGCCCGGTCATGTTCGCGACCATCTTCGCGTGGTCGATCGGCGTCGGGCGCGACTGGCATTTTCCGGGCGCGGCGTACACCGTCGCGGCGCTGCTGCTCGCGACGTCCTCGCTGATCGTCGCGAGCGCGACGCGCGAGAGGGCAGAGCCTTGAGCCCCGGCTCATTCGAGGTGCCGGCGGAGGCCGCGGGAACCGTCGACGAGAAGCGTGAACGGCTGGCAGGGCGACCTCCCTTGCCGGAGACCCCCGCGGCCTCGGCGATCGAGTCGAGCCTGCGTTACGTCTGGGCGTGCAGTGCGTTCGTCGCCGACGCCTGCGTGCGCGACGCGGGATTGCTGCCCTGGCTCGCGACCGACGGCCGGTTGCTCGAGGACCTCGAGGGCGCTGCGTACCTGGGCGGTGTCGATGCGGCCACGGCTCCCGGCACCGCGGACGACCCGACCTTCATGGCGGCGCTGCGCGCGTTCCGGCGCCGGCATCTCGTGCGCATCGCGTGGCGCGACCTCGCGAACCAGGCCCCGATCGATTCGATCCTGCGTGAGCTTTCCGGCCTCGCCGACGCATGCATTTCGGCGGCGTGTCGTCACGCGACGGCGGTGCTCGGCCGGCGACACGGCATCCCGCGCGATGCGCGCGGTCGCGAGATTCCGTTGCTCGTGCTCGGCATGGGCAAGCTCGGCGGCGGCGAACTGAATTTCTCGTCCGACATCGACCTGGTGTTCGCCTTCGCCGAGCACGGCGAGACGGCGGGACCGCGACCGCTGGAACACGAGGAATTCTTCACGCGCGTCGGGAAACGCGTCGCACAACTGATCGGTACGCCGACCGACGACGGCTTCGTCTATCGCGTCGACCTGCGGTTGCGCCCGTTCGGCGACTCGGGACCCGTCGCGGTCAGCTACGACGCCATCGAGGACTACCTGCAGCAGCACGGGCGCGACTGGGAACGGTACGCCTACGTCAAGGCACGGCCGGTGTTCGGGGGAGAGGCCGGCTTCGAGGCGCTCTACCGCGACGTGCTGCGCCCGTTCGTGTATCGGCGATACCTCGATTTCGGCGTGTTCGAGGCGTTGCGCGGCATGAAGGACTTGATCGCGCGCGAAGTCCAGCGCCGCGAGCTGCAGCAGAACGTCAAGCTCGGTCCGGGCGGCATCCGCGAGATCGAGTTCATCGTCCAGGCTTTCCAGCTGCTGCGCGGTGGCAGCAATCCGCGACTGCAGACGCGGCGACTGCTCGAAGCGTTGCCGTTGCTCGCCGGGCACAAGCTGCTGCCGGCCACGACCGTGGCCGACCTGCAGGCCGCCTACCGCTTCCTGCGTCGGATCGAGAACCGCCTGCAGGAATGGAACGACGAGCAGACGCACGAATTGCCGCACGAGCCGCATGCGAGGGCACGCCTGGCGCTCGCGATGGGCGCGGCCGATTGGCCCTCGCTCGCGCGCGAGCTCGACGACCACCGGGAACGCGTGAGCTCGCACTTCCGGCGCGCGGTGTTCGCGCCGGATCAGGGCAACGGTGTC
The DNA here is from genome assembly GCA_036277615.1 of Steroidobacteraceae bacterium. Classification (GTDB taxonomy): domain Bacteria; phylum Pseudomonadota; class Gammaproteobacteria; order Steroidobacterales; family Steroidobacteraceae; genus RPQJ01. The sequence continues at coordinate 2,574 of DASUMQ010000108.1, forward strand.
GACGCCCGTGCGGCGGAACTCGAGCACCTGCTCGACCCGGCGCTCGACGACACGCGCCGGCGCGAGATCCTTGGCACGCTCGGCGCGCCTGCGCCGATCGTCGAAATGCTGCTGCGTGAGCTGGCGCGTGTGCGCGACGGGGCGTACTACCGGCGCCTCGACGAGACCGGCCGCCGCCGCCTGCACACGCTGCTGCCCGGCCTGCTGCACGCGCTCGCAAAGCTGCCGAATGCGGAAGTCACCCTCGGGCGCGTGTTCGGCATCTTCGAGCGGATCGGCGGCCGCACGGTGTACCTCGCGCTGCTCAACGAGAATCCGCGGGCGCGCGAGCGATTGCTGGAGCTGTGCGCCCATTCGAAGTTCCTGTCCGACCAGATCGCCGCCTTTCCGTTGCTGCTCGACGAGTTGCTCGACGAGCGGCTGTTCGAGACCACGCCCACGCGTGCTGAACTCGAGGCGGAACTGCGCGCGCGCATGGCCGGCACGCACGCCGACGATCCCGAAGAGCAGGTCGATGCGTTGCGGCAGTTCCAGCGCGCGGCGATGTTCCGGATTGCGGTGCCGGACCTGACGGGCCGGTTGCCGCTCATGAAGGTGAGCGACCGTCTCACGGACCTGGCCGAACTGCTCGTGCAGGAAGCGCTGGACGTCGCGTGGCAGCAGATCACCGCGCGTCACGGCGCGCCGATGTGCGGCACGTCCGATGCACGGCTCGAGCCGGCCGGGATGATCGTCGTCGCCTACGGCAAGTTCGGCGGCATCGAGCTGGGGTACGGCTCGGACCTCGACCTGGTGTTCCTGCACGACTCGCACGGCGAGGTGCAGCGCACGACCGGCCCGCAGGTCATCGAGAACGGCGTGTTCTTCCTGCGGCTGGTACAGCGCCTCGTGCACCTGCTGACGATCCACTCCGCCGCCGGCCGGCTCTACGAGGTCGACACGCGCTTGCGCCCCAGCGGCAAGGGCGGGCTGCTGGTGCAGAGCGTCGAAGGGTTCGCCGATTACCAGCGGACGGAGGCGTGGACCTGGGAGCATCAGGCGCTGTTGCGCTCCCGCGCGGTCGCGGGCCCGGCGGGGCTGCGGTCGCGATACGAATCGCTGCGAGTCGAATTGCTGCGCACCGCGGTGCGTCGAGGCACGCTGCGCGACGACGTGCGGGCGATGCGCGAACGCATGCGCAGCGAGTTGTCGAAGTCGAAGCCCCGCGAGTTCGACCTCAAGCAGGACCCCGGGGGCATCACCGACGTCGAGTTCCTGGCGCAGTACTGGACGTTGCTCTGGGCGGAGCGGCACGCGGAACTCGTGACGTACTCCGACAACATCCGGCAACTCGAAAGCCTCGCGTCAGTCTGCCTCGTGCCGCAGCAGACCGTCGACGTGCTCACGGGCGCGTACCGGACCTATCGCCAGCGGCTGCACCATCTCTCGCTCGAGGGGCTCGGCAGCATCGCGCCGGCCGCCGAGTTCGAGGCGACGCGCGCGCGGGTCGGCGCCGTGTGGCGGACGACGATGGAAGAGTAGTGGCCAGTGGCTGGTAGAGCGGGAGGATCGGCGCGGGCTTACAATGCGCGCAACGACTGCTGACTGACCACTAGCCACTAGACACTAGATACTTCCTCATGGCCGAACTCCTCGTCCCGATCTCACCCGGCGAACTCATCGACAAGATCACGATCCTCGAGATCAAGTCGGCGCGCATGACGGACGGCGTGAAACTGCACAACGTGCGTACCGAGCTGACGCTGCTCACCGAAACCTGGAACGCGTCGGAGTATTCGCGCAAGGGCGACATCGCCGCCGAATGGGCGGGGCTCCGCGAAGTCAATGGCCAGCTCTGGGACATCGAGGACGCGATCCGCGACAAGGAACGCGACGGCCAGTTCGACGCGCGGTTCATCGAGCTCGCGCGCGCGGTCTACGTCACGAACGACGAGCGCGCGGCGCTCAAGCGACGGATCAACACGAAGCTCGGATCGGCGCTCGTGGAAGAGAAGAGTTACAAGGAATACAAGAAGTAGTGGCCAGTGGTTAGTGGCTGGTGGCCAGTCGGAACAAAGAGGCGCCGTCGCGCCCTTCTTGCCAGCCACTAGCCACCAGCCACTAGTCACTTCTTAAGCGTGTACTCCGCGCTGCAGTACGGGCACTTCGCCCAGCCGGTCACCTCGATCGGCAGGTACACCCGCGGATGCGAATTCCACAGGTGCATGCCCGCCATCGGGCAACTTAGCGGCAGGTCCGCCGCGGTCACCTCGTACTGGTGCTGCGCGTTCGGCTGGATGAGCTTCTCGCTGCGATCGGCTGCCGTCACGATGCGGGCCTCGGGATCTGTCTGCCAGGGTCAGTCGCGGCGCGCATTATCGCAAGAGCAAGCGGTCAGCGGATAGCGGCCAATGGCCAGCGGATAGCGGATAGACAGAGCGGCTGCGCCGCACGCCCGCCTTGCCGGCCTCCTGCTAACCGCTATTCACTATCCGCTATCCGCGTCCGGTCCTCGGCGCGCCCGCCGCCATGAGTTCGTCGAGTTTCTCGACCGCATCGTCGACCTCGATCAGGTCCATCACGCCGGGCCGCTCGATCTTCTCGGTCCACGGCAGCCGGCTTGCCGAGCGATTGAGGTAGCGAGTCGCGGCCTTCTCGTAGCGGTCCACGCACCACTGGCGGCTGTGATAGGGGCCGCTGCGCCGTGGATTCGTCGCGGCGTAAAGCCCGACGACAGGCGTTCCCACCGTGGTCGCCATGTGCGCCGGTCCCGAGTCGGGCGACACGAGGGCCGTCGCGCGCTGCAAGGTCGCGAGGAACTCGAGCAGCGTGTCCTGGCCGATCAGGTCGCGGCACGGCTGGCGCATGTGGCGCGCGATGTCGCGGCCGTAGCGCCGTTCGAGGTCGCTGCGGCCCCCGCACAGCAGTACTTCCATGCGGTGACGCACGACGGCGTGGTCGGCGAGCGCCGCGTAACGTTCCGCGCTCCAGTTGCGCAACGCGTGGCTCGAGCAGGGGCTCACGATCAGGGTCGGACGCGTCGGGTCGGGGATCGCGCGCGACGCATAGTCGAGGGCGCCCTCGGGCAGCGGAATGTCCCAGCGCATCGAACGCGACGTCACGCCGAGCCGTTCGGCGAATCCGAACAGGCTGTCGAGCACGTGCTCGCGCTGCCGCGGCGCAACCTTCTCGTTCGTGAACAGCCACTGTGCCTCGCGCGCGCGCGCACGATCGAACCCCACCTTCCAGCGCGCCGGCACGAGCGTCGCCGCCAGGCTCGCCCGTAACGCGAGCTGCATGTGCAGCAACGCGTCGAAACGACGGCCTGCGAGCCGCTCACGCAGCGCCCGATAACCGCTGGCACCCGTCTTCTTGTCGAAGACGATGAACTCGATGTCGGGCAGGTGCCCGAGCAGCTTGTGTTCGAGCTTGCCGATGATCCAGGTCAGTCGCGTCTGCGGCCACGTGTCCTGGAGCGTGCGCGCGACCGGCAACGCGTGACAGACGTCGCCGAGTGCGGACAGCCGCAGGATACAGATGGATTCGGGCGGGCTCGTGAACAGGGGCTGCACGGATGCGGGTCTCGACGGTAGGCAGCGGCGCCGGGATCGGGAACAATCCGCCACGATGAACGACGCCGCCGCCGCCGGGGACGAGGCGCTCGCGCGCATTGCGGGCGGCGCGATGCTATACGATGCCTCCTGTCTCGGCCAACCCGATGCCGCGATCTTCGAGCCGGATTACTGGCGCGCGCGCGGCGCGCTGCAGGACGCGCGCGGCGGGCGAGGCACCGTCGCATTCGTGCGCAACGCCGGCGGCGATGCCTGGGTGCTGCGGCATTACCGGCGCGGCGGGTTCGTCGCGAAGCTCCGCGGCGACACCTACCTCTGGACCGGTGAATCGCGCACGCGCTCGTTCGCCGAATGGCGTCTGCTGCGCCGACTCCGTGACTGGGGCTTACCGGTACCGAAGCCCGTCGCCGCGCGGTATCTCCGGGATGGCCTGAGCTACCGTGCGGACCTGATCACCGCGGAGCTGCCGGTCCGCCGGACCCTGGCCGCCGCGCTGGCGGACGCGCCATTGCCGCCGGTCGGGTGGGTCGCGGTCGGACGTTGCGTCGCGCAACTGCACGCGCACGGTGTGCAGCACGCCGACCTGAACGCTCACAACCTGCTGCTCGGTCCCGGCGAGAACGTGTACGTGCTCGACTTCGATCGCGGGCGGATCCGCCGGCGTGGCGCGTGGGAGCAACGCGTGCTGGCGCGCCTGCGCCGCTCGCTCGTCAAGGTCACGGCAGAACTGCCCGGCGACCGCTTCGGCGACGAGCAGTGGCGTGCGCTGCTCGCCGGGACCGAGGAGTAGCCCGTCGCGATGTTGCGAGTCGTCTACGTCGCGCTCACGTACCTCGTCGCGCCATTCGTCATGGCGCACGACGCATGGCAGGCCGTCCGGCACGCGGAACATCGTGGCCGGCTCGCGCAACGCCTGGGCCACGTCGAGCGTTGCCGCGGCGCCGGCGCGATCTGGATTCACGCGGTGTCCGTCGGCGAAGTGCAGGCGGCTGCGGGGCTCGTGCACGCGCTCCGGCGCCGGCATCCGCAGCTGCCGATCGTCATCTCGACCGTGACGCCGACGGGGGCACAGCGCGCGCGAACGTTGTTCAGGGATGACGTGCAGCACTGCTATCTGCCATACGACCTGCCCGGCGCGGTGCACCGGTTCCTCGATCGCGTCTCGCCGCAGGTCGCCGTGATCCTGGAGACGGAGATCTGGCCGACGCTGTACGCGGAGCTCGGCCGTCGTCGCATTCCGCTCGTGCTCGGCAGTGCACGGCTGTCGGCACGCTCGGTCGACCGCTACCGTCGCCTGTCGTCGCTGCTGCGCGACACGCTGTCGGGCGGCATCGTGATTGGCGCGCAGACGGCGACGGACGCGGACCGCTTCCGGCAGATCGGCGCGGCGAGTGCCCGTGTGCACGTGACCGGGAACATCAAGTACGACCTCGAGATCCCGGCGTCACAGGTCGACGCCGGGCGTGCGCTACGCCGTCGCTGGGGCGAGGCGCGCCCGGTCTGGATCGCGGGTAGCACGCACGAAGGCGAGGAGGACGCGGCGCTCGCGGCGCACGCGCTGGTGCGCGCGCGACTTCCGGCGGCGCTGCTGTTGCTCGTGCCGCGGCATCCGCAGCGTTTCGACGCCGTGCGCGCGCTGCTGCGCCGGCGCGGCACGGGCTTCGCCCAGCGGAGTGCGGGCGAGCTTCCAGGGGCCGACGACGACGTGTTCCTGGTCGATACGCTCGGCGAGTTGCAGGCGTTCTACGCGGCGAGCGACGTCGCGTTCGTCGGCGGCAGCCTCGTGCCGATCGGCGGGCACAGCCTGCTCGAGCCTGCGGTGCTCGGGTTGCCGATCCTCTCGGGCCCGCACACTCACAACGGCCAGGACATCGCGGAACTGCTCGGGCAGAGCGGTGCGCTCGAGCTCGTACGGGACCGCGAGGCGCTGGCGCGGGCGCTGCTCACGTGGCTGGAGGCGCCGTCCCTGGCGCACGCAGCGGGCGAAAGCGGTCGGCGCGCCGTGGCGGCGAATCGCGGCGCCGTGGACCGCCTGGTCGCGATGATCGAGCCGCTGCTCAGCCGCCCGGCGGTGTCGGTGGCGGCGGCGGAGGCGGGGTCGTCGACGGCGTCGACTGGGGACGCACCACCGGGAGCGTCGTCGGGGACGTGAGGAAGCTGTTGATGCTCGCGAGGTCGTCCTGCACGAGGCCCCCCGCGGCCGATTCGAGTCGAACGATGTTGATGAGGTAGTCGTAGCGGCTGCGCGCATAGTCGCGCTGCGCCTCGAACAGCGTGCGGCGCGACGCCAGCACGTCGACCGTCGTCCGCGTGCCGACCTCGAAACCGGCCTCGGTCGCCTCGAGCGCGGTCTGGCTCGACTTCACGGCCTGCGCGAGCGCCTGCACGCGCGCCTTCTCCGCAATGACGCCGAGGTACGCGTCGCGCGTCTCGCGCTCGGCCGAGCGCATCGTGCCCTCGAGCTTTTCGCGCGCGGCGCGCTGCAGGTACACCGACTCGCGCACGCGCGACTGCGTCACGCCGCCGCTGAAGATCGGGATCGTGACCTGCACGCCGATCGTGTCCTCGGTCTGCGTCGCGTCGGTGTCGAACTCGTTGCGCGACGCGAACAGGTCGACCGTGGGGTAGTGGCCGGAGCGCGCCACCTTGACGTCGCGCGCGGCAACCTCCGTCTCGAGTCGCGCTGCGATCACCGAGAGGTTGTTTTCGAGCGCGCGGGCCACCCACTCCTGCTCGTCGGCCGGGTTCGGCGCGTCGAGCGGCATCTGCTCCGCCGGCTTGGCGAGCGTCGTGTACGCCTCGTTGGTCAGTTCGCGCAGCACTTCCTGCGTGGCCGCGAGCGTGCGCTTGGCCGCGATCACGCCTGCCGTGGCGCTGTCGTGCGCGGCGCGCGCCTCCTGCACGTCCGTGATCGCGATCAGGCCCACCTCGAACCGCTTGTCGGCCTGTTCCAGCTGGCGCGTCAGCGCCTCGAGCGTCGCCTGCGCTGCGGTGAGCGTGTCCTCGGCCGCGAGCACGTCGAAATACGCCTGGCTCACCCGCACGAGCAGGTTCTGTTGCGCCGCGCGGAAATTGGCTTCCGCGACAGCGACCTGCGCGTCGGCGCGCTTGAGCGCCTGCCACTGGTCCCACCGGAACAGCGACTGCGTGACCTGCGCCTCGTAGGTCCAGAAATCGGAATCGGACGACTGGTCGGACTGGCGCAGGTCGACCGTGCCATCGTCGTTCTGGTTCAGGAACAGTGCCGTGCTCTCGCCGTCCCGCGTGGCGTACTGGCCGGTGACGTCGACCTGCGGCAGCAGCAGGCCGCGGGCCTGGGGCTTGGCTTCGAGGGCCGCCATCCGGCGCGCCTCGGCTTCACGCAGCACGGGGTCGCTGCGCAGCGCGGCCTGATAGACGTCGATCAGGTTCTCCGCCCGTGCGGGGGTGCCGACGACGAGCGCGGCCGCGACGCTGCAGGCAAGAAGGAGCGATTTTCTTGTCATGGGCTCACTCTGGCGGCAGGGGCCGCGTCTGGTCAACTAGTGTTGTACTAGACTATATCACCGCTTATGCGATTGGCTAGCCCCCCTCCGCCCGGTTCAGAACACGAACTTGGAGGGTATCGGCGCGTGGACCAGCGGCGTCATGCCGGCTTCGAACAGGCTCTCGCGCACCCACTCGTCCGGACCGACCCGTGTGATGCGCCGGGCGTCGAGCAGGGGGCCGGGCCCGACCGCCACGAAGAGCCGTCCGCCGACTTTCAGCGCCCGCTCGAAGCGCGCATCGTAGATCGGCAGGGACGCGGTCAGCGCGATCACGTCGTAGGCCTCCCGCTCGCTGAGCTGCATCGCGTCGCAGGTGTCGGCCACGACGTTGTGCACCCCGACGCGCCGGTGCGCCGCCTGGGCGCCGGCGACGAAGTCGGGAAACAGGTCGACGGTACGCACGCTGCGCGCCAGCCGTCCGATGCAGGCTGCGAAGAATCCCGTGCCGGTGCCGACCTCGAGCGCGAAGTCGCCCGGTTGCACGTCGAGCGCCTGCAGGATGCGTCCTTCGACCTTGGGTGCGAGCATCGCCTGGCCGTGCCCGATCGGCACGTTCGTGTCCGCGAACGCGAGCTCGCGATACGTCGCCGGCACGAACTCCTCGCGCGGGACCTGCTCGAGCGCGTCGAGCACCTTGAGGTCGAGGACGTCCCAGGCGCGCACCTGCTGCTCGATCATCTGGCGACGGGCAAATTGGACGTCGAACATGCGAATGGGTCCAGGTCGGCGGAGCGAAAAACGGTGTGTGCGGCCGGCGCGAAGGTTACGGCCCGCAGCCGCACGCAACAAGCCAAAACCACCGCGCATTATGGTGAATCCGACGGGTCGACGTGAACCGTTCCGCTATGCTCGCGTGGCACGTCAGCGGCGTGGACTAAAACAACTATAAACCTTGCAGGGAAGCGGGTGCCCGTTACCCGAGAGGACATGGCCGTTCCGGAGAGTGAAAGTTTGATGCTCGCGTGGATCCTGCTCGGAGTCCTGGTCGCAGCCTTGGCCGTGCTCCTGCTGCGACGCAAGCGCGAGATGCATCGCTTGCGCGACCTGGCCGAGCGGCTGGAGGCCGTCACGCAGAGCGGCGATCTCGCCGAGCGGCTCGCGCCGCACGCGGGCGAAGGCGGCCCCGGCGAAATCGCGCAGGGCGTCGATCGACTGATCGAGCGGCTGCAGGTCGAGAGCACGTCGCGCGAGGAGCGCGAATCCGTCTACCGGCGAATGCTCGAGAGCATGCACGAGGCGCTGCTGATCGAGCGCGACGGTATCCAGCTCGCCAATCCGCGCTTCGCCGAGCTGTGTGGCGTCTCGAGCCCCGGCAAGCTCTACGGTCGACGCCTGCAGGACCTCGTGCACCCGGACTATGCCGAGCTCGTCGCGGAATACCTGCGCCGTCAGGGCACGGGCCCGACGGCGCTGCAGCGACTCGAAGTCGAACTGTTGACCGAAGGTCCCGGACCCGCGCCGCGGCTCGAGCTTTCGTTCTCACGCACGAGCCTCGACGGCCGGCCGGCCGTCATGGTCACGGGCGTGGAGATGCTGCCGCGTCCGGCGACCGAGCCCGCCGGGCGCAGCCACGCCACCGCCTGGGAAGCGCTCGACTCGCTCGCCGAGAGCGTGCTGACGACGGACGCCGAGGGTCGCATCGTCTACATCAACAAGGCCGGCGAGCACCTGATCGGCAAGCCGGCCGAAGAGATCATCGGCCGCTCGCTCGGCGATGTGCTCCAGCTCGTCGACGAGGGCGATCGCAAGGCGCTGGGCGACCCGGTGCGCCAGAGCATCTCGACCGGTCAGCGCATCAATCTCGGTCGGCGCGGGATGCTGCTCGCGGCGGACGCCAATGGCGAGCGCTCGATCGAGGTGACCGTCTCGCCGATGCGCGACGTGGCGGGCCAGGTCGATGGCACCGTGATCGCGCTGCGGGACGTGAGCGACCTGCGCGGACTCACCCGCGCGATGTCGTACCAGGCGAGCCACGACGGGCTGACCGGGCTGGTCAACCGGCGGGAATTCGAGCGGCGGCTCGAGGAGGCGCTCGAGGCCACGCGCGGCGGCGCGCGCCACGTGCTCTGCTATCTCGACCTGGACCGCTTCAAGGCCGTCAACGACGAATCGGGGACGCACGTCGCGGGCGACGCGCTGCTGCGCGAGATTGCGGCGCTGATCAAGGATGCGGTACGCGACTCCGACACGGTGGGCCGTCTCGGCGGGGACGAGTTCGGCATCCTGCTCGCGGGCTGTCCGCTCGACAAGGCCCGCCAGATCGCCGACGACGTCGTGCGCGCGGTCAACGACCATCGCTTCGTCTGGAAGGACAAGATCTTCAGCGTCGGCGTGAGCGTCGGCCTGGTCGAGATGACCGGCGAAAGCACTTCGATGGACGACCTGATGCAGGCCGCGGACTCGGCCTGCTACGTCGCCAAGAACCAGGGTGGACGCGTGCACGTGTACTCGGCGCGCGACGAGGCCGCCGCGCGCCAGCGCGGGGAGATCGTCTGGCTGCAGCTGATCCAGTCGGCGCTCAAGGAGAGCCGCTTCGAACTGCACGCGCAGCCTATCGTGCAGGTTTCCGGCGGGCCCGGTGAAGGCGGCCCGGGTCTCGAAGTGCTGTTGCGGCTCAAGGACGAGAAGGGCGTGGCGATCCCGCCGTCCGAGTTCATGCGGGCGGCTGAGCGCTATCGACTGATGCCCCACGTCGATCGCTGGGTGGTCCAGACCGCGTTCACCGCGCTCGCGCGCGGGGCCGTGCGGCTCGCGCCTGAGCGCCTGCTCTGCATCAACCTCTCCGGCCAGACGCTCGGCGACGCAGGGTTCCTCGAGTTCGTGGTCGACTGCCTCGACCGGACCGGCGTCGCGCCGAGCCGGATCTGCTTCGAGGTGACCGAGAACTCGGTCATCACCAACATCGAGCACGCGCGGCGCTTCATCGGCGTGCTGCACGGCATGGGCTGCCGCTTCGCGCTCGACGATTTCGGCCGCGGGCTGAGCTCGTTCGCGAACCTCAAGAACCTCTCGCTCGACTACCTGAAGATCGACGGCTCGTTCATCCGCAACCTCGCCTCGGACAACGTCAACCAGGCGATGGTCGCAGCGATGATCAAGCTCGCGCGCTCGCTGAACTTCCAGGTGATCGCCGAACAGGTCGAGGACCTGAGCGCGCTCGACTCGGCGCGCCGCATGGGCGTCGACTTCGTCCAGGGCTACCAGGTCGGCCGACCGATGCCGCTGCCGCTCGCGGGCTAGCTGTTTTCGTTGCTGCGCCAACGCGCCGATGTAGGCGGCCGCCGACTTGCCGCCACTCCACGGCAGAGGGACGATGCCGGATCTTTTGCGGGGCGCCGTGGCGAGGCAACATGTCCGGGGAGAGCAAGCGGAAAACGAGAACCAGGGCAGGCTCCGCCCGCGCGCCGGAATTGCCGGAACTGCCGAAGGCGCCCACCGGAATCGACGGTCTCGACGAAATTCTCGGCGGCGGCCTCCCGGCCGGCCGGCCGACGCTCGTCTGCGGCAGCGCGGGGTGCGGCAAGACGCTGCTGTCGATGGAGTTCCTCGTCCGGGGCGCGATCGAGTTCGGCGAGCCCGGCGCCTACATCTCGTTCGAGGAGTCCGAGGCGGAACTGGCGCAGAACGTCGCCTCGCTCGGCTTCGACGTCGAGTCGCTCGTCGCGGAAGGCAGGCTTGCGTTCGATCAGGTTCGCGTCGAGCGCCAGGAAATCGAGGAAACGGGCGCCTACGACCTCGACGGCCTGTTCGTGCGACTGGGGCTCGCGATCGATTCGGTCGGCGCGAAACGGGTCGTGCTCGACACGATCGAGTCGCTGTTTTCGGGCTTCTCGGACGCCGCCGTGCTGCGCGCGGAACTGCGACGCCTGTTCGGCTGGCTCAAGGACCGTGGTGTCACGGCGGTCATCACCGGCGAGCGCGGCGCCGGCACGCTCACGCGACAGGGGCTCGAGGAATACGTTTCCGATTGCGTGATCCTGCTGGATCACCGCGTACTCGACCAGGTGTCGACGCGCCGGCTGCGCGTCGTGAAGTACCGCGGCACCAGCCACGGCACCAATGAGTATCCCTTCCTGATCGACGAGTTCGGCATCACGGTATTGCCGGTCACTTCGCTCGGACTCCGGCACGGGGCAAGCCTCGAGCGCGTCTCCACCGGAATCCCGCGCCTCGATGCGATGCTCGGCGGCCAGGGATATTTCCGTGGCTCGTCGATCCTGGTCTCGGGCACGGCGGGTTCGGGCAAGTCGAGCCTCGCCGCGCACTTCGCCGCGGCGGTCTGCGCGCGAGGCGAGCGTTGCCTGTACCTCGCGTTCGAGGAGTCGCCGGACCAGATCGTGCGCAACATGCGTTCGATCGGCGTCGACCTCGCCGAACCCATGGCGAAGGGCCTGCTGCGGGTCGAGGCGTCGCGCCCGACGTACCACGGGCTCGAGATGCACCTGTCGCAGATCCACCGCCTGGTCGACCAGTTCGACCCGCACGCGATCGTGATCGACCCGATCAGCAATCTCTCGACCGCCGGCGCTGCGCTCGATGCCGGCGCGACGCTGCTGCGTGCGATGGACTTCTTCAAGTCGCGGGGGACCACGGCGCTGCTCACGAACCTGACGAGTCCCAACAACGGGTCGCTCGAGATGACCGATCTCGGCGTGTCGTCGCTGATCGACACGTGGCTCGTGCTGCGCGACATCGAGGCGGGCGGCGAGAGGAACCGCGGCCTCTACGTGATCAAGTCGCGTGGCATGCCCCACTCGAACCAGATCCGTGAGTTCCTGATCACGTCCGACGGCATCGAATTGCAGGACGTCTACGTCGGTCCCGAGGGCGTGCTCACCGGCTCGCTGCGAGCGGCGCAGGAGGCGCGCGAACGCGCCGCGTCGCTGTCGCACGAGCGGGACGCGAGGCGCCGGGCGCGCGAGCTCGAGCGGCGACGGCTCGCGCTGCAGGGACAGATCGACGCACTGCAGGACGAAATCCGCTCGCTCGAAGACGAGCGCGCCGTGGCCGATTCCGAATACAGCTCGCTGACCACGACGATCGAGCACGAGCGCGCGGCGGCCGCCGTGCGCCGCGGCGCGGACGCGACGCGATGACAGAGGATGCACTGATGACGGGACCCCTTTCGCTGGCCGAAATCGCGTCGGCCGCATGCAACCAGCCCTTTAGCGAACAGCAATGGGCGCTGCGTTTGTACACGGCCGGGCCGACACCGAAGTCGATCGCCGCGTTCAACAACCTCAAGCGGATCTGCGAGGAATACATGCCGGGTCGATACGACATCGAGGTCGTCGACCTGATGCAGAATCCGCGGCTCGCGAAGGAGGACCAGATCGTCGCCGTGCCGACGCTTGTCCGCAAGCTGCCGCAACCGCTCCGCAAGATCATCGGCGATCTCTCCGACACCGAACGCGCGCTCGTCGGGCTCCAGCTGCGACCGCGTACCTGACGGGACACCGGCCATGGCCATGCCGCTCACCGCCCTCGACCGCGAAATCGCCCAGCTGCGCGAACGCCTCGAAGGGGCGGAGGAGATGCGGCGAGCGGTCTGTGCGGAATCCGTCGATGGCGCCGCGACGGGCCACCTCGAGTCGCCGCGGATCGCGCTGTTGACGGGGCCGTCCGTCATGCGCTCGAGCACGCCGACCGAGGCGCTGGCGCCGCCGGCGGTCACCGTGTCCGACACCGGCCACATCCTGCACGCGAACCAGCGCTTTGCGGCCTTCACCGGCCGCACCTTGCGTGAGCTGTACTCGTTGCCGCTCGCCGAGCTGCTCGTCGAGACCGACCGGCCGCGCGTGACGATCCTGCTCGAATCCGGGCGACGTAACGCGACGCTCGAGGTGTCGGTGCTGCGCCCGGACGGCATGGAACGCCCCGTGCGGCTCGCGACGATCGACGTCGCGCACGGGTCCACCTCGTTCCTGCTGGTGGACCTCGACGAGGAATCGCGTCGCGCGGCGGCGGAATCGGCCGTCGCAGCCATCAGCACGGGAGACATCGATGCGGTGGTGATCGGCGGTGAGCAGGTCATCCTCGTCGCCGGCGCAGACCGCGCGTACCGGGACCTCGTCGACCGCATCGGCCAGGGGGCCGTGAGCCTCACGCGGCACGGCGAGGTGCTCTATGCGAACGAACCGGTCGCCGTGATGCTGGGGGTGCGACGCGAAGATTTGCTCGGCCGCAATTTCCTGGCCCTGGTCGAGGACGGCGAGTCGCGGCTGCGCTCGTTCCTGGACGACCCGAAGGCTTCGCACGGCGCGCTGGAAATCTCGTTGCGCCGCAGTGGTGGCGAGTCATTGCCGGTGGCGGTGTCCGCGGAAGCCGGACCCGGGCAGGACGTCGCTGCCACGCTCATGCTGACCGACCTGACCGAGCACCGACGCCACGTCAAGATCCAGGAGGAGACGCGACGCAAGGACGAGTTCCTCGCCGTGCTCGCGCACGAGCTGCGCAATCCGCTCGCCTCGATCCGCACCTGCGTCCAGATCCTCGACCGCTCCGGCGCCCTCGGCGGACACGAACAGCAGGCGGTGCGCATCATCAACCGCCAGAGCACGACGCTCGTGCGACTCGTCGACGACCTGCTGGACATCCACCGGCTGAACCAGGGCAAGATCGTCGTGCGACGCGAGCCGGTCCCGTTGCGCGAGATCGTCAACGACGCGATCGATGCTGCGCGGCCGTATCTCTCGACCCGGCGGCTGCGACTCGATGTCGCGCTCCCGGAGCAGGTCGTGTACGTCGAGGCCGACAAGGTGCGCCTGACGCAGGTGTTGCTCAACCTGCTCTCGAACGCTTCCAAGTTCACGCCGCGCGAAGGCCTGGTGCGCGTGGTCGTGGAACGCCTGCCCGCCACCGGCCAGCCTGAGTCGGTGCGGGTGACCGTGACCGACACCGGCTGCGGCATCGAACCCTCCCAGCTCGAAACGATTTTCGAACCGTACGTCCAGCTCGGCGCCGGCGGAGAGACACCGGCCAGCGGGCTCGGGCTCGGGCTGTCGGTGGCGCGCCGGCTCGTCGAGCTGCACGGCGGGACGATCCGCGCCGAAAGCGCTGGTGCGGGCCAGGGGTGCCGCTTCGTCATCGAGCTGCCCACGTGCGCCGCAGCCGTCGCGGACGCGGAGGCGACAGCGACGACGGTGCAAGCGGAAGCTGCCGATCGGGTCCGCGTATTGATCGTCGATGACAATCGCGACGCGGCGGAGAGCCTCGCGATGCTGGTGCGGCTGTCCGGTCACGACGTCCGCACCGTCCACGACGGCAACGAGGCGCTCGCGGTCGGTGAGACGTTCGGGCCCGACATCGTCTTTCTGGACATCGGCATGCCGGTCCTCGACGGGTACGCGACGGCACGGAGCTGGCGCGCCTCCCGCTGGGGCCACGGTTCGAAGCTCTATGCGCTCACCGGGTACGGCCAGGGCGAGGATCGGCAGCGTCGCTCGCGCGAGGCGGGGTTCGATGACCACTTCGTGAAGCCGATCGACCCCGATCACGTGCTGAAGCTGCTGCAGCACGCGGTCGACTCGATGCGCCGGCCTGTCGCCGCCACGGCCATGAACACGAACCGCACGGGCTGAGGCCGCCCGCTGCTGGCAGAATGCCGGCATGCTCACGCTCGCCGGCCTGTTCGTTTACCCCATCAAGTCCTGTCGCGGCACCGCGCTGTCGCGAGGGGTGCTCACGCGCTCGGGCCTGCTGCACGACCGTGAGTGGATGGTGGTCACGCCGGCAGGTCGCTTCCTCACCCAGCGCGAGGTCCCGAAGCTCGCGCTGGTGTCGCCGCAGTTGCGCGACGGCACGCTGGCGCTCGATGCGCCCGGGATGGAGACGCTCGCGCTGTCGCTCGAGGACCGCTCCGGCGAGCGCCGCGCCGTCGTGGTCTGGCGCGACAGCTGCCAGGCGATCGACGCGGGCGACGCGGCCGCGGCGTGGTGCAGCGCGTTTCTCGAGCGCCCGGTGCGGCTCGTGCGCTTCGACGAATCGCGGCGACGGCCGACCGACCCGGAATGGTCGGAGGGCCTCGACGGTGAAACGCGATTCACTGACGGCTTCCCGCTGCTCGTGCTGTCGCGGGCGTCGTTCGACGATCTGAACGCGAGGCTCCCACAGCCGCTGCCGCTCGACCGTTTTCGCACGAGCCTGCTGCTCGACGGGTGCGATGCCTATGCCGAGGACCGCATGGCCGCGCTGGAGTCGGGCGACATCCGCATCCGCGTCGTCAAGCCCTGTGCGCGCTGCGTGATCACGACGACCGACCAGGCGACCGCCGAGCGCGACGGCGAGGAGCCGTTGCGCACGCTGCGCACCTACCGCTGGGACCCGGAGCTGCGCGGGGTCGTGTTCGCGCAGAACGCACTCGTCGAGACCGGCGCCGGCCTGGAGCTCAGCGTCGGCATGACGCTCGAGCCCACCTGGAAATAGGGGACACTCCGAATTTTTCGGGCTCGCGCAGGCGAGCGACGAAAATTCGGAGTGTCCCCTATTTCCAGGTTATCGCCAGATCTCCGGTGAGCGGTACGCGTACCGGTACGCGGCGACGAACGCCGGCACGATCGGCACCGCGAGCGCGAGCGTATAGCGCGCCAGCTCGCCGCCCGTCATCAGCACCGGCACGAGCATCAGCAGGGTCGCCGACGACACGATCCAGAACACGGCGCGCCAGTAGCGCTCGTTGCCGAGCGGGCGCCGCAACGCGTACGACCAGAGCGCCACGAGCAGCGCCGCCGTGAGCATCCAGCTCCCGAGCGCGATCAGGTCCGGTCGCACGCCACGCGACAGCTCGCCCGCCAGCACCGCCAGCGTGAGCGCGGCCGCATAGACCAGCCAGCCGGTGCGACGCGGCCGCAGCGTCGGCGTCGGCTGCGTGCTCAATAGTGTGGCGGGATCTCGACGCGGTGCGGGTCGCCACCGCGATCCTCGAGCTCCTGCACCTGCTCGAACAGCTGCTGCCCGCGCTCGCGCAATGCCTCGAGCTCACGTTGCTGCCGGTACAGCACGTCGCTCAGCTGCTGCATCGCCTGCTCGAGGTGCGCGACCTTGAACTCGAGTCGCTCGAGCCGCTCCTCAGTCATGCTTAGGCCCCACCGGCGCGCGCAGGTCGGCGATGACGTCGCCGTACTCCCGGATTTCGTCCTCGTGCGCCTCGTCGCGCCACGGTTCCGCGAGGCCCGCCGCTTCCCACTCGCGCATCGCGGGCAGCTGCAGCAGGCGCTGCGCATAGGCCTTCGCGCTGCCCTCGATCGGGATGTCGTACGTCCGCACCCGGTACGCGACCGGACAGAAGAACGCATCGACGATGCCAAACTCCGCGCCAGCCAGGAACGGACCGCCGAACTTCGCGAGTCCTTCGTTCCAGAGCTCACCGAGTCGACGCACGTCGGCCTGCAGCGCCGCCGGCCATTCGCGCAGCCGTACGCGCACGCCGAGGTTCATGCCGCAGTGATTGCGCAGCGTCGCGAAGCCCGAGTGCATCTCGGCCGTCGCGCAGCGCGCCCAGGTCCGCGCCGCGTGATCCGCGGGCCAGAGTTCCGGGTGCCGCTCGGCCAGGTAGCCCGCGATGCCGAGCGAGTCCCAGACGACGAGCTCGCCGTCGCGCAGGCAAGGCACTTTGCCGGTCGGCGAAAACGTCCGGAAGGCCTCGAAGTTCGAGCCCGGGCCGAACGGCTTCACACGCTCGACGAATGGAATGCCGCGGGTCTTCATCAGCACCCACGGTCGCAGCGACCACGACGAGTAGTTCTTGTTGGCGATGTAGAGCTCGTACACGTTCAAGCCTCCTGCAGCGAGTAGGTTGCATACGCTGCACGCGCCAGCCGCTGCAGCGCGGCGACCGCTTCGTCGACGCCGTTGACGAGTCCCAGGTCCGCGGCCTGGCGCCGCATCGCGCTGCCGCGCGCCGGGTCCGCCACGAGCTCCGCCGCGGCCCGGGCAATCGCGCCGGCGTCCGGGTCGGCCGCGACGACGACGCCGAGTCGCGCGGCGCGCCGGATCCTGCGCGCCTGGTCCGTGGCGAGCGGTGCGCAGACGATCTCCTGGCCGTGCGCCAACGCGTGGATCATCGTGGTGCCGCCGTTGCAGACGACGCGCGCCGCGCCGGCCAGCAGGTGCTGCACGTCTTCCGGCCGCACGCGCGGCAGCAGCAGCAACCGCTCGCTCGCACCCGCGGGCCGCACCGGTTGCGCTCGACCCGTCAGCACGACGCTCGTCTGCGCGGTGGTCCGTGCGTACTCATCGGCGGCGGCGATGAACAGGCTCGTGGGATCGACCGCGCCCGCGTGAGCCTCGCCGCGGCCGCCCGGCACGAACACCGTGTAGCCGCGTTCGCGCAGCCCGTGCGCGGCGAGCCAGGGCCCGCGCTCGTCGGGGTTCGACGGCGTGAACAGCGTGTCGAGGTGACGCACGACGTAGTTGGGGGTCAGCCGCACCTTGAGCCGCTCGAACGACGAGAGCCCGCCGGTCACGAACTGCGGGAAGACGATCCAGTGCTCGTCGAGCAACCGCAACCAGGAGACGCGGAACGCCTTCCAGCGCAGCCGCGGCGATCGGCTGGTGAAGACGAGACGGGCGCCGAGGGTCTTGGCG
>DASUMQ010000109.1:0-3007 GCA_036277615.1 Steroidobacteraceae bacterium
CCCGAGCAGCGGCCGAAGTACGAGATCCCGGTGCTGACGATCCACGAGGCCGTGCCGGGCCATCACCTGCAGATCGCGCTCGCGCAGGAACTGGGCGAACTGCCGAAGTTCCGGCGCGACTTCGAGGCCACCGCGTTCGTCGAAGGCTGGGGCCTCTACGCCGAGAGTCTCGGCCAGGAAATGGGGTTCTATGACGATCCCTACGACAAGTTCGGCCAGTTGACCTACGAAATGTGGCGGGCGGTTCGCCTGGTCGTCGACACGGGCCTGCACCACAAGCGCTGGAGCCGGCAGCAGGCCATCGACTACTTCAAGGCGAACGCGGCCAAGAGCGAACTCGACATCGTGAACGAGATCGACCGGTACATCGGCAACCCCGGCCAGGCGCTCGCGTACAAGATCGGCGAACTCCGGATCAAGGAGCTGCGACGCGAGGCGACCGCGCAGCTCGGCGACCGCTTCGACCTCCGCGCCTTCCACGACGTGGTGCTCGGCAGCGGCGCCGTCCCGCTCGACGTGCTGGCGGCCAACGTCCGTCGCTGGATCGAGTCCGCCCGCGCGGCACCGGCGGCCGCAGGCCGGTAAAATCGCACGGGCCGAGCCGCGCAGCGCTCATTCATTCATTCATGAACAGCAGCCCCATTGCCCGCCGCCCCAGCACCGCCGTCCGGATCGGCCCGGTCACGGTCGGCGGTCCGGCGCCCGTGGTCGTCCAGTCGATGACCAACACCGATACGGCCGACGTCGAGGGCACGGCGCTGCAGGTCCGCGCGCTGGCGATCGCCGGCTCGGAGATCGTGCGCGTCACGGTCAACACCGACGAGGCGGCCGCGGCGTTGCCGCACATCGTCGACCGGCTCGCGCAACTGGGAACGAGCGTGCCCATCGTGGGCGACTTCCACTTCAACGGCCACAAGCTGCTGCGCGAGCACCCGGCCTGTGCCGAGGCACTGGCCAAGTACCGGATCAATCCCGGGAACGTCGGTCGCGGCAGCAAGCGCGACCCGCAATTCGCGGAGATGGTCGAGACGGCGTGCCGTTACGGCAAGCCCGTGCGCATCGGCGTGAACTGGGGCAGCCTCGACCAGGACCTGCTGACCCGACTGATGGACGAGAACTCGCGCCAGGCGCAGCCGCTCGACGCGAACGACGTCATGCGCGAGGCGATCGTCGTTTCCGCCCTCGAGAGCGCGCGCCGCGCCGAGCAGATCGGCCTGCCGCACGACCGCATCGTGATCTCCTGCAAGGTGAGCGGCGTGCAGGACCTGGTTGCCGTCTACCGCAACATCGCGCGCCGCTGCGACTACGCGTTGCACCTCGGGCTGACCGAGGCCGGCATGGGTTCCAAGGGCATCGTCGCCTCCACCGCCGGCATCGCCGTGCTGCTGCAGGAAGGCATCGGCGACACCATCCGGGTTTCGCTCACCCCCGAGCCGGGCGGCGATCGCACCAACGAGGTGATCGTCGCGCAGGAAATCCTGCAGACGATGGGCCTGCGCTCGTTCACGCCGATGGTCGTCGCCTGCCCGGGCTGCGGCCGCACGACTTCGACCTATTTCCAGGAACTCGCCCAGAAGATCCAGGCGCACCTGCGCGAGCGGATGCCGGAATGGCGCCGGCGCTATGCGGGCGTCGAGCAGATGACGGTTGCCGTGATGGGGTGCGTCGTCAACGGTCCCGGCGAGAGCAAGCACGCCAACATCGGCATCAGCCTGCCCGGCACCGGCGAGCGGCCGGTCGCGCCCGTCTACATCGACGGCGAGAAGGGACCGACCTTGAAGGGCGAGCGCATCGCCGAGGAATTCCAGCAGCTGGTCGAAGACTACGTCGAGCGAACCTACGCCAAAGACGCGCGCGGCATCGCGCGGAGGACGAGCCATGACAGCCTTGCGTGATCGCCATTGCCGGGCGCTGGCCTCCGGCACGCCGTCGCTGACGCCCGAGCAGTCCGTCGCATTGCTCGCACAGCTCGACCCCGCGTGGCGCATCGCCGAGGACGGCAAGTCGCTGCGGCGCACGTTCGGCTTCAAGGACTTCCATCGCACGATGGCGTTCCTCAACGCCGTGGCGTGGATCGCCAACGCCGAGGACCATCATCCGGACTTCGAGGCCGGCTACAACTACTGCCGCATGACGTTTTCGACGCACTCGATCGGCGGGCTGTCCGAGAACGACTTCATCTGCGCCGCGAAGATCGACGCGCTTTGAACCGTCCGACGCTGCCGGAGTCGATGCGGTACGTCGCCGCGACCGCCGCGGGCGGCCCGGAGGTGCTGTCGGTCGCCACGACCGCCGCGCCACGACCCGCCGCGGACGAAGTGCTGATCCGGGTGCAGGCGGCCGGCGTCAATCGCCCCGACGTGATGCAGCGCAAGGGCCTGTATCCGCCACCGCCCGGCGCGAGTCCGATCCTTGGACTCGAGGTGGCGGGCGAAGTCGTCGCCGTCGGCGCAGACGTTCGACACCCGCAGGTGGGTGAACGGGTCTGCGCGCTCGCGAACGGCGGCGGCTACGCCGAATACTGCGCCGTCCCCGCGGGCCAGTGCCTGCCCTGGCCACGGGGCTTCGACGCGGTGCGTGCCGCGGCGCTGCCCGAGACGTTCTTCACGGTGTGGGCCAACCTGTTCGTGCACGGGCGCTTCACGCGCGGCGAATCGGTGCTCGTGCACGGCGGCACAAGCGGCATCGGCACGGCCGCGATCCAGCTCGCACGAGCGTTCGACGGCCGCGTCTACGCCACCGCCGGCACCGATGAAAAGTGTGCGGCCTGCGTCCGCCTGGGCGCCGAGGCCGCGATCAACTACCGGACGGAGGACTTCGCGACGCGCATCGCCGCAGCGACGGGCGGGCGTGGCGTCGACGTGATCCTCGACATCGTCGGGGCGTCCTACTTCGAGCGCAACCTCGCCTCGCTGGCGGCGGATGGCCGGCTCGTCGTCGTGTCGGTGCAGCAAGGCGCGGTCGTGGATCGACTCGACCTGCTCCTGGTCATGCGCCAGCGGCTGAC
>DASUMQ010000110.1:0-21918 GCA_036277615.1 Steroidobacteraceae bacterium
CGAGGACCGACTGCACGTGCTCGTCAACAACGCGGGCATCACCTGGGGCGCCTCGATCGAAAAGTTTCCCGCGGACGCCTGGGACTCGGTCATGGGCGTGAACGTCAAGGCGCCCTTCGTGCTGGTGCAGGCGCTGCTCGACAAGCTGCAGGCGGCAGCGACCGACCAGGACCCGGCCCACGTGATCAATGTCGGCTCGGTCTACGGCGTGACGAGCCAGGTGCTGCGCGCCTGGTCGTATGTGGCCAGCAAGGCCGCGATCCACCAGCTCACGAAGGTCCTCGCCGCGGAGCTGGCTTCGCGCCGGATCCTGGTCAATGCGATCGCCCCGGGGTTCTTCCCGTCGAAGATGACGCACTTCATCACCAGCAACGAGGAGCGCCTCGACGAGATGCGCAAGGTCATCCCGCTGGGCCGGATCGGCACGCCCGAGGACATCGGTGCACTGGCGATCTACCTCGGCTCGCGCGCGAGCGCGTACATGACCGGCAACGTGATCCCGCTCGACGGCGGCGTGCTCGCCCGCCTCTGATCCGGAGAACCGCCATGAGCAGCGACATGCCCTGGGAAACGATTCGCGTCGAGAAGCGCGGCGCGGTCGACTGGCTCACGCTCGACCGGCCGGACGCGCTGAACGCCATGAACGCGCGCATGATCACGGAGCTCGCCGAGTACTTCGCCGAGCGCGTGACGGACACGGACACGCGCGTGATCGTGCTGCGGGCGAACGGCCGCGTGTTCTGCGCCGGGCTCGACCTCAAGGAAATGTCCGGACTGATCGACGACCTCGACACGGCGGCACGGCTGCGCTTCCAGCAACGCCTGGGTCGACTGATCGTCTCGATGCGCCGCTGTCCGCAGCCGATCGTGTGCCTCGTGCAGGGTTCGGCGTCGGGTGGCGGGTTCGCGCTCGCGCTCGCGTCCGACATCCGCTACTGCACTCCCGACGCGCGCATGAACGCGGCGTTCATCAAGGTCGGGTTGACCGGGTGCGACGTCGGCATGAGTTACCTGTTGCCGCGAGCCGTCGGCACGTCGGTCGCGACCGAAATGCTCATGACCGGCGCGTTCCTCGACGCGGACCGTGCCGCCAGGCTTGGGTTCGTCTCCGGCATCGTGGCGCCTGCGGAATTGGCGAGCGTCGGCGAGACCGTCGCCGATTCGCTGTTGCAGGCCGATCCGCTCGGACTCGCGCTGACCAAGCAGGGGCTGCAGGTCGGGATCGATGCGCCGAGTCTCGACGCCGCGATCGCGAACGAGGACCGGCAACAGGCGCTGCTGAGCGGCGCGGACGGTTTCCGCACCCGGATCCGCGCGTTTCTCGCCCGCAAGTGACGGGCCACGCCGTGCTCAGGTCGCGCAGCGCAGTTCCGTCAGGCCGCGGAACAGGAAGCCGTGCCGCCACGTGGGTTCCGGAGTCGTCACCCGCAAGTGCGGCAGCCGCTTCGCGAGCGTTGCGAACGCGACACGGCCTTCGAGTCGTGCGAGCTGCTGGCCGATGCAGTGGTGGATGCCGCCGCCGAACGACAGCATCCTCGAGTCCTTGCGCGTCACGTCCATGACGTCGGCCCGTTCGAAAACCGACGGGTCGCGGTTCGCCGAGCCGAGCAGGCACAGCACGCGCTCGCCCGGTTTCACCTCGAAGCTGCCGACCGTCGCAGGCTTGAGGGCAGTGCGGTAGGTGCCCTGCAGCGAGGACTCGAATCGCAGGCACTCTTCCACCGCGCGCGGCGCGACCTCGTCGGGGTTGGCGACGAGCGTGGCCCACTGTCCCGGCTCGCGCTGCATGGCCCATACGCCGTTGCCGATCAGGTGCGCAGTCGTCTCGAAGCCGGCGCCGAACATCGCGACGATGACGTTGGCGACTTCCGCCTTCGACAGCGCCGAGCCGTCTTCGTCGATCGCCTGGACGAGGGCGCTCGACAAGTCGTCGCCGGGATACGCCTGCTTGCGATCGTAGATGCGACCGAAGAACTCGTTGAGGTAGTCCATCTGCGCGTCGGCCTGCGCGAGCAGGTCCGCCGGCAGCGCGCGTGTCTCGAAGACGATGAACGACTCGGCCACGGCGCGGGTGAGCTTCGCGAGGCTTGCCGGCGAACGTTCGTCGCCCTCGAGCCCCAGCATGTCGCACATGACCAGCGTCGGCAGCTGGTAGGCGAAATCCCAGAGCAGCTCGGCCTCCCCGCGCCGCACCATCCCGTCGATCAGCCCGTCCACGATCTGCTGGATGCGCGGCTGCATCGCGGCGACGCGCTTCGGCGTCAGCGCGAACGACACGAGCTTGCGCAGCCGCGTGTGCGCCGGCGGATCCTGCATCACGAACACTTCCGACAGCCAGCGGTACGACGAGTGCGTCATCGGGTCGAAACCCGGACCGTAGTACAGCTGGATGTTGCGGACGAAATTGCCCTGGCCGAACGCGGCGTGGTTCGTGATCACGTCGCGCACCTCGGCGTAGCGCGAGGCGACGAAGTATTCGGAGGTGGCCTTGTGCAGGCCCGGCTGCTCGCGCAGGTACGCGTAGTACGGGTACGGGTTGCGGATCAGGTCGGGATCGCCGGGGTCGAAATGCCAGCCGGGGCCGGGCTTCGGTTGCGCGCTCAAGCGTGTCCCCCCTCGAAGATCGGCAAGAACGAGTCGCCATGGCTGCGGACCCGACAGCAGTGCTCGCCGCCGAAGTGCGCGGGCACGAGCAACGCCTCGCGCTCGGCCGCCAGTTCGAGCACGCGGCGACGGGTGATCCTCGCCAGGTCCTGGTCCTCGCAGAACGGGCTGTTCCAGTCCGGGCGATGCACCTGCACCGGGTGATGCAGGATGTCGCCGACGAACAGTGCGCTCTCGCCGCGTGAGCGGACGTCCATGATCAGGTGCCCGGGCGTGTGCCCCGGCCCGAGTTCGAGCGTGACGCTCTCGGAAACGCGGTGTCCCCCGTCCACGAGCGTGGCCATGCCCGCGTCCAGCAGCGGCTGCACGCTGTCCTCGAAGACGTTCGTGTTGACGTAGGCGCCGCCCGGCGTCGGTCGTGGGCCGGACCCACGAGGGTCCCAGTAGTCGCGGTCGATCGCGGAGAACAGATACCGCGCGTTCGGAAAGGTCGGCAGCCAGCGCCCGTCGTGCAAGTGCGTGTTCCAGCCCACGTGATCGATGTGCAGGTGTGAGCAGATCACGACGTCAACGTCGCCCGGCCCAAACCCGGCTGCTGCGAGCCGGTCGAGGAACGGCGTGTCGAGGCCGCCGAACAGCGGGATGCCGGGGCGCTCCTTCGCATTGCCCGCGCCGGTGTCGTACAGGACCGTGAGCCCGTCGACCTGCAGCACCCAGCTCTGCAGGAACGCGTAGAGGCAGTCGGCGTCGTCGCGGTAATAGGCGGGCGTCAGGGCCGGCGCGATCGCCCGGAAGGTCGCCTCGTCGTAACCCTGGAAGAACGCCGAGGGTGGCATCGGGAAGTTTCCCTGCCACTCCTCGACGTGGTGGACACGAACGTCGCCGACGCGCAGGACTTCCATGTCCGCGACGCTCAGAAGTTGTAAGCGAGCGTCAGGCCGTACGTGCGCGGTGGCAGCAGCGAACCCACGCGGACGCTGCCGTAGAGCGGCGCCGTGATGATGTTGTTGCTGATCACGAACTCGTCCGTCGCATTGCGCACCCAGCCCGTGACCGACCAGCGACCGTCGCTCCCCTCGTACCCGGCCGCCACGTTCAGCAGGCCGTAGGCTTCCTGGAACGCGTCGGCGTTGTTGAACTCCGTGAAGTAGACGTCGTCCTGGTACGAGCCCTCGAGCCGGCCGACCAGCGCCCCGGCTGCGCCGACGGGCTGCCGGTAGTCGAGCGCGAGACGCAACGTGTACTCGGGCGCGTTCTGCAGCTTGTTGCCCGAGAGGTCCACCTGCGCGAAATTCTGCCGGTAGTCCCCCGTGACGAACTCGGTGTACTCCGCGTTGAGCCACGTGGCCGAGAAGTCGACGGAGAGGTTCTCGGTCGCGCGCGCCGTGAGTTCGAGCTCCACGCCCGTGTTCTCGGCCGAGGCGGCATTGACGGTCTGCACCACGCTCTGTTCGTTGACGAAGCCGACCTGCAGGTCGGTGTAGTCGTAGTAGAACGCGGCCGTGCGCAGCGAGACACGCCCGTCGCCGAACGAGGTCTTGTAGCCGATCTCATACGCGTCGACGAATTCCGGGTCGATCACCTCGTTCAAGCTGCCCACGTTGATCACGCCGGACTTGAAGCCTTGCGTGAACTGCGCGTAGAGCAGGCTGTCGTTCGCCGTCTGGTACTCGAGCAGCAGCTTCGGCGTGACCTTGTCCCAGTCCTTGCCCTGGTCGGTGGGCACGAGCACGCCGAGGGCATCGAAGCGGAAGTAGCCGGACCCCTGGCGTTCCTCGTAGTTGTACCGTGCACCGAGCGTCACGGAGAAAGCGTCCGTAAACGAGTACTTGCCCTGCACGAACAGGCCGTACGCCTCGATGTCGACGTCGCCGTTCTGCCAGTAGAACCCGTCGTCGAACGTGTCCGCCGGGAGCCCGAACACGAGACCGAGGTTGATCGTCGGCACCTGCACCTCGCCGTGCAGTTCTTCCTTGAAGTAGTTCGCGCCGGCGAGCCACTCGATGCCGGCGCCCTCGCCCGCCAAGGTGAAATCCTGGCTCCAGGACTCGCTCGTCTCGACGTAGTTGTTGCGGCCGTACATGTTGATGTCGGAACTGTCGAGGTCGTCGACCAGGTAGCGGTCGAAGTCGCGCCAGGCCGTGACCGACTTGACGCTCCAGCCGTCGCCGAACTCCCAGTCGACGATGCCGGTGACGGACGTGCCGTCACGGTCGTTCGTGGGATCGATGTCGGAGACGATGTTGCGCAGGTCGGCTTTGCGGCCCCGCTCGGCGTAGTAATCGAAGATCGTCTGCCCGCCGAGCAGGTTGTGCGCGAGCCCGTCTTCCGGCACCACGGTCGTGCCGAAGTAATGGAATGCGTAGTTGTAGTCGCTTTCCTTGAAGTAGTCGCCGACGAGGTTGATGTCCAGGGTTTCGCTGGGCCGGATCCGCAGGCTGGCGCGATAGGCCTGGGCGTTGCGATCGTCGACGTCGGTCCCCGTGAAGAGGTTCGTGCCGTAGCCCTCGCGCTTGTCGAAGCGACCGGACAGTC
This sequence comes from Steroidobacteraceae bacterium, assembly GCA_036277615.1. Taxonomy (GTDB): domain Bacteria; phylum Pseudomonadota; class Gammaproteobacteria; order Steroidobacterales; family Steroidobacteraceae; genus RPQJ01. Next base: position 5,140 of record DASUMQ010000110.1, read on the forward strand.
GTCCCATCAGCACGCCGCTGGCCGAGAGCGGGCCGCCGACCGCGCCCTCGACCGTCGTGGCCGCGTAGTTGCCGAGCGTGTAGTTGAGGTAGCCGTCGAGTTCCTCGGTCGGCTTCTTCGTGACCATGTTGACCACGCCCGCGGTGGCGCCGCGTCCATAGAGCGTGCCTTGCGGGCCGCGCAGGACTTCGACCTGCTCGAGGTCGTAGAAGCCCGCGAGTTGCGCCGACGGTCGCGGGATCATCGAGCCGTCCTGCAGGAACGCCACGGCGCCGTCCGCACCGAGGTCGATGCTGGTCATGCCGATGCCGCGGATGAACGTGCGATTGACGCCGAACTGGTCGCCGACCGAAAGGTTCGGCACCGACACGGCCAGGTCGCGGATCTCCTGGATGCCCCCCGGGCCCATCGCGTCGGCCGTGACGGCCGAGATCGCCGCCGGCGTGTCCTCGAGCGCGACCGCCTGCTTCGTCGCGGTGACGATGACTTCCTCGAGCGCCAGCGTGCCCGCCTCCTGCGCAAGGGCGAGCGGTGCGGCACCCGACAAGGCGAGCAGGACGGCGGCGCGCAGCGCGGTCGAACTACCGAAGGCAGTGTTCATCTAAGTCCCCCGAGTTGGAATCTGCGGCCCGTGCCGGCCCCGGTGCGCGTGCGCATCGCAACGAGCGAGCGAGCGAGCGTCACGTGCGGCCGAAGTGCGACCTTTGTATAGCCACGTTTACCGTGAGTCAAGTTTCCTGTATGACAGTAACGTTCCTGCATCATCCGGCCAGATGTTCTTGCACTGCGGTAAGCGACGGATCGACCTAGACTGCCCGGCATGACGCTGAAGTCCCTGATCTGGGCAGCGAGTCTGGCGGCGGGACTCATGTGGTCGGCCGCGGGCGCCCGAGCCGAAGACGACGAGTCACGCCAGGGTGCACTGCGCCAGGCGTTCATGGACGCCCTGGCGGCGGTCAGCGTCGCGCCGATCCCGGCGGCGCCGGACGACGAAGCGGAGCTGCGCGGCTACGCGCTGTACCCCTACCTGCAGGCCGCACGGCTGCGGCGCCAGCTCGAGCTGGCCACGCCCGCCTCGGTCGGCACCGTCGACGCCTTACTGCCGGTCGACCACGCCGTGATCGCGTTCCTGCGTGAGCACGGCAATGCCCCTGTCACGGCGCAACTGCGGGCGACCTGGCTCGAAAGCCTGGCACAGCGTCGTGCGTGGTCCACGTACCTGGAACACTTCGACCCCGGTCGTGACACGCAGCCGGACTTCCAGTGTCACGCGCTCGCCGGGCGCGTCGCGACGGGACAAACGGCGGGACTGGTCGACGACCTGACCGAAACCTGGCTCACGCCCCGCAGCCTGCCCGAGGCCTGCGACACCGCCGTTGAATGGTGGCGCGCACGCGGTGGGCCCGGAGTCGACCTCACCGCGCGCCGGGCGCGGCTGGCGCTCGGGGTCGGCGACGCAACCCTCGCGCGTTATCTCGCCCGCCCGTTGCCGGCGCAGCGTGCGGCGCCGCTGCTGCAGTGGGCCGCCCTGATCGAACAACCGACGCGCGAAATCACCGCCCTGATCGCGGATCCGGGCCGGCCGGTCGACGACGATGCGCTCGTGGAAGGCTGGACACGGTTCGCGCGCGCGGATGCGGCAGCAGCGGCCGCGAAACTGCCTGCGCTCGTTGCGAGTCGCAAGCTCGACGCGCGTCGCACGAGCCCGTACGCGCTCGCCGTGGCGCTGGCGCTGTCGTGGAGCCGGCTGCCCGGGGCGCTCGATTTCTTCGCGCAGGTGCACCCGGACGATTTCGACGAGCGTGCCCACGAATGGCACGCCCGCGCCGCACTGTGGGCGCGCGACTGGAAGCGCGCCGCGGCGGCGATCGGTGCGATGCCCGAGCCGTTGCGCACACAGGCGCGCTGGCAATACTGGGCCGCGCGCGCCAACGAACAGCTCGGCGAGTTCGCGCAGGCGCGCACCGGTTACGCGCAGGTCATCCCGACCGACAACTGGTACGCCGCGCTCGCCTCGGCGCGGCTCGATCGCAAGTTCGTGCCCAACCTGCAGCCGCTCGCCCTGAGCGACGACGCCGTCGCGCGAGTGGGCCAGCTGCCGGAGATGGTGCGCGCGCGCGAGTTGCTCCACTGTCGCATGGAGAGCGAGGCCAGCGCCGAATGGCGCGCCGCGTACGAGGAGCTGACCCCGGACCAGCAACGCGACGCCGTGGGCCTCGCCTCGCGCTGGGGCTGGCATCACCAGGCGATTGCAACCGCCGCGCGGCAGAAGCTCTTCAACGATTACGAACTGCTTTATCCGCGTCCGTACGCGCCCTACGTGCGCGAGGCGAGTCGGCGCACGGGCCTCAAGCGCGAGTTCATCTACGCGATCATCCGGCAGGAAAGCCTGTTCCGCGCCGACGCGGGCTCCTCGGCCGGCGCGCTCGGCCTGATGCAGTTGCTGCCCGCAACGGCGCGCATCGTCGCGCGTCGCGACCGGCAGCCGGCGCCGACGAGGTCGCAGCTGCTCGAGCCCGCGGTCAACATCCCGCTCGGCGCCGCCTATCTGGCGGATCTCGTGGAACGCTTCGACGGTGAAACGGCGCTCGCGACGGCGGGCTACAACGCAGGGCCGAACGCGGCGCGGCGCTGGCTCCCGCCGGAGCCGCTGGACCTCGACCTCTGGGCGGAAAACATCCCCTTCAACGAGACGCGCGCGTACGTGCAGCGCGTCGCGTGGCACGCGCTGGTGTTCGAATGGCTCGACGAGCGCAAGCCGCAGGACGTTTCGGACTGGCTGCGGAGCGTCAAGCCGCCGGCCGCGACCGCGTCACGGACCGACTGACCGTTCAGGGGCGCAGCGCGCGCCACTCGTCGAGAAACGTCGCGACGTCCGCGTGGACGTCGTCGCGGAACGCGGCAAAGACCCGATCGGCTTCGGCAGCGTCGAGACGATTTCGCACCCGGGCAAGTTTCTCGAAGCAGGTGGCGTCGGCACAGTCGAGCAACGCACAGCAGAGGGCGGCACGATCCAGCGCGAGGCCGCGCACGATCCAGTCGATCACCTCGTCGAGCACTTGCGCACGTCGCTCGACGCTGGCCGGCCAGCCGCCGACGTACGCCCGCGTCGCCGCACGCGCCAGCGCGAAATCCGGCTCGCCGAGGGCGACGGCAACGTAGGCTCGGGGCGTGGTGTGCCCCGTCGCGATGTCGGCGCGCAACACCCGCACGACCGCTTCGCGCTCCGGGAGCGTCGTGTTCGCGACGAAGCGCCAGTAGTGGGCGAGCGCTTCGCCCACGAGCGCGTGCGGCGCACCGCGTCGACCTGCCGCGCGCAAGTGCGCCTGTGTCTCGCTGGGCGCGGTCGGCCGGGTTGCCGGCGCCGCCGGTCGAGCCGCGTTCGCCGAAGTCCAGTGCTGCGTCATGTTCCTGTCTCCAGACCCGATGGCTCCGGCCAGACCGGTGGGCAGCGCGGCGCGACGTGGACGGGCAGGGGTTGGACCAGACAGAAAAAACCCTCCGTCGCCATGTCGCGCCGGAGGGTAGAGGAGCGTGCACCCGCTTCGTTGCCTGCCGGCCGCATCTGCACCTCGTCGGTGCGAGCCACCTTGCCCGGGAAGGCAGGTTGGCCGGGCGCGAACGCCCGTGTCTTGATGCTGGGCGCGATTATACGCAGCGGCCGCCCACGCCGTGCAACCGTGATTCTCCGAAGTCCCGCGCTGGCTCCATAGGTATCGGCCCGGGTCGCGACCAGATTGGTGTCATCTGGGACGGCCGCCATTGCGCCACCTGTAAGCAAAAGCCAACGTGCGCCGTCACGAGGTACCCTGTGAACCGTCGGCTGCCTGGCTACTTCCTTGCGCTGTTCCTGCCGTCCGCGGCGTTGATCGCGGGCGCGGCAGTGCTGTTCTACCGGGCGCAAGCGGAACGCCAGCTCGAACTCGTGCAGCTGCGCGAGTCCATCGACACCCAGCGCGGCGCGAACGAGCTGCGCGGCTTCGTCGTCGAGTACGCGCAGGACGTGCTGTTCATGGAGCGGCTGCCGACGATGCGCGCCGCCCTCGAGGACGAATCCGCTGCCACGCAGCGTGCGCTCGAACGCATGTTCGTCGCCGCGGCGACGACCAAGCGCGACGTCGACCGCGTGCGCTGGATCGACGAGGCCGGGCGTGAGCGCGTCCGCGTTTCTTTCGTCGACGGCAAGGCGGTCCCGACGCGCCCGGACCGGTTGCAGGGCGAGCAGGAGCGCTACTTCGCCGCGGACCTGGCCTCCCGACCCGCCGGCACGGTCTACGTCTCGCCGCTGGACCTCTCGATGGACAACGGCGTCGTCGAGCGGCCGCTCAAGCCGGTGGTCCGGGTCGGCACGCCGCTGTACGACCGCGACGGGCGTCGTCGCGGCATGTTGCTGGTCAACTACGACGCCCGCGCCCTGCTCGCGCGGTTTGCCTCAGCGAGCCGCGGCTTGTATGGCCACACGATGCTGCTCGACGGCGAGGGCTACTGGCTGCAGGCGCCGCGCAGGGCCGACGAGTGGGGGTTCATGTCCGGGCGCGATGCAACGTTCGCTCGTCGCGACCCCGAAGCCTGGCGACGCATCGCCGGCGCACGCAGCGGCCAGTTCGAACTCGCCACGGGCGTCTGGACCTTCGAGACGGTGCGGCCGTACGAGGACGTCGCCGCGGCACTCGGCCAGGCGACGGCAGGTACGCGTGCCGCGTGGCCCGGCGGCAGGCACGAATGGAAGGTCGTCGCCTTCGTGCCCGCGTCAGACCTCGCCTTGTTGCTCCGGACGACGCGCGACATGATCGCGGGCAGCGCGCTGCTGCTGTCGGTGCTGGTCGCGCTGGCGAGCGCGCTGGTCGCCCGCGCCTGGGACCGCCGCGAGCATGCCGAGCACACGCGGATGCTGCGCGAAGCGCAGGACATCGAAACCGGCCTGCGCCTGGTGCTGCAAAGCAACCCCAACGCCATGATGGTCGTCGACACCGACGGCGTCATCTGCGAGGCCAACCCGCGGGCCGAACACGTGTTCGGTTACACGCGCGAAGAATTGCGCCGGCTCACGGTGGAAGACCTCGTGCCGCGCGCGGTGCGCCACGTCCACGCGCAGCACCGGCGCGCCTATGCCGCATCCGCGCACGCGCGGCCGATGGGAGAGGGCCTGGACCTCGCAGCCTGCCGCAAGGACGCGAGCGAGTTCCCGGTCGAGCTCAGCCTCGCGCCGCTCACGCTCGGCGGCAAGTCGTACGTGGTCGCAACCGTGGTGGACATCTCGACCCGCAAGCAGGCCGAGGCGCAGGTGCGCGAACTCAACGCCACGCTGGAGCGACGGGTCGACGAGCGCACCGAGGAACTGCAGCGCGCCGAATCGAACCTGCGGCTGATCCTCGAATCCAGCGCCGATGGCCTGTTCGGCGTCGACGTCGCGGGCCGCGTCTCGTTCGCCAACACCGCCGCATGTCGCATGTTCGGCTGCACGCCGGCCGAACTCGTCGGCCGCGCGGCCGCGAGCCTCGGCGAGCCCGACGACGCCGGGCAGGGGCTCGGCCGGCACCTCGAGCGCACGCTGCTCGACGGCGTCAGTGTCACGGTCCACGACGAGAACTACCGGCGCGCGAACGGCGAGTCGATGCCCGTCACGTATTCGACGCACCCGATGGTGCGCGCGGGGTGCATCGTCGGCGCGGTAGTGAGTTTCATGGACGCCACGGAACGTCGCGCGCTCGATCGCGCGCGCGAAGCAGCCTTGCACGAGGCGGAACGCCTCGCGCAGGCGCGCAGCGAATTCCTCGCCAACATGAGCCACGAGATCCGTACCCCGCTCAACGGCGTGCTCGGGCTGGCGCAGGTCGCGTACCGTGAGCGCGCGACCGACCCGGCGACGCGTGAGACGTTCGCACGCATCCTCGAGGCCGGCCGCACGTTGCTCGGGTTGGTCGACAACGTGCTCGACTTCTCGCGGATCGAGGCGGGCAAGGTGCAGGTCGAATCCGTAGCCACCGACCTCCGTGCCCTGGTCGAGGAGGTCCTGACCTCGATCCTGCCGGTCGCACGAGCCAAGGGCGTCGACGTCCGGGTCGAGGTGACGCCCAGTGTGCCGCCGCGCTGTCGCACCGACCCGATGCGCGTGAAGCAGATCCTGCTCAACCTGCTCGCGAACGCCGTCAAATTCACCGAGCGCGGCGAGGTCGTGCTCGGGGCCGCGTGGGACGGCGCCCGCCTCCGGCTCGTCGTGCGCGACACGGGCATCGGCATCCGCGAGGACCAGGCTGCGCGCATCTTTTCGGCGTTCGAGCAGGCCGACACGAGCACGACGCGCCGGTTCGGCGGCACGGGGCTCGGCCTCGCCATCTGCAAGCGCATCACCGACCTCATGGGCGGCGACATCTCGGTGCGCAGTGACGTCGGCAGCGGCAGCGAGTTCACCGTGCTGCTGCCCTGCGTTGCGGCCGAGACCGCGGCCGACCCGGGCGCCGACCCCGTGGGTGCGAGCGCCACGCGCCGCGTCGCACGCCTCGCCGGATTGCGGATCCTGCTCGCCGAGGACAACGAGGTGAACCAGTTCGTCGTGCAGGCGATGCTGCGCGGCGAAGGTCCCCAGGTCGTGACGGTCGGCGACGGTCGCCAGGCCGTCGAGCGCGTGCGCCGCGAGGGCGCCGGCGCCTTCGACATCGTGCTGATGGACATCCAGATGCCGGTGATGGACGGCTACGAGGCGACGCGACTCGTGCACGAGGTCGACGCGGACCTGCCGGTCGTGGGCCAGACCGCGCACGTGCTGCACGAAGCGATCGAGCACTGCCGCGCGTGCGGCATGGTCGGTCACCTGGCCAAGCCGATCGACCGTCACGACCTGATCGAGACGATCATCCGGCACGCGCGGAGCCCGCTCACGACGGGGGCGGGAACAGCGCCTGCAATGCCAGGTGTGTCGGCATGAACACGACGAGCACGAACCCGGCGAACAGCTGCGCCAGGTAACGCTGCGCCGGCAGCCGGGTCTGGGCTGCCCCGAGTCCGTAGGTCCAGTTGATGTTCCGCTCGGGCGTGCCGACCGCCCGGCTCCAGGGCAACACGATCGCCGCGAGCACGACCGCGCCGGGCAGCCCCGCCGACGCGTCGTAGCCGTACTCGGCCAGCATCCAGAGCAGCAGCACGGGCAGCGGTACGTGGAACAGGGCCGACAGCACCCGCAGCAGCCGCGGGCGCTCGCGTTCAAACATGTAGTCGGTCAGGCCCGTGATCCGACGTCGCAGCACCAGGCGCAGGCCGAAGTCCACGTTCCAGAGGATCTCCGGCAGCAGCACCGCGACCGCAAGCACGCTCGCAATGGCCGCGCTCTCGAGCCACAGCGCCGGGACCGCGCCGATCAGCGCGATGTCCGAGAACCACAGCAGGTTGCGCCAGCCGTAATGCCGCCGCCAGATCTCGACGATCACGACGACGAACACCGTATAGGCGAGCTTCCAGAGGATTTCCTGCGTCACGTCCACGTCACGTCTTTTCCTCACCTTACCAGATGCCGCTGCGACGAAGCGCCGGCCGCACGCGACGAAGCGACGAACGTGCGCCCGGCATGCGCATCAAACTGTCTGCGCGGTGAAAGAACGAAAGCGCGAAACGAAGACATACAGGAGCAGTACGATGAACCGCCATGACTTGAGGACAAGAGTGATCGGCTCGGTGGTCGCTTTCGCGGGCACGCTCGGCCTCGCCCTCGCGGCGCAGGCAGGCGAGCCTGGCACCGCGCCCGCGGAGAAGCACGACGACGTCGTCGTACGATACGCGGACCTCGACCTGACCTCGGCCGAAGGCGCGAAGGCGCTCTACGCGCGACTGTCGTCGGCAGCCGAGCGCGCCTGCGGCAACGAACCGAGCTCGCGTGAACTGAAGGCGCGCAGCCAGTACAAGGCCTGCTTCGACCGGACGCTCGAAAAGGCCGTCGGCAAGGTCGGCAACCCGAGCGTGCAGGCGCTGCACGCCGTGCGGGACGGAGCGAAGGTCGGCTGACGCCCTTCGTCGACACGGAGGTCTGCGGGGCGGGTCGCCGCGAGGCGACCCGCTTCGTGCCTCGCGCCTCGCGGTGTCGCGCACCTCGGTCGCGGCCGGGTCACGCGGTTGCGGTCGTCCCGAGCCCGATCTTCGCCACGGGGAATTCCATCGTGAAATCCTCGACCCGGAGCGACGCCAGCACGGTCGCCGCGATGAGGTCCGGAAACAGCGTCCCGTCGTAACGCGCACGCAGCAGGCGGGCAGGTCGCAGCGAACCGCGCGCACGCGGCTGGTAGTAGAACGCTTGGCCTTCGTGCACCTGTGCGAGCGTGCTCCAGCTCGCAGGCAGCCACGACGTGCGGAACGGCAGGCGCGGTCCCCGCGGCGTCTCGAATTCCAGGCGGCACACGTCGCGGCCGTCGTCGGAGACGCCAAAGCCGTCGCGTTCGCGTCCACGAACGATGTCGAACTCGGCGCGGTCCTTCGGAATGCCCCAGTTCGCCCGACCGTTGACGACGCTGGTCCAGGTCGAGACCAGGATGCGGCTGATCGAGGGATATCGCCGCCCGTCCGGGAAGCGCATCGTGCCCGGCACGAACAGCACCTCGCGGTAGGCGCCGCACGGCGCGCTCGTGTACTCGACGCACATCAGCGCCGACACTGCCGCCCGCAGCGAGCGTTGCAGTCCGCCGTCGACGAACGCCGTGCGTGCCGTCGCGGTGCGCGGCAGGCGCAGCAGCACGATCCATCCGTGGCCACGCAGCGTCCACGGCGCGGGCACGCGCAGGGTTTCGGGCAACGACGCCTGGGGCTGCAGGAACACGGTCACGTCACCAGGGCGGGGCTCAGCGCGATCAGCAGTTGCGCGCAGTAGTACAACGGCAAGCCCCACGCGCGATTGAAGAAGTCCTCCCGACGGAAGCGATCGCGCGCGACGGAGACGTCGGAGGCCGCGAACGCGAGCGCGCCGACCGCGACCGTCGCGGGCCCGCCGCCACCGGCGACGCCGAGCGCGAGCGCGGCCATGACCCCGATCACGACGAGGTAGGCGCAGACGGCGACGCGCAAGTCGGCCGGGACGGAGGGCCGCAACCAGCGCCACACGCCCCAGAGCGCAAGTCCGAGACCGGCGCCGCCGGCCGCCAGCCAAGCCAGATCGATCGGTTGCGTCATGAATGCGGCGGCGAATGCCACGTGTCCGGCGAGGAACGCGACGATGCCCGCGCGAAACACCGGCACGCGACCCGCCGGGATCAACAGGACGTCGCCGACCAGGCACAAGACGAGCCCGAGCAGCACCAGTTGCCCGTACAGGCCGTGGAGTGCGCCGGAAGCGATTGCGGTCGCGACGAACGCGGCCGAGGCGACCGGCTTGGCGAGCCATTTTCCACGCCGTGAGCGACGGCGTTCGGCGACGAGCAGCGCCGCCACCGCGAGTGCACACAGCAGGATCCACGGTCCGGGTCCCAACGATCGCTTCCTGTATGACGCGGCGCCCGATCGTAGCGTACGGCTGCGGGTCCGTCGCCCAGGCTGCGCGGTTCATGACAACGAGTGTGGACAGGCCCTAACATCGCGGCCCGCATGCCGCCCCACTCCCGACCGTTCGAGCTGCGCGCCGGTCCCGGCGCCCTGCGCCACTTGCGCGAGCGCGGGCTCAGCCCGGGCGACGTCTGCTGCGTTCCGGCCGCCGCCGGCGGCCCCAAAGGCCTCGCGCTGCTGCCGCTCGACCGCATGCTCTGGCGGCAAGGCTGGCTGCCGGACGGCGCTCCCGTCGAACTGATCGGCGCCTCGGTCGGTGCCTGGCGCATGGCGGCACTGGCTCAGCCCGACCCGATTGCAGCGCTCGACCGAGTGCAGCAGGCTTACGTGCACGGACAGTGCTATTCGGCGCGACCCGCACCCGCCGAGATCAGTTCGGCCTGCCGGCAGATCGCACGCGCGGCGCGCGGCGCAGGGCCATTGCAGGTCCGCCCGGGCGTGGCGCTCGGCATCGTCACCGCACGCGCGCGCGGACCGCTGCACGATCGGGCATCGCGACTCGCCTTCGGTCGGGCCGTGCTCAGCAACGCCATTTCGCGCAAGCGTCTCGCGGGTTACCTCGAACGGGTGGTGTTCCACGGTGGCGAGCGGCCGAGCCTGCTCGACGGCGCCGCCGCCTTCGACGACTTCGGCCTGGTCAACGTCGCGCTGACCGACGAGAACGCGGAAGACGCACTGCTCGCCTCCGGGACGATCCCGCTGCTCGCGACCCCCGTCCGCAACATCGTCGGCGCGCCGGACGGCAACTACTGGGACGGCGCGCTCGTCGACTACCACCTGCTGTTGCCGTACCCGCGACTCACGCGTCACGGCGGGCGAATCGTGTTCTATCCGCATTTCAACGATTACGTGACGCCGGGCTGGCTCGACAAGCACCTGCCGTGGCGCAAGGCACCGCGCGCGCATGCCTGGCTCGACGACGTGCTGCTGGTGGCCCCGTCGGCCGGGTTCCTGAAGACCCTGCCGAACGGCAAGCTGCCCGATCGTCGCGACTTCTACCGTTATGGCCCCGACCACGCCGGACGCATCCGGGCCTGGGAGACGGCGATCGCGGAATGCGAGCGTTTCGCGGAGGCGGTCCTGCGCTGGATGGAGCGACCCGACCCCACGCTCGTCAAGCCAATATGACGCGGGGTGGCTAGAATCGCGACGATGACCCGACCGAAGCCCCAGACCGTCGCCCTCGCCTGCCACCCCTCGAGTTCGAGCGGTGCGGTGCGCGGCATCTCTGCAAGCGCGCGGATCGGCGGCGCCGGCAAGCTCGCGGTCACGTTCGCGCTCGACGCAGACATGTCGCTGGTGCGGTTGCCGATGCCACGCGTGCCGGCGCGGACCGACGAACTCTGGCGCCACACCTGCTTCGAGGTGTTCCTGGCGCTGCCCGACAGCGAGGCGTATTGCGAGCTCAACTTCTCGCCGTCGGGCGAATGGGCCATGTACGGTTTCAGCGGCTACCGGCGCGGCATGATGCCGCTCGACGTCAGGCGGTCGCCACGCGTGGCGGTGCGGCCGATGCCGCGCGGGATGGTGCTCGAAGCCGTCACGTACCTCGAAGAGCTGCCGATGCCGCGACCGGGCTCGCCGCTCCGCGCAGGTGCGGCCGCGGTCATCGAGGAAAAGAACGGCCGGCTGACCCACTGGGCGCTGGCCCATCCCGCGGAACAGCCGGATTTCCACCATCGGCTCGGTTTCGTGTTGCAGGTCGGGCACACCTCCGAGGGCGTCACCGACATCCTGCGCGACGCGGTGGGGAATCCCACCGCGTGAGGTTCGGCATCGATCGACTCCGTGACGAACCTTCGCTGCGACGCGACCTGCGCGGCCGCCGAGTCGCGCTGCTCGCGCACCCCGCCTCGGTCACGGCGAACCTGACGCACTCGCTCGACGCGCTCGCAGCCCTCGGCGACGACGTACGACTCGCGGCTGCGTTCGGCCCGCAGCACGGGCTCCGTGGCGACAAGCAGGACAACATGGTCGAGTCGCCCGACTTCGTCGATCCCGCGCTCGGCATCCCCGTGTTCAGCCTGTACGGCGACGTACGGCGCCCGACTCCGGCGATGCTCGACACGTTCGACGTGCTGCTGGTCGACCTGCAGGACCTCGGCTGTCGCATCTACACGTTCATCACGACGCTGCGCTACGTGCTCGAGGCGGCGGCCGTGAACGGCAAGGCCGTCTGGGTGCTGGACCGCCCGAACCCGATCGGCCGCCCGGTCGAAGGCCTCACCTTGCGCGCGGGCTGGGAAAGTTTCGTCGGTGCGGGCGAGATGCCGATGCGGCACGGCCTCACGCTCGGTGAGCTGGGACACTGGTTCATCCGCCGCTGCGGCCTCGACATCGAGTACCGCGTGATCGAGATGCAGGGCTGGCGCCCCGACGCGGCACCCGGGTACGGCTGGGCGCTCGGTGAGCGCACGTGGGTCAACCCGAGTCCGAACGCGCCGAATCTGTGGATGGCGCGCTGCTATCCCGGCACGGTCATGCTCGAAGGCACGACGCTGTCGGAGGGTCGCGGGACCACGCGCCCCCTGGAAGTCTTCGGCGCCCCCGACCTCGACGTGCCGACGCTGCTCGCGGAAATGCACCGGCTCGCCCCCGCGTGGCTGCAGGGCTGCCGCCTGCGGCCGTGCTGGTTCGAGCCCACCTTCCACAAGCACGCGCAGCAGCTCTGCGCCGGCCTGCAGGTCCACGTCGAGGACGGCGCCTATGACCACGCGGCCTTCCGCCCGTGGCGGCTGCAGGCGCTCGCGTTCAAGGCGCTGCGGCGGCTGCGTCCCGACTACGGGATCTGGCGCGACTTCGCCTACGAATACGAGCACGGGCGGCTTGCGATCGACCTGATCAACGGCAGCGAAGTGTTGCGCCGCTGGGTGGACGATCCGGCCGCGACCGCCGCGGACCTCGAGTCGCTCGCGCACGGCGACGAGCGGGCCTGGCTCGAGCAACGCGCCGACGTGCTGATCTATCGGTGACGAAGAAAAACGGGCCCACGCGACCGGACTGCGACCTGCTGGTCGTCGGCGGTGGCATCAACGGCGCCGGCATCGCACGTGACGCCGCGGGTCGCGGGCTGCGCACGGTGCTCTGCGAGCAGCACGACCTCGCCTCGCACACGTCTTCCGCGAGCACGAAGCTGATCCACGGCGGCCTGCGCTACCTCGAGTTCTACGACTTCGGCCTGGTGCGCAAGTCCCTGCTCGAGCGCGAGGTCGTGCTCGCGTCGGCGCCGCACCTGGCGTGGCCGCTGCGGTTCGTGCTGCCGCACGACCGTCACCTGCGGCCCGCGTGGATGATCCGCGCCGGACTCTTCATCTACGATCACCTCGCGGTGCGCCGTCGGCTGGCGGGCTCGGAGACGGTGGACCTGCGTCGACACCCGGCCGGCGCGCCGCTCGACGGGCGCTTCGACACGGGCTTCGTGTATTCCGACGGTTGGGTCGACGACGCGCGACTGGTCGTCGCGAACGCGATCGACGTGCGCGAGCGTGGAGGACGCGTGCTCACGCGCACGCAGTGCACGAAGCTGCGCGGCGCCGGCAAGAGCTGGGTCGCCACGCTCTCGCACGTGGACGGGCGCTCGGAACAACTGACGGCGCGATTCGTCGTCAACGCCGCCGGTCCGTGGGTGGCGCAGTTCCTCGACGATTGCACGCCGCGCCCGGCCCGGCACCACCCGCGCATGATCCAGGGCAGCCACATCGTCGTGCGCCGGCTGTTCGACCATCCGTACGCGTACATCTTCCAGGCGCCGGACGGACGTGTCGTGTTCGCGATCCCGTTCGAACGCGACTTCACGCTCGTCGGCACGACCGAGCGCGAATACTCGGGCGACCTCGCGGCGCCCGCGATCGCGCCGCAGGAAATCGAATACCTGCTCGGGATGGTCGTGCGCTATTTCGACCGCAAGCTGACGCGTCGCGACGTCGTCTGGACGTTTGCAGGCCTGCGTCCGCTGCTGGCGTCGTCGACGCAGGACCCGAAAAGCGTCACGCGCGACTACCTGTTCGACTTCGACCGCCGCGGGCCGCCGTTGCTCTCGGTCTATGGCGGCAAGCTGACGACATATCGCCGGCTCGCCGAGGACGTCGTCGGACAGGTCTGCGCGACACTCGGCGCCGTCGCGCCGTCCTGGACCGAGCGCGCGCCGTTGCCGGGTGGCGACATGCCGGGCGCGGACTTCGACGCGTTCCGTGCCCGCGCGGCGCGTCGGTACGCGTGGCTCGACGAAGCGCTGCTCGACCGCTACGCGCGCGCCTACGGCACGCGCCTCGATCGGCTGCTCGACGGCTGCGCCGGCGTAGCGGACCTCGGCAAGTTCGTGTTGCCGGGGCTGGCCGAGCGCGAGATCGAATACCTGTGTCGCGAGGAATTCGCCGTCACGGCCGACGACATCCTCTACCGGCGGTCGAAGCTGGGCCTGCACCTGCCGCCGGGCAGCTCGGCGCGGCTCGAGCGCTGGCTCGCGTCACGCTGAGCGGCGACACGGGGCGAACCGGTCAGGGCGACCCGCCGCCGCCCGCACACTGATCGAGCCATGCCGATCCGTACGGATAGGCCGCGATCACGGGCAGCGCGTACGTCCAGTCGAGCCCGGTCGCACTCGGGAAGACGCGGTGACTCCAGAACAGGTACGAGTTGATGCATAGCCCGCCCGTGCGCGGCGCGGTCTCGGGGAAATCGCCGAACGTGCCGCCGACGCCGAAGCGGAAGATGCAGTCCATGTCGCAACCTTCGACGCCGTACGATGCGTTCTGTGCACTGTTCGAGCGGCACCCCGGATGTCGCACGATCACCTCGTACGCGGCCGATTCGCTGGAGTACAGGGACGGTTCGTCGGGCAACAGGTCCGGTCCCGAGACGCACGCGCGATTATTCGGCACGGTCGCGATCGCGGCCGCGACGTTCTTGAGGTATTGCTGCCCGCCGCGGATGAAGTTCAGGAACGAGACGCAGCGGCTGTGCGCGAACGCGCTGCCGCACTGGGAGACGAGCTGCACGAGTGCGTCGCGCCAACCCTCCGCCGTGTAGGTGCCGCCGTCGGCGACGTCCTGCGAGTAGGCGCCGTTAAATCCCAACGCCGTCTCCTGCAAGATCAGGCCCTCGACGCGCGGGTTCGGGTCGTAACGCGCGGCCGCGGCACGCATCATGGCCGCGTAGGCATCCACGACCGCCGGCTCCCACATGAAACACGTGGACGCGCCGCTGCCGTCCGCATTCGGCGCGGAATAGTCAGCCTGCAGGTAGGCCGGGCACGGGTTCTTGATCGGACTGCTCGCGAAACTCTTGTACTCGACGAACAGCCAGAGCTGGCAGTCGGGATTGTGCGATCCGGCGATCGCCGCCAGCACTCCATCGAAGGACGAGAAGTCGTACGTACCGGGGCTCGGCTCGACTTCGCCCCAGGTCCGGCGCCAGACGACGCCGGTGACGCCCGCCTGCTCGCACAGCATCGCCGCGTCGGCCGGTGTGTCGGCGTAGCGCGTCGCGAAGTAGTGCCCGTAGTGCGACTTCGGCAACGGGTGGACGGTGATCGAAAACAAGGGCAGCGACGTCAGGTTGCGCCCGTCACTGACGCTGATCTTCACGTTCGCATACAGGCCGACGTGCGCGGCCTGCGGTGCGCCCGACAGCTTGCCGGTGGACGCGCTGAACGTCGCCCACGAAGGCTTGCCGGAAATCGAAAAACGCAGCCTGGCTTTCTCCGCATCGCTCGCGGTCGGCTGGAACAGGTAGGTCTGACCGACGGTGACGTCGGTCGGGGGCGTGCCACTGATCACCGGTGGCGTGTTCGCAGCCTGCGCCGAGGCAGCGCCAAACAGCAGCAGCAGCGCGACGACGGCCGCGCGCACCCGGGCAGTGAAACACCGCATGCAACCCCCTGGCCGCGTGGTTCGCGGTCTCTGGGCCGATGACGGACGAACACTGAGGCGGCGCCATCCGGCCGGCGTGAATATTCGGCCGCGACTCTCGACCGGTCAATCGTGCAGAGCGGAGCGAGCCTGAAAAAAGATTCGGGACGCGCGACGCGACACTCAGATCGGTGGCGCGACGCGGCTCGTCACCTGCGCACGCCCGCCGCGCAGCAGGAATGCGCACACCGCCACTGCGACGACCAGTGCAACGAGTTCACCGACCAGCCCGCCGAGTCGCGGATCGATCGACCTCGGCGCAATGCCGGCTGCGACGAGGCCGGCGATCACGACGCCGGCGAGACCCTCGCCCGCCACCAACCCGGACGCCGCGAGGATGCCCGTGTCGCTCGCGCCTTCAGGCAGCGGTCCCCGGCCGCGCTCGACCAGCGCACGCACGCACCCGCCGACGAACAGCGGCGCCATGGTCGCGAGCGGCAGGTAGATGCCGATCGCGAATGCGAGACCGGAGACGCCGCACAGCATCGCGGCGATCGCGAGTCCCGCGCCCGTGAGCACGAGGTCCCACGGCAGCGCACCGGCGAGCACGCCCTCGATGATCGTCTTCATCAGCGTCGCTTGCGGTGCCGGGATTTCCTTCGAGCCGAACTCGTACGCGGTGCCGAGCAGCATCACCGTCGCGGCGACCGCCCAGCACGCGAAAGCCGCGCCGATCAGCTGGCCTGCTTGCTGGCGTGCCGGCGTCGCGCCGACGAGCCACCCGGTCTTGAGGTCCTGCGAAATGTCGCCAGCCTTGCTCGCGGCCACCGCGACGATCGTGCCGACCGTCAGCACGCCTGCACGCGCGTCGGCATCGATCCAGCCGGCCGCAGCGAACACCGATGCCGTGCCGAGCAAGGTCACGAGTGCAATGCCCGAAGTCGGCTGCGAGGAAACGCCGACGATGCCGACAATCCGCGCGGCGACGGCCACGAACATTACGCCGAACACGCCGACGCCGGCGGCGAGGATCGCGCGCTGCCCGGGACCCATGTCGCCCGCGAACACGCCCGGCACGAGCCCGGCAATCAGCACGACGATCGCGACGCCGCCAAAAACGAACGCCGCGGGCAGGTCGCGATCGGTGCGGGTGCCGGTCGCCGCGCCCACTCCGTCCTGGCTCTGCATGCCGCGCGCGACGGCCATGAACGCGCCGGCCATCGTCGGCAGCCCGCGCAGCACGGTCAGGATGCCCGCCGTCGCGACGGCGCCCGCGCCGATGTAGCGCACGTAGCGCGACCAGATGTCGCCGGCACCCATCTCCGAGATCAGCCGCGTCGTCTCGGGGTAGAGCGGCTGGTTCAGGGCCGCACCCATCCACGCGATCAGCGGCGTGATCACGACGGCGGAG
>DASUMQ010000111.1:0-9164 GCA_036277615.1 Steroidobacteraceae bacterium
TTGATGATGATCTGTTCGTCGGCCTTGACGCTGTCCTGCGCCAAGGTGACCTGGGGGGCGGCGACGGTGGCGAGGGTCAGCAGCGCAAGCGAAGCGAGTCTCATGGAATTCCTGCCTTTTTGCTGATAGGTGAGTGCTGTAAGTTGAGGCTTACGACGTTGACGGCCACCCCGCCGTCCGTCGCGAGCCGGTACAATTCTCGCATGGCCGCGCCCAATGATGCAGAGCTGCGTGCGCTCGCCACGACGCTTGCGCAGCGCCTGGTCGCCTCCGACCGGACGATGGTCACCGCCGAGTCCTGTACGGGCGGCTGGGTCGCCAAGGTCTGCACGGACTTGCCGGGCAGTTCGCGCTGGTATCTCGGCGGGGTCGTGGCCTATGCCAACACCGCGAAGACCGACGTGCTCGGCGTATCGCCGTCGGTGTTGCAGGCGCATGGCGCCGTGAGCGAACCGGTGGTGCGTGCGATGGCGCAAGGCACGCTCGACCGGCTGGGCGGCGAGTTGTGCGTCGCCGTGAGCGGAATTGCGGGGCCGGACGGCGGCACGCCCGACAAGCCGGTCGGCACCGTGTGGTTCGCGTGGGCGCGCCGCCTGCCCGGCGACGGCTGCGACGTGACGACTGCCTGCGAGGTGCTGCCCGGCGATCGCGAATCGGTCCGTCGCTGGGCCGTGCAGAGGGCGATGGCCGGCCTGCTGGAACGATGACCGACCGCCTGTTCTTCGCGTTCTGGCCGGATGACGAGTTGCGCGATGTGCTGAAACTCCGGGTGCCGCCTTTGCTCGAGGGCATTCGCGGCAAACCCCAACGACCGGAGCAGTGGCACGTCACCGCCGAATTCCTCGGTCCCGTGGCGGCCGATCGTCAACCGTCGGTGTGGGCGGCGGCCGATCGCATCGACGGCGCACCGTTCACGATCGAGTTCGACCTGCTCGACCACTGGCGCCGGCCGCAAGTGTTCTGCCTGTCGGCGTCATCGACACCCGCACCGCTCGCAAGGCTCGTGACCGAAATGCGGGTTGCGCTGCGGGCCGAGGGCTTCGTGCCCGAATCGCGCGACTATCGTCCGCACGTCACGCTGGCACGGAAAGCGCGCACGGCGCCCAAGGGGCCATTGCCCGATCCCATCGCCTGGCCCGTCGACCGCTTTGCGCTCGTGCGCTCGCAGACCGATCCCAGGGGCTCACGCTATGAGCCTCTGCGGTGGTGGAATCTCCGCGGCTGAGAATCCGGCGATTCGGGCGAATTTTCCGCCTGCCGGGCTGGGGTCGCTGTGGAATAATGCAGCCCTCCCGCTGATCCTTTTCACGCACGGGCTGCACCGGGGCCCCGCGCACCAACCACGGGCAAGGTAAATGGAAGAAAACCGCAAGAAGGCGCTCGTCGCAGCGCTTGGCCAGATCGAGAAGCAGTTCGGCAAAGGCTCCGTCATGCGTCTCGGCGACGCCTCGTCGACCTACGACGTCGAAGCCGTCTCCACGGGCTCGCTCGGCCTCGACGTGGCGCTCGGCGTCGGGGGCCTGCCGCGCGGTCGCGTCATCGAGATCTACGGGCCCGAGTCGTCGGGCAAGACCACGCTGGCCCTCACCGCGATCGCCGAAGTGCAGCGCAACGGCGGCACCGCAGCCTTCGTCGATGCGGAGCACGCGCTCGACCCGGCCTACGCCGAGAAGCTCGGCGTCAACGTCAACGAGCTCCTCGTGTCCCAACCGGACAACGGCGAGCAGGCGCTCGAGATCACGGACATGCTGGTCCGCTCCGGTGCGGTGGACATCGTCGTGGTCGACTCGGTCGCGGCCCTGACGCCGAAGGCCGAAATCGAGGGCGAGATGGGCGAGATGCAGATGGGCCTGCAGGCCCGCCTGATGTCGCAGGCGCTGCGCAAGCTCACCGGCAACATCAAGCGCTCGAACACGATGGTCGTGTTCATCAACCAGATCCGCATGAAGATCGGCGTCATGTTCGGCAACCCCGAAACGACGACCGGCGGCAACGCGCTCAAGTTCTACGCTTCGGTGCGCCTGGACATCCGCCGCATCGGCGCGATCAAGTCGGGCGAGGAGGTCGTGGGCAACCAGACGCGCGTCAAGGTGGTCAAGAACAAGGTCGCTCCGCCGTTCCGCGAGGCCGAGTTCGAGATCATGTACGGCACGGGCATCTCGCGCGAAGGCGAGATCATCGAGATGGGCGTGGCGCAGAACATGATCGAGAAGTCGGGGTCCTGGTATTCGTACAAGGGCGAACGGATCGGCCAGGGCAAGGAAAACGTCCGCGAATACCTCAGGCAGCACAAGGACACCGCGAAGGAGATCGAGAACGCGCTGCGCGCGAAGCTGCTCGTGCCGAAGAAGGGCGAGGCGGTCGCGGGTGAGGCGGCGTCCGAGGACTGAGGCGGGGGTCGCCGCGGCCGACGCAGACGAACGCACTGTCCGCACGGCCGCGCTCGCGCTGCTGGCGTCGCGCGATTTCAGCCGGCACGAACTGACCGGGCGCTTGCTCCGCAAGGGGTACGGCGCCCAGGTCGTCGGGACGGCCGTGGCCGCCCTCGTGCAGGAAGGCTCTCTGCGCGAGGAACGCTACGTCGAGCAGTACATCGTCCATCACGCCGGCCGGGGCCAGGGCCCCGTACGCATCCGCATCGAACTGCGCGAAAAGGGCGTCGCGGCGGAGGCCATCGACGAGGCGCTCGAGGCGGCCGACACCGACTGGGTCCAGTCTGCGCGCGAAGCCCGGCGCCGCAAGTTCGGGTTAGCGCCACCGGGCGATTACCGCGAGCGGGCAAGACAGGCGCGATTCCTGCAGTACCGCGGATTCTCTGCGGAACAGATCCGGGCCGCCCTTGGCCCCGGCGACGACGACCCCGACCGGTCCCCGTAGCGACCGCTGAAGCTAGACTGGAACGGCGCCCGTCAACCGATCGGCGCCATGAGGTACGACACGGCGCCGGCCACCAGCAGCACGGCCTCTTGTTCCGAGTTGACCGGAAGTGTCAACTTGACCATCATTGTCGGATACCGTATCAAAAAAGACCTTGCACGTCGGGGGAACATGGAAAGCGAAGATCGAAGCGACCGCGGTTGCACGCGTCGCGACTTCCTGGTCGCCGCCGGCCTGGGCAGCGGCGCAACCGCGCTGGGTTTCGGTCCCCTGACGGCGCATGGCTCGGAGGCCGCGACGGTCAGCGCTTCTGGCCCGGCGACACCCGGCCTGCCCGAGGGGAACGGCTCGGCTCCGTACAACATCCTGTTCATCCTCACGGACCAGGAGCGATTCTTCCGGGCAGGGGAGCTGCCGGAAGGGTTTTCCCTGCCCGCGCACGAGCGGCTCGCGCGCGAAGGCACCAGTTTCACGAACCACACGATCAATTCCTGCGTGTGCACGCCTTCGCGCTCGGTGGTCTACACCGGGCAGCACATCCAGCACACGCGGATGTTCGACAACACGAACTTCCCGTGGATCCAGAGCATGTCGCCCGACATCCGCACGGTCGGCGACATGCTGCGCGACGCGGGCTACTACACGGCCTACAAGGGCAAGTGGCACCTGACCAAGGAATTCGAGACGGTCAACGAACTCGGCAGTCCGACCAGGATCTTCACGGCCGAAATGGAGTCGTACGGGTTCTCCGATTATTTCGGCGTCGGCGACATCATCGCCCACACGCAGGGCGGCTACCTTCACGACGGCGTGATCGCGGCGATGGCCGGCAGCTGGCTGCGCGGCAGGGGACGGGAGCTCGCCGCGAGCCGCAAGCCCTGGTTTCTCGCGGTCAATCTGGTGAACCCGCACGACGTGATGTTCTACGACACCGATGCCCCCGGCACGCCCGTGCAGTCGGCACGCGGCATCACGAACGTCGCACGGGACCCGGCCGATCCGTTGTACGCCCAGCGATGGCGTTTCGACCTGCCGCAGAACCACACGCAGCCCCTCGACGCACCGGGGCGCCCGCCGGCGCACGTCGATTTCCTCAAGTCGCACGATGCGCTCGTCGGCAAGATCCCGAACGAGGCCGAGCGCTGGCGACGGCGTCACAACTACTACCTGAATTGCCTGCGCGACGTGGACCGCAACATCGGCGCGGTCCTGGCCGAGCTCGACGCGGCCGGGCTCATGGACCACACGATCATCGTCCTGACGGCCGACCATGGGGACATGGACGGTGCGCACCAGTTGCACGCGAAAGGCGCCGTGGCCTACCGCGAGCAGAACAATGTCCCGCTCGTGATCCGTCATCCGGCGCGCAAGGGCGGCCAGCAGTGCCAGGCGCTGACGTCCCACGTCGACCTTGCCCCGACGCTGGTGTCCCTGACCGGTGTCAGCAGCGATCGCCGCCGGTCGATCGTGCAGGGCCTGCCCGGCAAGGACCTGTCGGGCCTGCTCGCGAGCCCGGCGACGGCGACCGTGGACGCGGTTCGCGACGGCGTGCTTTTCAACTACAACATGTTCGCCTACCTCGACGGCGACTACCTGCTCAAGGCCGTCGAGTTCATCCAGCAGGGCGGCAATCCGAAGAAGCTCAAGGAAGCGGGCTTCGCGCCGGACATGACCAAGAGAGGCGCCGTGCGGTCGGTGTTCGACGGGCGCTACGTGTTCTCGCGCTATTTTTCTCCGAAGCAGCACAATCGCCCGACGACGCTCGACGCCCTGTACCGGCTCAACGACGTCGAGCTGTATGACCGCCAGGCGGACCCGCTGGAACTCGACAACCTCGCGCAAGGCCGGCGGTCGCAGCGCGACCTCGTCGTCGCGATGAACGACAAGCTGAACCGCCTGATCGAGCAAGAGGTGGGCGACGACCGCGGCCAGATGCTCCCGGGCGGCATCGAGGCTGGCTGGGAGGTTACCGCGGAGACGATGGCACCTTGATCTCCAGGGACAGGCCGAGCCGCGCGGGCTCCGGCACCGGGCGGCGCATCAGCCGCCCGACGGAGCGCCGATCGACACCGAGGCCACGCAGGACGGTGGTAGCGACGTCGTCGAGGTAACCCGGAGGCACGCGCTCCGTGATCATCCGGTGCATCGCCTCGAGCAGTGTGCCTACGACGAGGTCGCGCCCGATGGCGACGCTCGGAAACTCGAAATCTCCGGCCTCGAGGCCGTCACGCAGGTCTGCCGCGAGCTGCTTTTCCACCAGCGGGCCACGGAAGCGGCTGCGCACGACGAAGCTGCAACCGGTCGGGTCGCCCTGCGCCCAGGCCAGCCAGAGCCGCACCCCGCTCGATACGCGTTCGAGGCCCGGCTCGAGCGGCTCGATGACGGCCTCGATCGCCCGGATCAGTTCGTCCTCGAGCGAGCGCGACACCGCGAGCAGCAATTCGTCGGTCCGCGTGAAGTAGTTGTAGAACGTGCCGCGCGCGATGCCGGCCGCGCGGATGAAGTCGTCGATGACCGGGGCGTCAGGGCCTTTCTCCGCGAAGACGCGCATGGCCGCGGCAACGATACGGGCGTGGGTCCGTGCACGACGTTCGCGACCGACCAGGGTGCGGTGGTTCGTGACGCGCATCGGACGCTTGCTGCGGCTGGTTTTCACGACGGCTCGATTCGTTCGCGGCATCTTAGCTTGCGAGCGTGCAAAACCGACACGATTCCTACAATATCGCAGGTTTTCCGCGCACCGGATCCGGGCCGCCCTCGGGCCTGTCGCAGACGAACCCGACCATGACCAGCAGCAGCACCCTGACACCTCCAGCCAAGTTCATGACGAGCGCGCAGCTGCGCGCGGCCTTCCTCGATTTCTTCCGCGAGCGTGACCACGCCGTGGTGCCGTCGAGTTCGCTCGTGCCCGGCAACGACCCGACGCTACTCTTCACGAATGCGGGCATGGTCCAGTTCAAGGACGTCTTCCTCGGCAAGGAAAGCCGCAGCTACGTGCGCGCGGCGAGCTCGCAGCGTTGCGTGCGCGCGGGCGGCAAGCACAACGACCTCGAGAACGTCGGCTACACGGCGCGCCATCACACGTTCTTCGAGATGCTGGGTAATTTCAGCTTCGGCGACTATTTCAAGCACGACGCGATCCGCTTCGCCTGGGACTTCGTCACGGACACGCTCGGTATCCCGCCGGAGCGGCTCTGGGTGACGGTGTACCAGGACGACATCGGCGCCGCGGAGATCTGGCTCAAGGTGATTGGCGTCGACCCGAACCGCTTCACGCGCATGGGTGCCAAGTCGAACTTCTGGGCGATGGGCGACACCGGCCCATGCGGCCCGTGCACCGAGATCTTCTACGACCACGGCCCCGGGATCCCCGGCGGTCCCCCGGGGTCGCCGGACGAGGAGGGCGATCGCTACGTCGAGATCTGGAACCTCGTGTTCATGCAGTTCGACCGCTCGGCCGACGGCACGATGACCCCGCTGCCGAAGCCCTCAGTCGACACCGGCATGGGTCTCGAGCGCGTCGCGGCCGTCATGCAGGGCGTGCACAGCAACTACGACATCGACCTGTTCCGCAACCTGATCGAGGCGGCCGCGAAGGCCACCGGCACGACCGACCTGGCGTCGAACTCGCTGCGGGTGATCGCCGACCACGTGCGCGCCACGTCGTTCCTGGTCGCCGACGGCGTGCTGCCGTCGAACGAGGGCCGCGGCTACGTGCTGCGCCGGATCATGCGTCGCGCCATTCGTCACGGGTTCATGCTCGGACAGCGCAGGCCGTTCTTCCACAAGCTCGTGGCGACGCTCGAGCAGGAGATGGGCGCGGCCTATCCCGAGCTTGCCGCGCAGCGCCAGCACATCGAGAAGGTGATGCTGCAGGAAGAAGAGCGCTTCGCCGAGACGCTCGCGCAGGGCATGAACCTGCTCGACGAAGCCATCGACGCGCTCGCCGGGAAAAAACAGATTCCGGGCGAAACGGTGTTTCGCCTGTACGACACCTACGGCTTCCCGGTCGATCTGACGAACGACATCGCCCGCGAACGAGGCCTCACGATCGACGAGCCCGGCTTCGAGGCGGCGATGGACGCACAGCGTGCGCGCGCACGCGCCGCGAGCAAGTTCAACGTCGACCTGCGCGGCGGCATGACCGTCGACACGCAGACGTCGTTCGTGGGTTACGACGGCGAGCACGGCGTCGGACGCGTCGTGGCGCTGTTCAAGGACCGCCAGTCGGTCACGCAGTTGAAAGCGGGCGAGCAGGGACAGGTCGTGCTCGACGTCACCCCGTTCTACGCCGAAAGCGGCGGCCAGGTCGGCGACCGCGGCGTGCTCGCCAACGCCTCGGCGCAGTTCCTCGTCGAGGACACGCAGAAGCTCGGCAAGGCGCACCTGCACGTCGGCACGCTGCAGCACGGAACGCTCGAGGTCGGCGACTCGGTCGAGGCGACCGTCGACGGCGAGCGTCGCCAGGCCACGCGACTCAATCACACGGCCACGCACTTGCTGCACGCGGCGTTGCGCAAGGTGCTCGGAACTCACGTGCTGCAGAAGGGCTCCCTCGTGGCGCCCGACCGGCTGCGGTTCGACTTCTCGCACTACTCGGCCGTGACGCCCGGCGAACTCGCGACGATCGAAGCGCTGGTCAACGAGGAGATCCGCCGCAACGCAGACGCCGAAACGAAGCTCATGGATTTCGACGCCGCGGTCGCAGCGGGCGCGATGGCGCTCTTCGGCGAGAAGTACGACGACCAGGTGCGTGTGCTGCGCCTCGGCGATTTTTCGACCGAGCTCTGCGGCGGCACGCACGTCAAGCGCGCGGGCGACATCGGCTTGTTCAAGATCGTGAGCGAGGGAGGCGTCGCCGCGGGCATCCGACGCATCGAAGCGGTCACGGGGCAGGGCGCTTACGCCTACGTAGTCGAGACCGACCAGAAGCTGCGCGAGGTCGCGGGGCTCGTGCGCGGCTCGCGGGAGGACGTCGAGGACAAGGTGCGCCAGCTGCTCGAGCGGGCGCGCCGAATGGAAAAGGAAATTTCCCAACTCAAAGAAAAAATCACGAGCGGAGGCTCCCGCGACCTGGCAGCCGAAGCCAGGTCGATCGGCAGCGCCGGCGTGAAGCTCGTTGCGGCAAGCGTCGACGGCGCGGATGCAGCCGCGTTGCGCAACACGGTTGACCAGCTCAAGAGCAGGCTCGGCAGCGGCATCATCGTGCTGGGTTCGGCGGCCGGGCAGGACAAGGTGACGCTGATCGCCGGCGTCACCAGCGACCTCACCAGTCGCGTAAAAGCCGGGGAAATCGTGAACTTCATCGCAAAACAGGTTGGCGGCAAGGGTGGCGGGCGTGCCGATCTCGCGCAGGCCGGTGGCACGCAACCTGCAAACCTGCAGTCCGCCCTCGACAGCCTCGCGGACTGGCTGGGCGCCCAGCTGGCCTGAAACGTCCCGACCGGAGTGGCCCGGGATCGCGCCCGGCTTGCCCAAACGCGACGATGCGCGCTACGTAGTTACACCAAAACGAATCCTTCGTTGTCGGCCATTGCTGACAACCCCCCTACTGCGCGCTATCTTCACGCTCGCGAACCGTGCATGCGAATTGTAAGTTGCATGTCGAGGTTCGCGGGGGTGGCAGACGTGAACGGCGCCGATTGCTCGTCATCGGCGACCTGGGAATCCCCGGTCCTGGCCGGAAGAAACGCTGAGGGATTGAAAGGATTCGAGTCCGGCGGAACGACAAGCCAAGCAGGCTAGGAGAAATCTAAAATGTTGATCCTCACTCGACGCGTGGGCGAAACAGTCATGATCGGCAACGACGTGACCGTGACCGTGCTGGGCGTCAAGGGAAACCAGGTGCGCGTGGGCGTCAACGCACCGCGCGACGTCGCCGTTCACCGCGAGGAAATCTTCGAGCGCATCAAGCGCGAAGAGCAGGACGGCAGCGGCGCAGAGACCGCGAGTACCACGACCACGACGACGCGCAAGGCGGCGCGTGGCAACGGTCACGCCTTAGCCGGCGTGGATCACGACACGTATTAGTTATTGATCGATCGTTGAATGTCGTTGGATGAGTGAGGCCGAACCGGCCTGCTGCCGGTTCGACGAAATCTGCCGCCGCCGGCCGCACGCCGAGCGGCCTGGCCAGCGACCCCAAGGCTGGACGACACGCCCCCGGGCGTTTATCCTTCGCGGCTCTCCGTTTTCAGGAGAGATGGCCGAGTGGTCGAAGGCGCGCCCCTGCTAAGGGCGTAAGGGTCAAAAGCCCTTCGAGGGTTCGAATCCCTCTCTCTCCGCCA
>DASUMQ010000112.1:0-20369 GCA_036277615.1 Steroidobacteraceae bacterium
TCGGCGTGGGGTTCGCGCCCGAAGTTGACGTAGCGAATGCGAAACCCGGCGTCGCGCAGCAGCGGGTCGAGGTGACCGAGCGGTTCCGAGGCGACGTGCTGGAAGACGAGCAGCTTGCGCATCCAGTCATTGTCGCAAAGCCGCCCTGGCGCGTGACACTGTCGGGTTGCGTCATTTACGTCATCGCCCGGGGACGCGTGTTGCGGCAACATGGCGTGCATGACGGACCCCTACCGCCCACGGCGTTTGCCCGAATGCTCACGTCGCGAGCTGCGCGGAACGTCGCATCACCTTACGGTGTGGCCGGGCGAGGATCCGCCGATCCTGTTGCTGCACGGCTTCATGGATTGCGGTACGACGTTCCAGTTCGTCGCCGACGAGCTCGAGAGTGGCAGGACGCTGGTCGCACCGGACTGGCGCGGGTTCGGTCGATCGGGCTGGACTCCCGGCGGGTACTGGTTCCCGGAGTATTTCGCGGACCTGGACGCGCTGCTCGATGCGTTGACGCTCGATGCCGTCGACGTCGCGGGTCACAGCATGGGCGGGAACATCGCGCTTGCCTACGCAGGCTTGCGTCCCGACCGCGTGACCCGCGTCGTCACGCTCGAGGGGTTCGGGCTGCCGGACGCGTTGCCCGGGCTCGCACCGGGCCGCTACCGCGAGTGGCTCGATCAACTGCAGCATCCCGAGCCCGCCACGATCTTCCCGGACTTCGACGTGCTGGCGGACGTGCTGCGCAAGCGCAATCCGCGCCTGACCGCCGACCGTGCGGCGTTCGTGGCGCGCGCGTGGGCGGAGGCGCTGCCCGACGGCCGGGCCCGGCTGCGTTTCGACCCGGTCCACAAGCGGGTCAATCCGATCCTGTACCGGCGCGAGGAGGCGGAGGCCTGCTGGCGCGCGATCGTCGCACCGGTCGCCCATGTCGCAGGCGCCGAGTCGGAATTCCTGGCGCGGCTGCGTGGGGCAGGGGACCCAGACGCGATGCGCAGGCACGTCCCGCAGCTCGAGTCGTTCGTCGTCGAGGCTTCCGGGCACATGCTGCACCACGACCAACCGCGGGCCGTCGCACGCATCCTCGACGAGTTCCTCGGCCGCCAGGCACCATGACCTGCCGACGATGCCATTGCAGCGCCGGCGCGGCGTCACGGCCGATGCAGGGGAACCCCGCTTGAACCCGTCCTTCCGCCTGCCTCTCGCGCTGCTCGCCGTCGTGGTGCTCGTGCTGGTCTGGTCCGGCATCGGCCCGTACGACCGGCTTACCTGGGTGCTCGAAGTGCTGCCGGTCCTGGTCGCCGTGCCGCTGCTCGTCGCGACCGCGCGCAGCTTCCCGCTGACGCCGCTCGCGTACGCGCTGGTCGCGATCCACGCCACGATCCTGATGTACGGCGGTCACTACACGTACGCGCTGACACCATTGGGCGAATGGATGCAGCAGACATTCCAGTTGTCCCGCAACCATTACGACCGCATCGGTCACCTGATGCAGGGATTCGGCCCCGCGATCATCGCGCGCGAATTGTTGCTGCGAACCTCGCCGCTACGCCCGGGCAAGTGGTTGTTCGCGCTCGTGTGCCTCGGCATCCTCGGCGTCAGCGCCCTCTACGAGTTCACCGAATGGTGGGCCGCGCTCGCCGGCGGCGACGCGGCAGGCGCGTTCCTCGGCACGCAGGGTGACGTGTGGGACACCCAGTGGGACATGTTCCTCGCCGGCTGCGGCGCGATCGCGGCGCAGTCCCTGCTGGCACGGGTCCACGACGGGCAACTCGTCCGGATCGACCCGAGCTTGCGGGCCAAATACGCCTGAAGCAGCGCCCGGAGTAACCGCGGCACGCTGCACGCGCTCGTCAGCGACGAAGACACGTGAGCTGCGGCCAGCCGGCGCGGACTCAGGCGTGACCAGCCGACTGACGCGAGGTCGTGATCAGTGTCTGCACGAAGGGCACGAGCGCCGGCTCGAACGATTCGAGCAGGCAGAGTCGCGTGTCGGAGGATGCCATCGCGATCCAGATCGCTCGTTCGATCGCGGCGCGATCGGAGGCGAGGATCGTGTCGGGCTCCTCGCGGGAACCGCCGCCGAACGTCCTCGCGACCAGCAACAGGTACGGTGCGCCCGACCGTCGCCACCGCGCGATGCCGCGTGTCCAGCCTGGCCCGAGCGACTGCATGCGTTCGACGTCCGCGGGGCTCGAGCGCGGCCCGTACACGCAAGCGAGCACCTCGAGGTCGTCGAACGTGACCGGCGCGCCGGCGCGATAGCGCGTGCGGTCGCCGGAGGCAGGAGTCGCGGGTCCGTCCATGGGACCCAGAGTAGCGACGCGCCGCGGCCCTCCGACGGAATCCGCGCCAAAAAGGAAGGGGTTAGGGGTTAGGGGATAGGGGACAGTGAAAGAACGCGCGTCGCGCACGGCGTGCGGAGCACGCTCCGCACTACCCCCTATCCCCTACCCCCTATCTTCACTTGACCGGTTCGTCGAACAGCAGCGCGCGCACGAATCGCACGGGCGGCGAGCCGAACGACAGCACGGTGTCGTGATACTTCCTGACGTCGAACCTGGCGCCGCCGCGGCGTTCGGCCTCCGCGCGCATGTCGGAGTGCTCCTGGTAACCGACGAAGTACGTCGACAGCTGCGCCGACGTGAGCTGCGCACGCACCCACTTGCCGGCCGCCTCGCGCTCCTCCTGGAATCCCGTCTCGACCATGAGCTTCATCGCCTCGTCGCGCGACATGCCGTCGACGTGGATCGCCGAGTCCATGATCGCGTTGGTGATCGAGCGCAGGTACCACTTGAGCTGCACGAGCTGCATCAGCGGATCGCCGGCGCGGAACCCCTGCTCCTGCATCACGCGCTCGGTGTAGACCGCCCAGCCTTCGACGAACGGTCCCGAGCCGAGCATCGCGCGCACGATCGACGGGTAACGGTTCGAGTGCGCGAGCTGCAGGTAATGCCCGGGCATCGCCTCGTGGATCGTCAGGTTCGCGATCGAACGTGCGTTGTACTCGCGCAGGAACGAGTCGACCTGCGCCTGCGTCCAGTCCTCCGGGATCGGCGAGACCGCATAGAACGTGCGCTGGCCCTTGTCGAGCGGTCCCGGCGAGTCGCAGTACGCGATCGCGACGCCGCGCTGGAACTCCGGCATCAGGATGATCTCGAGCGGTTCGTCGGGCACGGTGACGAAACCCTTGGCCCGCACGAACTCGGTGGTCTCCTGCAGCGTCTGCTTGGCGAGGTCGACGACGCCGGTGCGCGGCGGGCGTTCGGCGCTCGCGACCTCGAGCGCGGCCTTGATCGCCGCCTGCTGTTCGGCGGGTGTCGGGTTGGCGGGCGTCGGCGGCGCGCCGGCGCGACCGGCGAGCACCCGGCGAGCGACTTCGTACATCTTCGTGCGCGCCGCGATCGCTTCACTCTCGGCGCGCTGCCGGATTTCCGTGCGCGTGAGCGGCGACATCAACGCGAAGGCGAGCTTTTCGTCGTAGAGCTCGCGGCCGATCCGGAACTCGCCCCTGGCCTTCGGCTGCAGCTCCTTCTCGAGCCACTGCTGGTGCGCCTGCACCGCCGCCCGCGCATTCGCGATGGCCTTGTCGAGCCGCGCGCGTTCCGCCTCCGGCAGTTGCGCCATGGCCGGCACCACCAGCTCGTCCACCAGGCTCAGCACGCCCGGGTTCTGCTTGACGGCAGTCTCGGCGTGGATCGACGGCACGCGCTCCGGGACGAGGTTCGCGCGGGTCTGCTCCAGCAGCCCGGGCAGTTTCTCGAGGCGCGCCGTCACCGAGCGCAGTCGCTCGGGCAGCGGCGCGAAGTCGCGCGCGAGCAGCCCGTAGATCGCCTGGCCCGTGAGCTGCGTGTAGAGCAGCGGATCCCACGACCAGTCGCGATACTTTTCCTCGGACCACACCGAATAGCGCAGCTGGTTCTCGAGCATGACGGCGTCGACCTGGTTCGCGCGCGACAGCCGTGCGCGATCGAGCGCCTGCAGTTCCGCGAGCAGCCCCTTCACCCACGTGAGCGTGCGCGCGCGGCCGGCGGCGCTCAGGTCGTCCAGCTCAGCGTCGGTGCGGTGATCGCCGAGCTGCGTGGCCGACACCGGTGCGAACCGGCCGAACTCCTCGACGTAGCGTTTGCCGAGCGCCTCGAAACGCGCATCGGCGTCCTGCGCGGTCGCGGCCGACACCGCCGTCTGCGCGAAGGCCGCGGCCGCAACGAACAGCCACGCGATGAACGTGGAACGTGGGAATCGAGGCATGGGCGAGTCTCCGGGCAAGGCGGTGCGCGATTCTGGCGTGACGGCTCGGCGGCCGCCAGCGGTAGCCTGCGCACGGCGGCGTCCGCGGGGTATCCTGCCGCCTTCCATGCACCGGCCATTCCCATTCGCGGGGCGCGTCGCGCGATGAGCGGCGCCTCCGACGCGCGGCGCGCGCTGCTTCGCAACCCCGACTACACCCGCTACATCGCAGCGCGCTTTCTCGGCTCGCTCGCGGTGCAGATGCAGACCGTGGCGGTCGGCTGGCAGGTCTACGAGGTCACGCGCCGGCCGCTCGACCTCGGTCTGATCGGCCTGTCGCAGTTCGTGCCGTTCGTGCTGCTGATCCTGCCGGCCGGGCATTTCGCGGACCGCCGCGACCGGCGTCGGATCCTCGTCGGGTGCTACACGCTGATGCTCGGGTGTGCACTGCTGCTGCTCGCGTTCTCGTGGCACGGACTCACGAGTGCGTGGCCCGTGTTCGCCGCGATGACGCTGTTCGGGGTCGCGCGAGCCTTCGCGATGCCGGCCAGCCAGGCGCTGCTGCCCAACCTGGTCGAGCGCGAACACTTCGGCTCGGCCGTCGCGTTCAACACGTCGGTCTGGCAGGTCACGACGATCGCGGGGCCTGCGCTCGGCGGCGTGCTCTACCTCGCGGGCGCCCGCGTCGTGTACGGCACCGTCGCCGTGATGATCGCGATCACCGTGCTGGCGATGGCAACGCTCCGACGCGGCGGCAACGTCTCGCAGGCCGCGAGCACCGACCCGGCCATGGACCTGCACGCGCTGTTCGAGGGCCTGCGCTTCGTGGGCCGTCGCCGCCCGTTGCTGGGCGCCATCTCGCTCGACCTGTTCGCGGTGCTGTTCGGCGGCGCCACGGCGCTGTTGCCAGTGTTCGCCGCCGACGTGCTGCACGTCGGGCCGACCGGGCTCGGCTGGCTGCGCGCGGCACCGGGCGTCGGTGCGGCCGTGACGGGACTCGTGCTGAGCGCACACCCGGTCACGCGCAACGTCGGGCGCTGGATGTTCGGCGGCGTGATCGTGTTCGGTGTCGCGACGCTCGTGTTCGGCCTGTCGACGACGTTCTGGGTGTCACTCGTGGCGCTCGTCGTGCTCGGCGCGGGCGACATGGTCAGCGTCTACATCCGGCACCTGCTCGTGCAGCTCGAGACGCCCGACGCCATCCGCGGCCGCGTCAGCGCCGTGAACGGGGTGTTCATCGGTGCGTCCAACGAACTCGGCGAGTTCGAGAGCGGCGTCGTCGCGGCATGGATCGGCGTCGTGCCCGCCGTCGTGGTCGGCGGTGCGGCCACACTGCTCGTCGCGGTGACGTGGATGCGGCTCTTCCCCGAACTGCGGCGCATGCAGCGTTTTCCAGAGCAGACGTGACAACTGTATATTCGTACAGTAGTCTCCGTGCATGCGTCGCGCGGACCGCATACAGGTCGAAAAGGGCCGGGGTGCCGTCACGAACCCGGCGGGTCGCTTCGAGTCCACCACGCTCGAGCCGGCGGACGACGGCTGGGGCAGCCTCGAGGAGCCACTGCGACATCCGCAGACGCAGCTGATCGCCGAATTTCCGAAGCACGCGATCGTCCACAATCGCTCGCCCGACGTCTCGTTCGACCAGTCGCTGAACCCGTACCAGGGGTGCGAGCACGGTTGCATCTACTGCTATGCGCGCCCTGCACACGCCTACCTGAACCTGAGCCCGGGCCTCGATTTCGAGACGCGCATCTTCCACAAGCCGAACCTGGCCACGTTGCTGGCGCGCGACCTCGCCGCGCCGGGTTACCGATGCCGCGTGCTGCACATCGGCGGCAACACGGAC
This sequence comes from Steroidobacteraceae bacterium, assembly GCA_036277615.1. GTDB lineage: Bacteria > Pseudomonadota > Gammaproteobacteria > Steroidobacterales > Steroidobacteraceae > RPQJ01. Next base: position 6,071 of record DASUMQ010000112.1, read on the forward strand.
CCGTACCAGCCCGCGGAGCGTGCGTTGCGTTCGACGCGCGCGGTGCTGGAGCTGATGCTCGAGCGCCGGCACCCGGTCTCGGTGATCACCAAGAGCGCGCTGGTGCTGCGCGACCTGGACCTGTTCGTCCCGCTCGCCGAGCGCAGGCTCGTCAAGGTCTTCGTGAGCCTGACGAGCCTCGACGACTCGATCAAGCGCACGCTCGAGCCGCGCACGGCCTCGCCGCAGGCACGGCTCCGCGTGCTGCGCAGCCTCGCGCAGGCCGGCGTTCCCGCCGGCGCCATGCTCGCGCCGGTGATTCCCGCGATCACCGACCACGAGATCGAACGCATGCTCGAGGCCGTCGCCGACACGGGTGTTCGACGCGCGGGCTGGCTCATGCTGCGGTTGCCGCACGAGGTCGCCGGCCTGTTCGAGGCGTGGCTGCGCGAACACCACCCGCAACGCGCCGACCGGGTGTTGAACCTGATCCGCGGCATGCGGGGCGGCCGGCTCAACGATCCGCGGTTCGTGCATCGCCACCGGGGCGAGGGCCCGTACGCAGCCTTGATCGGCGCGCGTTTCGAAGCGGCCTGCCGGCGGCTCGGGCTCAACGCCTCGCCGCCGATCGAGCTCGACACCACGCAGTTCGTGCGCGACCCGCAGGCACCGGTGCAAGGCGGACTGTTCGACGGTCCGTGAGGCGCTTTCCACCGGCTTTTCAGCCGAAGTCGTTGTCGTATACTCGGGCAGGCCCGGCCCTGGAACCGTCGCATTTTTTCTCCACCGAATGCGCTGCCGGGAGGAGGAAAGCCATGGACGACACAAACACCGCACGCCGCACGGCGGCGGTCGCACGCGCGTCCCTGCGCGCAGCGGCCGGCATGGCCGTACTGGGGGCGCTCGCCAGCGGATGCATGACGTCGAAGGTCGACGAGACCCGGCAGGTGGCCGCGTCCATCCAGGCCAACGAATCGATCGTGCTGCTCAAGAAGCCGCAGCTCGAGGGCGTGGGGACAGAGGAGGTGTTCCTCGACTGCATCCAGGAGCGCCTCGGCGGCCAGCTCGTGCATCCCGAAGAAGGGCAGAGCGGTCGTGCGAGCACGGCGAAGGTCCCGTTCAAGATCTACGGCGAGCAGGAGTTCACCGACGCGCTGTTCCCGTGGTTCGAGCCGAGCACGGCTCCCGCGAACGCGGCCGGCCTCCGGGTGCTGCTGCAGCGACCCGGCGTGACCGAGCGGCTGCAGGAAATCGGTGTGCGTTATGTCGTCTGGCTCGACGGCAACACCAAGAAGACCGACGGCGGCGGCAGTGTCGCGTGCGCGGCGAGCCCGGGCGGCGCCGGCTGCATCGGCGTCGGCTGGTGGGAAAAGGAATCGGACTACGTGGCGTCGGTCTGGGACATGCAGACGGCGACCGAGATCGGGCAGGTCAGTACGGACGTCACCGGCACCTCGGTGCTGATCGGCGCGATCGCGCCGATTCCGATCATCACGCCCGTGCGCCGCAAGGCCTGCGACCGGCTCAGCGAACAGCTGCGCTCGTTCCTCGCCGGTGACGACCTGGCGCTCTCCACCGACGTCGCGGCGACCGGAGCGGCCGCGGGAGGCGCCGGCGGACCACCCTGAGACGGCGACAGTGAACCGGAGGTCGCGCGGCGCATCCAAGTAGGATGCGCCCCGACGATCGTCGCCGCGCAAACGCAGAAGGTTTCACACATGCAACGCACCCCGGGTTTGTCGACGCTGCTGGCCCTGGCCGTCGCGGTCACGCTCGCCGGCTGCAAGACCACGACGTCGAGCACGATGCCGACCAACATGCCGTCGTCGGGCGGCGGGTCGCCGTCGTCCTCGCCGTCCTCGCCGTCCTCGTCGGGCGGCGGTGGCGGTTCCGGCCCGCAGACGCCGTCCTCCTCGAGCGGTGGCTCGGGGTCGTCGCGACCGTCGAGTTCCGACTCGCCCTCGAGCGGAGGCAGTCAGGGCTCGTCGGGGTCCGAGCAGAGCTCGTCCGACCGATCCTCGTCCGATTCTTCGGGCGGGGCGTCCTCGCCGGGCTCGGAGTCCGACCCTGCCGGAGGCCAACCCGGCGACACGGGCGGCTCGAGCGGCAGCGCGGGGTCCGCCGGCACGCCCACGAACCCCGGCGCGAACGGGACGCCGCGTCCGCAGGGCTGGCCGATGCCGCCGAGCCAGAGTCCATCGTCGTCCTCGTCGGGCCCTGCCGGGTCGAGCGGCAGCACGGGCGGCACCAGCGGCGGCGCGTCCGGCGGCGGTCCGACCACGTCGTCCGGCCCGAGCGGCGGCGCGAGCCCGGGAGGGTCGTCGGGACAGCAAGGCTCGACCGGTTCGCCCGGAGCGCAGGGCACGGGAACGCCCGGCACGGGTGGCATGCCCGGGACGTCGGGGATGCCCGGAATGCCCGGCAGTGCGGGGATGCCGGGGACGCCGGGAGCGCCGGGAACGCCGGGAACGCCGGATGCGTCGACGAATCCCGCGGGCACGGGCGGCCCCAGCGGCCAGGCGGGGTCGAATTCACCGGCCGGCAGCACGGGCGGGGCCGGTGCAGAGACTTCGGGAACCCAAGGCTCGAACGGCGCGAACGCGCCCGGCCAGGGACCGGCGGCCGGTACGGCGGGCACGGCAGGTAACACGGGTACGACCGGCAGCGTCGGCGGCACGGCATCGACCACCGGCACGGGCAGCGGCGGGGCGGGTGGCGGACCCGTGACCCCGGAGGATCGCCGCGGCCAGATCGATCGGCGCTTCGACGAGACCTTCGCGGTCTTCGATGCACGCATGCGCAAGGAGCAGGAAACGATTTCGCAGGAGCGGGCCGGGCGCGCGGGCAGCGCCGGCGCGGTCGGCGGTACCGAGGGCGACGAGCAGGCTGCCGGCGCCGGCGGCGAGGCCGCCACGACCGGACAAGGCGAGGACGGGGCAGGCTCGGGCACGGAAGGCGAAGGTACGGGTGCGGAAGGCGAAGGTGAGGACGGCGAAGGCGGTGCGGGCAACGAGCCCGGCGGCGCGGGCGCCGGCGACCAGCAGGGCTCCGGTCAACAAGGGGGCGGCGGCGGCGTTGGTGGAGGAGGACCCAAGGGTGGCGGCGGCCCGGGCGGGATCCCGAGCGACATTCCCGACGGTCGCGACGACGACATCGTGGCGCGCCAGTTGCGCGAGGCCGCGATGAAGGAGACGGACCCGGAGCTGCGTGAACGGCTCTGGGACGAATACCGCAAGTACAAGCAGGGTACGCAGTAGTGAACGCCATGCCCCCGACCGAGTCTCGCTCCCCGTGGCGCGCGCTCCGCGCCGGCCTGCTCGTGGCGGCGCTCACCGTCGCAGCCACGGGCTGCGTGGTACAGGACCAGCGACCGATCCCCCCGGTCGTCGCCAAGAAGGCCACCACCGAAATTCCGCAGGACGAGCTGCTCGACGTGGGCGTGCACATCTTCGACGCGAACGTGCCCGAGGACGAGAAGGAGCAGGAGGCCAAGCGGATCTTCCCGGACGTGCGCAAGGCCGAATCCCGTTACATGCCGGTGATGCTGCGCGACACGCTCGAGGGCACGGGCCACTGGGGCCAGGTGCGCGTGCTGCCGTCGGACAGCGCCAGCAGCGACGTCAACGTCGACGGGCGCATCCTCGAGTCGACCGGGCGTGAACTCCGGCTCGCGATCCGCGCGACCGACGCCACCGGGCGCGTCTGGCTCGAGAAGGAATACGAGGGGCAGGCCGACGTGCGCGCGTACAAGGACGTCGCGGTGCGGCCGCGCGATCCGTTCGACAACGTCTACGCGACGATCGCCAACGACCTGCTCGCCGCGCGCGAACAGCTGTCCCGCGACGAGCGCGTGCAGGTCCACCAGGTCGCGCAACTGCGCTTCGCGGCGGACCTTGCGCCGTACGCGTTCAAGCCGTACCTCGATCGCGACAAGCGCCGGGGCACCTACACGCTCGTGCGCCTGCCCTCGCAGGACGACCCCGTCGTGGAACGCCTCGACCGCGTGCGCGAGCGCGACTATTCACTCGTCGATACGCTGAACGAGCATTACACGAACTTCAGCGAGAGCATGGACGACGCCTACGGGAACTGGCGCAAGTACTCGCACGAGGAGCTGGAGGCGGAGGCCGACGCCAGGCGCAAGGCACTCACGCGCCAGGTGCTCGGCGCGGTCGCCGTGGTCGGCGGCGTCCTGGCGGGGAGTGAGGCCAACAGCAGCGCAGGGTCGGCCGCCTCGACCGCGGCCGTGCTCGGCGGTATCTACGCGTTCAAGAGCGGGCTCGACATGCGCGCGGAGATCAAGATGCACGGCGAGTCGCTCAAGCAGCTCGGCAGTTCGTTCCAGAATGAAGTGCAACCGATCGTCGTCGACATCGAAGGCCGCACGCTCGAGCTCAAGGGCTCGGCCGAGCAGCAGTACGCCGAATGGCGCCAGCTGCTGCGCGAACTGTATGAAAACGAAACGGGCCTCCCTGCGACGGCCGCGACGGAGGCAGCCACGCCTGCGCCCAGACGGCGTTGAGCCCGGCAGGAGATGGGATCGATGATGCTCGCGGCAGGGCAGGTCGTCGCTGCGCGTTACGAATTGGCGCGTCCGCTCGCGGCCGGCCCGGACGCGGCCACCTGGCTCGTCCGCGACCGTCGCGACGCCCGCGACGCGGTGCTGCGTTTCCGTGAGTCGCAGGACGACACCTCGGCCCTGACCTCGCTGGTGCGTCACCCGGCGCTGCTCGCGCCGGTCGCCTCCGGACGCGCGGACGATGGCCGCGCGTTCGACGTGTTCGAATACCTCGCCGGTGGCGAAATCGGCCGACTGCGAGGCCGCCCGTGGTCGCTGCTGGTACGACGCCTGTTGCCCGTGGTCGAGGCGCTCGCGCAGATCCACGACGCCGGCTGGGTGCATGGCGACTTGAAGAGCTCCAACGTGCTGCTCGACGCCGACGGGCTGGCCCGCCTCGCGGACTTCGGCAGTGCCAGGCGTATCGGCGAGTCGACTGCCGCCGGCGCTTCGCCTTATTCGGCCAGTCCGGAGCGTCTCGACGGAGCCCCGGCCGCGCCGGCCGACGACATCTATGCGCTCGGCGTGCTGCTCTACGAACTCGTGAGCGGTCACCCGCCGTTCTATCCGGACCTCACGCCCGAACGCGTGCGACACGAAGTGCCGGCGCCGCCCGGCGGCCGGCCGTCGCCGCCCGAAGCACTGCGTGCGTTGGTCGCACGCTGCCTCGCCAAGGCGCCGGCCGACCGGCCGGCGTCGATGCGGGAAGTGCACGCGGAACTCGAGCGCTGCCTGACGCTGGAGACGCCGGTCGAACCTGTCTCGGGCGGCACATCTGGCTTCACGCCCCGGCCGCCTCCGGACGCGGTGCCGATTCGCGCGCAATGGCAGCGCTCGACGACGACGGCGCCGTCCGCGCACGAGTTGCGCCGCGAAGGCTTCCGGCGCGGCCTGCTCGTGAGCGCCGCCCTGCTTGCGCTCGCCGGCTTCGCGTTCACGTTCTTCGTGCTGCCGGACCTCGTCTCCACGCGGACGCCGACCGCCGCGACGACGTCCGACGTCGCGCCGCAGGCGCCGGCCGCCGTCACGACGTCAAGGCCCGAAGACCTCGCGCAGCTGGCCGAGCTCAAGCGCGAAGCCGATCAGAAGCGAGCGCCGCTGCCGGAGCGCCTGCGCAAGCTCGAACAGCGGGACGTCGAGGGCTGGGGTGGCGCAGCGCTTGCGCAGGCGCGCGCGGCGCTGGTCGCCGGCGACGCCGCGATGTCGAGCCACGCATTCGCGGAGGCCGCGAAGCAGTTCGACGCGGTCGCGTCGGCGCTCGACGGGCTCGAGCGGCGCTTGCCCCAGGTGATCGACGAGCGGCTCGCGTCGGCACGGGCGGCCTTCGATGCCGGGCGCTCGAGCGAGGCGCAGGAGAAGTTCTCGCTCGTGCTCAAGGTCGACCCGCAGAACGCGGCGGGGAAGGCGGGCGTCGCCCGCTCGAAAGTCCTCGACGCCGTATTGCGTGAAACGGCCCTGGGCGAGCAGGCCGAGCAGGCGGGCGACGCCGCGGCGGCCATCGCGGCGTATCAGCGGGCCCTGCAGCTCGACCCGGTGACTCCGGCCGCGCGCTCCAACCTCGCACGCCTGCAGGCGCGCGCGACAGGCGATGCGTATTCGGCGGCGGTGGCGCAGGCGCAGTCGGCGCTCGCGCGCGGCGACTACCCGGCCGCGCAGGCGGCGTTCGAGCGCGCGGCACGGATTCGTCCGGGCACACCCGAGGTGACCGAAGGCCTGCAGCAGATCCGTCGCGCAACCGAGACACGCGCGCTCGCATCGACGCTCGAGCGCGCCGGCGCGGCCGAACGCTCGGAGCAGTGGTCGGAGGCCGTGAAGCTGCACCGCGAGGCACTCAAGGCCGAGCCGACGCTCGCCGCGGCACAGCAGGGCGTCGAGCGTGCGGAGCCGCGGGCGATGCTCGATGCCGAGTTGCAGTCGTTCCTCGACAAGCCCGACCGGGTCTACAGCCCGGCCGGCCGCGACATCGCGCGCAACGTGCTCGACCGGGCCGGCCGCGTGCCGGCGCCGGGGCCGCGACTGCAGGAGCAGGTCGCGCGGTTGCAGCGGATGCTGCGCGACGCCGAGACGCCGATTCGCGTGGCGCTCGCGTCGGACAACGCGACCGAGGTGCAGATCTACCGGATTGGTAAGCTTGGGTTCTTCGAACAGAAGGACCTCGAACTGATGCCGGGCCGCTACACGGTCGTCGGGACCCGACAGGGCTACCGCGACGTGCGCAAGGAACTGAACCTCACGCCCGGCTCGGTGCCACCCACGCTCGTCGTCCGCTGCGAGGAGCGCATTTGAGCGCGACCGAACTGATCCTGCGCGATCCTCTCGGCGAGCGCGCCCTGGCGGCGACGGATTTCCCCGTGAGTCTCGGCGGTCCGGGCCACACCGTCGTGTTGCCCGGCGCGGGCGACGACACGCTCGCGTGGATCGCGCTGCACGACGGGCAGCTGTTCCTGCAACCGGCGGAGCGCCACGAGGCGCCGCGCGTCAACGGCGCACCGGTCACGCGCGCGACCTGGCTGCGCGAAGGCGACGTCGTCGACGTTGCACGCGGCCGGTTGCGGCTCGTCGCGCGGGACGGCGTGCGTCTGGTCGACGTCGAGGACGGCAGCGGCGGCAACCTGACCGTCCCGCCCGAGGCGCCGGTGATTCCGGTGGTCGCCGGTGGCGGCGACGACGCAGAGGAACGCATCGACCCCGTGGCGTTTCGTCGCAAGGCCGCCGAGCGGCCCGCGCGACGTCGCCTCGTGCCGACGCTGGCCGGCGCGCTCGTGCTCGCGCTGCTCGGATTCGTCGCGTGGTTTTTCGCGACCGGCCGCGCCGTGACGATCGTCACGCAACCGGCCGAGGCCGAAGTCTCCGTGAGCGGCGGCCTCGCGCTCGAAGTCGGCGACAGCGTGTTCGCGCGCCCGGGCCGTTACGGCCTCGAGCTGACGCAGCCCGGCTATGAGGTGCTGCGCGCGCCCCTCGTCGTCGCCGACGCGGCAAACCAGCGCGCCACGTTCACGTTGCAGAAGCGGCCGGGCCGCATCGACGTGCGCAGCGGCGTCGCGGGTCGCGCGAGCGTGAAGGGCCGCGACCTCGGCGCCGTACCCGGCGAGATCACGCTGCCGGCCGGACGGCACGAACTCGTGATCACCGCGCCGCGCCACCAGGCCTATTCGGCCCCGATCGACGTCGTCGGCCTCGACCGCGTCCAGGTGTTCGAGGCGAAGCTCGTTCCCGCCTGGGCCGCCGTGACGGTGCTGACCGAGCCGGCGGGCGCGCAGGTGCTCGTCGACGGCCAGGCGTCCGGATCGACGCCGGCGAAGCTCGACCTCGACGCGGGCACGCACCGGATCGAACTGCGCCAGGCCGGTTTCAAGAACTGGGTGACGGACCTGCAAGTCGTCGCGAACGAGCCGCAGACGCTCGGCCCGGTCCGGCTCGGCCTGCCGGACGGCACGCTGGTCGTGCGCACGGAGCCCGCCGGCGCCAACGTCAGCGTCGGTGGGGCGTTTCGTGGTCGCGCGCCGCTGACGCTCGACGTGCGGCCCGACGTGCCGCTGACGATCGTCGCGACCCGCGACGGTTACGAGCCTGCCACGAGCGAGCTCACGGTCGCCTCGGGTGCGCGTCGCGACGTGCGGCTTGCACTCGAGCCGATCCTCGGCGAGATCACGGTGCAGGCCGAGCCCGCGGGCGCGGACGTCCTCGTCGACGGCCGCACCGTGGGCAAGGCCGGGCAGGCACTGCAGCTGCCGGCCGCCAGGCAGGAACTCGAAGTGCGGCTGGCCGGATATCGCGCTTATCGCACGGCCGTGACCCCGCGGCCCGGGCTGCCTCAAGTCATCACGGTGCGGCTCGAACCGGGGCGAGGCACCACCGAGGCGGAGGCGAGCGCCGCCAGCGCAGGGACGACTGCAGCACTCCCGGCCGGCGCCAGCAAGGCCACGCCCTCGGGCGCCGCGCTCGCCTCGACGACGCAAACGCGCGCCGGCACGGAGCTGCGGCTGCTCGGGCCGGCGAACTTCACGATGGGCAGTCCGCGGCGCGAGTCGGGCCGGCGCGCGAACGAGTCACAGCGACCGATCGAGCTGCGCCGTCGCGTCTACCTCGGCACGCGCGAGGTCACGAACGCCGAGTACAAGCAGTTTCGCGCGCAGCACCGCTCGGGCTTCGTGCAGCAGAACACGCTGGAGCTCGACCGCCAGCCCGTCGTCAACGTGAGCTGGCAGGAGGCCGCCGAATACTGCAATTGGCTCAGCCAGCAGGAAGGCCTGCCCCCGTTCTACCAGTCGCAGGGCGGCAAGCTCTTGCCCGGGCAACCGGCCAACACAGGGTACCGACTGCCGACGGAGGCCGAATGGGAATGGGCCGCGCGCGCGAATCGCGACGGCAGCCTGCGCAAGTATCCGTGGGGTGACGCGCTGCCGGTGCCGGCCGGCTCCGGCAATTACGGTGATCGGAGGGCGCAGCCGCTGCTGCAGACGATCCTGGCCGACCTCGACGACGGTCACGTCGCGACGGCGAACGTCGGTTCGTTCGGCGCGAACGCGCTCGGCTTCCACGACATGGGCGGCAACGTCGCCGAGTGGACCACGGACCTCTACACCGTGCAGCCTGCGAGCACGGCGACGGCAACCGATCCGCTCGCGGCTGCGCCCGGCAACGTGCACGTGATCCGCGGCTCGAGCTGGCGGCACGCGACCGTCACCGAGTTGCGCGTGGCGTTCCGCGACTACGGCGAAGGTCGCCGCGACGATCTCGGTTTCCGGATTGCACGCTATGCGGATTGATCGCGCATGACACGCACCCCGCGCACCACGGCTTGGCTCGCGACGCTCGCGCTCGCGGCAGGGACCGCGGCGCCGCTCGCCGTCGCGCAGCAGCCGACGCCCGCACCCGCGCCCGCGCAAGCACCGCCGACGTCGCCGCCCACCACGGACCCTGCGACAGCGCCGGGGAAACCGGACGTTGCCGAGGCGAAGCCGCCGGTCGTCGACGACAAGGCCAAGACTCCCGAGGCATCCGCGAGCGAGAAGCCGCGCAAGCCCGCCACCGCCACGGGCTCACCGCAACGCTTCGAGCCGACCGAAAAAGTCCGACCCGACTTCGACGTCCCGTTTCCGATCGACATCTGATGCCCTGCTGCGAAACGCACCATGAAGAAAACCGCCAATCGTGAGTTCCTGTTCGAAGTGTTTGCGCTGGTCGTGATCGCGATCATGGTGCAGGCCGTCTACGCGACGGTGGTGCGCCCGCGGGCCGCCGCCGCGCAGGCCCGCGACGCAGCGGCGATGCAGAAGGACCCGGACTACGTTCCGCCACGCGACGTGTACGTGATCGTCAAGGACTACGAACAGGAGGTCTGTTTCATCCTCGCGCTCTGGGCCCTGGCGATCATGGGTTACAAGGGCTACATGCTGCGGCGCGGGCGGGAACTGCTGCGCACCGACCTGTTGCGGTTGCCGGAGGGCATGAAGATCCTGCCCGAGGACTCGCGCGACTACGCGCGACAGGTCGAGGCCCTGCCGGCCGAGATGCGTGGTGAGCTGCTGCCGCGCGCGCTGTTGAGCGGCCTCCATCGCTTCGGTTCGACGCGCAACATCCAGGACGTCTCGTCGGCGATCCACGACACCTGCGAGCTCGAGTTCGGTCGCCTCGACGCCGAGCTCTCGATGGTCCGCTACGTCGCATGGGCGATCCCGGCCATCGGCTTCGTCGGTACCGTGCGTGGCATCGGCGAGTCGCTGCAGCAGGCGCACAAGGCCGTCGAAGGCGACGTGTCCGGGGTCGTCGCAGGCCTCGGCATCGCTTTCAACTCCACGCTGGTGGCGCTCGGGCTCAGCATCCTGGTGATGTTCCTGCTGCACCAGATCCAGCTGCGGCAGGAGCGCGCGGTGCTCGACACCGAGGAGTTCCTCGACGCCCACGTCGTGCGCCAGATGCTGGTGCGCTGACCGCCGCGATGGACACCGACGCCTTCGTCGCGGTCGAGCTCAACGACGCCGGCATCGCCACGGCGCGAAGCCGCGGCGACCGCCACGCCGAGACGCTCGGGGAACCCAGTCCGGGTTACGCCGTGCTGCACGAGGGCCAGGTGCTGGTCGGCCGCGAAGCCGCGCTCCGGCATCGCCTCGCGCCGCTCAACGCGCAGAACCGCCACTGGAGCACGCTCGGCGTCGAGCCGCTGCCCTGGAACGCGCGCGGAGTCGCCACGGGCGCGGACCTGGCATACACGCACCTGGCGGCCGTGCTCGCGCCGGCAGTGCAGGAGGGGCTCACCGAGGCGCTGCTCGCCGTGCCGCCGGGCTACTCGCGCGACCAGCTCGGACTGCTGGTCGGCATCGTCAACGAGTGCGGCGTCACCGCGCGCGGTCTCGTCGACCTCGGGCTCGCCGGCTGCGCGACCGTGCCTGCCGCCCCCCACATGCTGCACCTCGACCTGCAGCTGCACCAGGCGGCGGCCACGCTGGTCGAAGCATCGCGCACCGAGGGCGTGCAGCGCCGCTCGCGTTATGAACTGCTGCCGGGCGTGGGCCTCCTGGCGTTCGACCAGGCGCTCGCCGAAGCGATCGCGACGACGTTCGTGCGCGAGACGCGTTTCGATCCTCTGCACCAGGCGCAGACCGAGCAGCAGCTGCACGACCGGCTCGCGGGCTGGGTCGCCGCGCTGGCCGACCGCGCGGAAGTCGCGGCCGACATCGAGTTCGGCTCGACGACACACAGCCTCACGCTCGAGCGCACGCAAATGGTCGCGGCGGTCGATCGGCTGAGTGCCGAGGTACTGCGGCTCGTGCAGGGAGCGCGTCCCGCCGGCACGCAGCTGCACGTGTGCGTCACGCCGCGCGTGGCGGCAGTGCCCGGGCTGGTCGAGCGATTGTCCGCGCTGCGCGACTGCCTCGTCGTGACGCTCGCGCCCGCGGCCGGCGCCGTCGGCGCGTTGCAGCTCGCAGCGTCGATCGTGCGCGCTCCCGATTCGATCTCGCTCGTGCATCGCGTGCCGCTGCAGGCCAGCGCCCACGCGATCGCCGCGACGGCGCCAGCGAACGACGCAGTGCCGCCCGAAGCGGTTCCGAGCCACGTGCTGTTCCGCGGGCGGGCGTGGCCGCTCACGCCCGTGCCGCTGACGCTCGGCTGGTCAGTGTCGGGTTCGCAGCGCGCGCTGTCGCTGCCCGCGGGCATCGCCGGCGTCTCGCGAATGCACTGCACGTTGCGCACGGTCGACGGGCAGGCCGTGGTCGAGGACCAGAGCACCTACGGCACCTTCGTCAACGACGAGCGCGTCGGCGGACGCGTCGCGCTGCGCGTCGGCGACGTACTGCGGCTCGGCGCACCCGGCGTGACGCTCGAACTCATCCGCGTACTGTCGGACCATGGCGCAACGTAGACGCAAGTTCGACATCTTCAGCATGTCGTTCCTCGACACGATCTGCTGTGCCTTCGGCGCGCTCGTGCTGCTCTACATGATCCTCAACGCCGGCGGCAGCCTCATGTTCCAGAAGGAGACGTCGGAACTGCGCGCCGAGGTCAACAAGCTCGAGGAAGAAGTACTGCAGGGCTACTCCGACCTCGTCGTGCTGCGCAACAGCCTCACCCGGACCGAGACCGACGCGGAGCGCACCGAGGGGCTCTCGGACCGCGTACTGGAGCAAACCGAGCGGCTCAAGGAACAGCTCGCCGACGCCGACAAGACCACCATTTCCCGGCGCGAGGCGATCGAGAAGCTCAAGGCGGACCTCAGGCAGATCGAGGAAGAACGCAAGCGCCTGCCGGCGGGCACGCCCGCCGAGGGCAAGCCCGGCAACCGCGTCAAGGGTTTCGTCGGCTCCGGCGACCGCCAGTACCTGAGCGGGCTCAAGCTCGGCGGCGAGCGCATCATGATCCTGGTCGACGTCTCGGCCAGCATGCTCGACGAGACCGTCGTCAACGTGATCCGGCTGCGCAACATGCCCGAGTCGCGGCGCCTGCGGTCGGAAAAATGGCGCAGGACGGTCGCAACGGTCGACTGGCTCACGGCCCAGATCCCGTCGCGGTCTAAGTTCCAGGTCATCGCGTTCAACGTCAAGGCCTGGCCGATCGTGCCGGAGAGCACCGGTCGCTGGCTCGACGGCGACGACGCGCAGGCCCTGACCGACGTGGTCACGCAACTGCGACGCACCGTGCCCGCCGACGGCACCAGCCTCGAGAACGCGTTCACCTTGATGAACTCGCTGACGCCGGCCCCGGACAACGTGTTCCTGATCACCGACGGACTGCCGACGCAGGGCGCAAGCCCACCGCTGGTCAAGAAGACGATCGACGGCGACGGCCGCCTGCGGCTGTTCGAGCGCGCGCTGGCGAAGTTCCCGAACCGCGTGCCCGCGAACGTGATCCTGATGCCGATGGAAGGCGACCCGGCTGCGCCCGCCGCGTTCTGGACGCTCGCGCGACGCACGAACGGCGCCTTCCTGATGCCGGCGAAGGACTGGCCATGAGGCGCCGGCGCACGCGTGACTTCGAAGTCTTCAGCATGTCGTTCCTCGACACGATCTGCTGCGCGTTCGGCGCGATCATCCTGCTGTTCATGCTGAGCAAGTTCGGCGAACCGAAGGCGCTCGAGAAGTCGCGCCTCGACCTCGAGGGCCGGCTGCTCGCGCTGCAGGAGGAGCGCGCCGAAATCCGCGGCCAGACAGAGATCCTCAATCGCGACCTGACCGAACGCGAACGGCAGCTGTCCGACGTGCGCCTCAAGCTCGCCCGGCTGCGCGGCGACCTGAGCAACATCCGCGGCCAGTACCAGGCGAGCGCGCAGGATGCCGAGGTCACCAACACGCTGGAGGGCCAGCTCGTCGCAGCGCAGCAGCAGCTCACTGAGGAGATGAAGAAAGTCCTCGGAGCGGAATTCCGGCGCGCGCCGCAGGATGCCGTCGCGGGCCTGCCGGTCGACAGTGAATACATCATCTTCATCATTGACACGTCCGGGTCGATGGCCAACTACGCGTGGCCGCTGATGCTGCGCAAGATGCAGGAAGTGCTCGATGCGTACCCCAGCGTCAAGGGCTGGCAGGTCATGAGCGACGAGGGCACCTACATGTTCCCGTCGTATCGTGGCCGCTGGTTGCCGGACACGCCGTCGCAGCGCAAGCTCGTGCTCGAGCGGTTGCGTGACTGGTTTCCGTTCAGCAACTCGAGTCCGGTCGAAGGGATCGTCGAGGCGATCCGGACGTACTACGCCACCGGCAAGAAGATCAGCCTCTACGTGCTCGGCGACGAGTTCACCGGTGCCTCGATCGACTCCGTGGTGCGCGCCGTCGACCAGATCAACCGCGAGGAGCGCGGCGGCCGTCGCGTGCGCATCCACGCGCTCGGGTTTCCGGTGCGGCCCGACGCGCCGCAGGTCACGAGCATCCGTTTCGCGACGCTGATGCGCGTGCTCTGCACGCGCAACGGCGGCACGTTCGTCGGCCTCAACGAGCCGTCGAGTTACCGGCGCTGAGCCGGCCAGGTACACAAGGTGATTGTAGAGATGCGCCAGGACAGCGGATATGCCGTGCACGGATGCGCGGCCACGAAGCGAGCGCGTGCGTCGATGCGTGCATGGGTGTATTCCGCATCGGTCGCACTGCTCGTCGGCGCGGGCGGTTGCGCGCCGACACGGTTCGAGACCCCCCCGGACGTGCCGCCGCCCCTGATCGAGAAGATCCCGATCGCGATCGGCGTGCACCTGCCGCTCGAGTTTCGCGAAATGGTCTACGAGGAGAAGCGCGCCAGCGGTGGCGGCTCATACTCGATCGGGCTCGGCAAGGC
>DASUMQ010000113.1:0-5542 GCA_036277615.1 Steroidobacteraceae bacterium
TCGAGGACATCCTCGAGTCGGAGGAAGAGCACATCGACTTCCTCGAGACGCAGCTGCAGCTGATCGAGCGCGTCGGCATCCAGAACTACACCCAGTCGCAGATGAAGTCGCCGTCCTGAGCGGCCGGGCCCGGCGCGTCTCGCGCGAGCCCGCGACTGGCTAAGGACTTTCCGCGTTGACGGGCGCACCGCGCCCACTAGCATCGCGCGTGTCTTGCACGACGGACCCGCCATGCCCAAACGTCCACTGCCTCCCGTACCCGAATGGTTTCCGCGCGGCACCTCGCTGCTGCGCGATCCGACGCTGAACAAGGGCACCGCCTTCACCGAACACGAACGCGACGTGCTCGGCCTGCGCGGCCTGCTGCCCACGCACGTCGCCACGCAGGACGAGCAGCTGGCGCGCGTGCTCGAAAACTTCCGCCGGCTGCAGACGCCGCTGTCGAAGTACATCATGCTGTCGAGCCTGCTCGACCGGAACGAGGCGCTGTTCTTCCGCGTCGTGACGGAACAGCCCGACGAGATGATGCCGATCATCTACACGCCGACGGTGGGTCTCGCCTGCCAGCAGTTCGGTCACATCTATCGGCGTCCGCGCGGACTGTTCGTGAGCGCGGCGGACCGCGGCCGCATCGCGCAGGTCATGCGCAACTGGCCACACCGCGAGGCGGCGATGATCGTCGTCACCGACGGCGAACGCATCCTCGGCCTCGGCGACCTCGGCGCGAACGGCATGGGCATCCCGATCGGCAAGCTGTCGCTCTACACCGCCTGCGCCGGGCTGCACCCGTGGAAGTGCCTGCCCGTGATGCTCGACGTCGGCACCAACAACCAGGCGCTGCTGGCCGACCCGCTGTACCTGGGGCTGCGCCAGGCTCGACTCACCGGCGCGGCCTACGACGAACTGGTCGAGGAGTTCATGGTCGCGTCGCAGGAAGTGTTCCCCGGCGTGGTGGTGCAGTTCGAGGACTTCGCGAACCACAACGCGTTCCGGTTGCTGCGCCGCTATCGCGATCGGGTCTGTTGCTTCAACGACGACATCCAGGGCACCGCCTCGGTGACCGTGGCGGGCATCCTCTCGTCGCTGCGCGTGACCGGCCAGCGCATGCGCGACCAGACGTTCCTGTGCCTCGGTGCCGGCGAGGCCGCCACGGGCATCTCCGACCTGCTCGTCGCGGCGATGCGCGAAGACGGCCTCGACGAGGCGCTGGCACGCCGGCGCTGCTGGATGGTCGACTCGAAGGGACTCGTCGTCGCGAGCCGCGGCGACCTCGCCGAGCACAAGCGACCGTACGCGCACGAGCACGCGCCGGTCGCCGACTTCCTGGGCGCCGTCAGGGCGCTCCAGCCGACGGCGATCATCGGCGTCGGCGCCGTGCCGGGCATGTTCAGCGAGGCCGTCGTGCGCGAGATGGCGCGCATCAACGAGCGCCCGATCGTGTTCGCGCTGTCGAACCCGACGTCCAAGGCCGAGTGCACCGCCTTGCAGGCGTACGAGTGGTCGGAGGGTCGCGCGCTCTACGCGTCAGGCAGCCCGTTCGACCCGGTGACGCTGGCGGACGGTCGTCGCGTCGTGCCGCGCCAGGGCAACAATTCGTACATCTTCCCGGGTGTCGGGCTGGCACTCGTGATCGTCGGCGCGACCCGCGTGACGGACGCGATGTTCCTGACGGCGGCCCGCACGCTCGCGGCGTGTACCACCGAAGCGGATCTTGCGCAGGGCAGCCTGTACCCACCGCTCGCCGGCGTGCGCGAGGTGTCGGCGCGGATCGCCGTGGCCGTGGCCGAGATCGCGTTCCGGGACGGCCTTGCGCAGATCGACCGCCCGGAAGACCTCGTCGAACTCGTCCATCACGAGATGTACGACCCGCGCTATTGACCGCGGGTCGGGCGAACCGCTTCAGTTTGCTGCGAGCAGCACGGCCGTCAACGCGGGCAGCGTGCCGACGAGGCGGCCGCCCGCGACGCGCAACGCGTTCGCCGCCGTGGCGTTGCCGGTGATTTCGGTCAACGCGACGCCGTCCGCGAAAATTCCCGCGACTTCGACGCCGCCGCCGGTCAGTCCACCGAAGTCGACCGTCGCGCGCTGGTTGTTGACGACGTAGACGACGCTCTTTTCGCCCGCGAGCGTCCGCACCAGCGCGAACACGTCCGGCTCGGCACTCGCGCTGGGCGCCGACACGGTCAGCACGGGATTCGACGTGCTGGTCGCGTCGAGCGCGAACTGGTAGCAGCCGGCGGTGCCGACGCTGATCCGGCTGTTCGTGCCCGGGCCGGAATTGGTCGACAACGTGCTCGGCACGCCGGGCACCGTGTCCTGCGTGGTGTTCGAGAACTCGGGCGTCCAGTCGGCGGCGGCGACCTTGAACTCGCTGCGTCCGCCCGGCAATTGCGCCACGGCCTCGTACTGGCGGTTGCCGAGGTTCACGAACTGGTTGCCCGAAGACGGCGGGCTGGCCCAGTCGTCGAAGGAACCGCGGACGTAGAGCGTGTCGCCGAAATCGGCCGACGGGCTCAGGCTCGACGACGCCGGCACGCAAGTCTCCCCCGGCGCGGCGAGCGTGCGTTGTGCGCCGCGGCGCAGCGCGGCGTACGACTTGCGTACCTGCGCGAGCGTGGCGAGACGCTCGTCGAAGCCGGACGTCGCGAGTTGCTGGAACTGCATGTCCTCGCGACTCGACTGGCCGAGCGGCAGGCTGTACGAATCGCCGCGTCCGCGCATCGCGATCTCGGTGCCGTAGTAGACGACCGGGATCCCGCGCGCCGCGAAGAGCAGCGTGAGCGCCGTGTCGAGTCGCCGGTTTGCCTCGTCCGCCGTCGCGCCGGACGCCTCGGCCTCGGAGGTGAACCGCCAGACGTCGTGGTTGTCGAGGAACGTCGCGAGCTTCGTGGGGTCGCGATACGTCGCGTCTCGCGCGAACAGGTCGGCGAGCCTGCGCGTGCTCTGCCCCCGGCCGAGGCTGTCCGTCACGGCGAACTTGAGCGGGAAGTCGAACGCCGACGGCGAGCCGAGCGTGTCGACGTATTTCGCGACCTGTGCGGCATCGCTGCTGAAGATTTCGCCGACCGTCCAGAGCGCCTCGGGCGCGGCGACGCCGCCGCTCGCAAAGAACTGGCGCCAGTACGCGTCGCCGACGTGCTTCATCGTGTCCATGCGCAGGCCGTCGAGTTCCGGCACGTTGTCGCGCAGGTATCGGATCGTGCCGTTCAGGAAATCGGTGACGGTCCCCTGCTCCTGCCGGAAGTCCGGGAGCCCGGCGAGGCACATGGTCACGTCGTCGCTGCCGCACTGGCTGCCCGTGCGGAACCACGACGGGTTCGATGCGAGGACCGAGGAGTCGGGCCCGGTGTGGTTGACGACGACGTCGATGACGAGCTCGAGGTCCGCCGCCTCGGCCGCGGCCGCGAGCGCCTTCAGCTCGGCGAGGTCGCCGAAGTGCGGTTCGATCGCGTCGAAACGGTCGGCCCAGTAACCGTGAAAGCCCGCGAACGGCCGTGTCGAGTTGACGCCGCCACCGTTGCCGGGTGCGGGCACCTGCCGCACGACCGGCGAGATCCAGAGCGCGGTCACGCCGAGCTGCCGGAAATATCCCTCCTCGATCTTGCGCCGGATGCCCGCAAAGTCCCCGCCGTGCCAGCCGACGGGGTTGGTCGGATCGCCGGCGTCACCCCGGCGCGAGAGGTCGCCGCCGTCGTTGCTCGCGTCGCCGTTGTGGAAGCGGTCGGTCAGCAACTGGTAGACCACCTCGTCGCGGAAATCGATCGCGGTCGCGGGCGGCGGCGTGCTGCCACCGCCGTTGCCGCCGCCGTCGTCCGGAGCCGCGTCGCCACCACCACCGCCGCCGCAGCCGGCGAGGACCCAGGTGCACGCGAGTGCAACGGCGCCTGCCGCACGCGACGTCCGGCCGGCGACGGCGCTCTTCACGACCCGTTGCCTCCGACGTAGACCGTGCCGTCCTTCATCACGAAGCTCACCTTGCTCATGGCGGACACGTCCTCGACCGGATTCCCCGGCACGGCAACGACGTCCGCCCGGAATCCCGTCGCGAGCTGGCCCAGGTCCGGCGCGCCGAGCACCTCGGCGGCGCTGTAGGTCGCGCTCTGCAAGGCGGCCTGCGCCGGCATGCCGGCCTCGACCATGTACAGGAATTCTTTCGCGTTCTCGCCGTGCGGCGCCACGCCCTGGTCGGTCCCGAACGCGATCTTCACGCCCGCCTTGTACGCCTTGGCGAAGGTCTGCTGCATCAGCGCGCCGATGCGCTCGGCCTTCGGCCGCACGATCGCGGGATAGTAACCGTCCTGCTTGGCCATCTCCGCGACGAACCGGCCGGCCGAGATCGTCGGCACGAACCAGGTGCCGCGCTGCTTCATGAGCGCGAAGATCTCGTCGTCCATGTAGGTGCCGTGTTCGATCGACGTGACGCCGCCCTCGATCGCACGCCGCATGCCTTCCTTGCCGTGGGCGTGGGCCGCGACGCGATAACCGTAATCTTTCGCTGTCTCGACGACCGCGCGGATCTCCTCGACGGTGAATTGAGGTGCATCGGCGCTCTTTGCGTAACTCAGCACGCCCCCGGTCGCGGTGATCTTGATCAGGTCCGAACCGTCCTTGTACCGTTGACGCACGGCCTGGCGCGCGTCATCCGGACCGTTGACCACGCCCTCGGTCGGCCCGGGTGGGCCGAGCAGGTGCGCGAGTTCCGCGTTGAGGCCGTTGCGCGGATCGGCGTGCCCGCCGGTCGTCGCGATCGACGTGCCGGCCGCGTAAATGCGCGGCCCCTGCACGTAACCCTGGTTGATCGCGTCGCGCAGGTGCAGCGTGACCTCGCCGCCGAGATCGCGCACGGTGGTGAAGCCCGCGCGCAACGTCCGATCGGCGTAGGCGAGCGCGCGGAAGCCGAAGTCGATGTCGTCGAGGCGAAACTGCTCCTCGTATGACTTCGGGTTCGATTCCTCCGACAGGTGCACGTGCAGGTCGATCAGGCCGGGCAGGCACGTGAAGTTCGACAGGTCCACCACGGTGACGCCCGGGGCGGACCCCCTCCCCGGCAGCAGCTGCGCAATGCGTCCTGCCTCGTCGGTGACGATCGTGCGTGCGCCGATCAGCTTCGCCGTGCGCGCGTCGAACGTGTTGCCGCACTGCAGCGCGTACGGCGTCGACGCCTGTGCCCAGGGCGCAGCGAATGCGAAGGTGCAGGCGGCGAGGAACGCTATCGGTCGCATGGGACACCCCGGAGCGTGACAAAGACGGCGGATTCTACGTCGTCCGGACCCGAAACCCGGTGCGCTCCCGGCGACCTGGGCGGTTGCTGCCCCGGCTCGCCCCGGTGTCGGGTGGTCGCATAAAAGCAACGCGTCATCGCCTCGCGTCGCTCTCGATTTGCGTTTTGACAACAGGAGCGGACAATGCCCCCCGTTGCCTCAAACACAAGGGGATGTGTGGGTATGGAACGTACGAATCGACTGCAGCGAGCCATTCGGCTGGCATTGGGCGGTGCGCTCGGACTGGCGTCGGGGCTGGGAGGCCTGCCCGCGCTGGCTCA
>DASUMQ010000114.1:0-4851 GCA_036277615.1 Steroidobacteraceae bacterium
CAGCACGTCGACCAGCGCCGGCACGTCGTCGAGCCGTTCGCGCAGCGGCGGCACGCGCAGCTCGATCACGTTGATGCGGTAATAGAGGTCTTCGCGGAACCGGCCCGCGCGCACGAGCTCGTCGAGCTTGCGATGCGTCGCCGAGAGGATCCGCACGTCCACCGGCACCTCGCGCGTCTCGCCGACCGGGCGCACCGATTTCTCCTGGATCACGCGCAGCAGCTTGACCTGCATGTGCAGCGGCAGGTCGGCGACCTCGTCGAGAAAAAGCGTGCCACCTTCGGCCGAGCGGATCAGGCCTTCCTTGTCCGCGACCGCACCCGTGAACGACCCCTTCTTGTGCCCGAACAGCTCGCTTTCCATCAGTTCCGAAGGAATCGCGCCGCAATTGACCGGCACGAACGGCCCGTCGCGCCGCGGCCCGGATTCGTGGATCAACTTCGCCACCAGTTCCTTGCCCGTGCCCGAATCGCCGGAGATGTGCACCGGCGCCTGGCTGCGCGCCACCTTGGCGATCATCTGGCGCAGCTGCTGCATGGGCTTCGACTGGCCGAGCAGCTTGACCAGCACAGGGGGCACTGCAACCGGCTGCGTCTCGTCGTGGGGCGCTGCATCGTCGTCGCGCAGCCGCAATGTCGCCGCGATCATCTTGCGCAGCGCGCCGAGGTCCAGCGGCTTGGAGATGAAGTCGAACGCACCGAGCTTGAGCGCCCGTACCGCGGTCTCGACGTTGCCGTGCGCCGTGATCACCGCCACGGGCACGCCGGGGCGTTGCTGCTGAATCCACTGCACGACGTCGAGCCCGTCGCCGTCAGGCAGGCGCATGTCGGTGAGCACGAGGTCGAAGACCTCACTGCCGAGACGGCGCACCGCGGTCGCCCGGTCGCTCGCGGTCTCGACCTCGACCTGCATGCGACGCAGCGTCAGCGACAGCAGGTCGCGAATGTCCGGTTCGTCGTCGACGACCAGCGCGCGGTGCTTCGGTCTGCGGTCGCTCATCCTTTCCATCGGCGCGGGTCGGCAAAGATGACGCGGAAGATGCTACCACCGCCGGGACGCGGCTCGTAGACGAGCAGCGCGCCGTTGGTCTGGCAGAGCTCCCTCGAAATGAACAGCCCCAGGCCGGTGCCGCCGTGACCCGTCGTGAAGAACGGCTCGAAGATCCGTTCGGCCTGCGCGGGGTCGACGCCGTCGCCGCGGTCGGCGACCTCCAGGAACGGGCGCTCGGTCGACGCGATGCGCCCGGCACGCAGTTCGACGGTGGCCGACCCCGTCGCTTGGCCACCGTGACGCAGCGCGTTGTCGCAGAGGTTCCAGATCACCTGGTGCAGGTGCGACGGGTCGAACTCCACCTCGAGCGCGCGCTGTGCGGACTGCACGTCGATGTGAAAGCGGTTCGCGTCGATCTGCAACGTCTCGACGTACTCGCGCACGAAGCCGCCGAGCCACTCGACTGCGTCGAAACGTTCCTGCCGCGTCGTGTCCCGGCGCGACAGCTGCAGGACGTTCTCGATGATCTGGCTCACGCGCAGGCCGTTCTTCTCGATGATCTCGGTCAGGTGCCGGTCCTCTGGCGACAGGCTTGGCGAATCGCGCAGCAACTGGCCGGCGTGGCTCATCGCGCCGACGGGATTGCGGATCTCGTGCGCGATGCTCGCGCTCAGCCGTCCGAGCGCGGCGAGCTTCGACTGCTGCGCGCGCTCGGCAACGACGCTCGTGTCCTCCAGGAACACGAGCGCGGGTCCGCTGCCGACTTTGGTCAGCGCGACGAAGTGCGGACGGATGGTCGTGCCGCCGTCCGCGCCCACGACCTCGCCGTTGACGTCGCGACGGTCGGAGGTCTGCTTGCGCCAGGCATCGAGCAGATACGCGAGCCGCGGCGAGACCAGGGCGAGCGACGTGCCAGGCAGCACCGGCGCGCCACGCAGCAACCGGGCGGCGGTCTCGTTGATCAGTCGCACGCGGTCGAACTCGTCCACGACGAGGATGCTTTCGCGCAGGTTCTGGACGATGAACTCGTTCAACTCGTGCAGGTTCGCGATGTCGATGTCGCGTTGCTTGACGAGCGCCTCGCTCTCCCGCAACCGGGTCGCGTACGGGATCGCGAGCAGCGTGATCGCGAACAGGCTCGCCCCCGTGAGCCCGGTGACGAGGAAGTCCGACGACAGGACGTCGCCCTGCAGGAACGAGATCGTCGTTTCCAGCAGCAGTGCGAGCGCGATGATCGCGGTGCCCAGAAGCGCGTGGCGACGCTCGACGATGGTCGCGGTCGCGCCCGCCGGCAGCACGAGCAGCGTGCCGAGGCCGCTAGAGATGCCGCCGCTCGCGTGGATCAGCATCGCCATGGCGACCGCATCGACCGTGAGCTGGATCATCGCCTGCCAGGTTGCCGACGGCGTGCGCCGCGCGATCGACTGGATGCACGCCAGCGCGAACGCGAAATACGCGACGGCAACGGCCAGGAACAGGCCGGGCTGGTGGCGACCGACGCTGCGCGTCGGTGCGTCGAAGAAGAACACCAGCAGCAGCAGCATCGGCAGCAGCAGCCGGTACACGTTCAACAGGGACAGCACCCGCCAGGGCAGTTCCGCGCCGACGGGAGGCCGGCCAGCCGAAGCCATGCCGGGCTGCAGTGCGTGCACCATGGGCGCGGACTGTAGCAGTCCCGTCACGGAGAAAGTGCGAAGAACTCCTCACGGCATTCGTCTGGGCCCACGCGGCTGCCGACGGCCGGCGTCACACCGCCCGGAATGGGACGAAGTCCGCGATTTGGTACACTCGCGGGCTCGTTCAACGCCGCCCCTCGAGCCCCATGAACCTCCACGAATACCAGTCCAAGCAACTGTTCGCCCGGTATGGGATTCCCGTGCCGAACGGCTTCGTCGCCGCTACGCCGCAGGAAGCCGTCGACGCGGCGGAGCGCCTCGGCGGCTCGGTCTGGGTGGTCAAGGCCCAGGTGCACGCGGGCGGGCGCGGCAAGGCGGGCGGGGTCAAGGTCGTCAAGTCGAAGGACGACGTGGCGGCCGCGGCACGGGGCATGCTCGGCCAGCGGCTGAAGACCAAGCAGACGGGCGCCGAGGGCCTGCCGATCCACCAAGTTTACGTCGAGTCGGGCTCGAAGATCGCGCGAGAGCTCTACCTGAGCCTGCTGCTCAACCGTGACACGGGCAGGCTCGCCTTCGTCGCTTCGGCGGCGGGCGGCATGGACATCGAGGAGGTCGCGGCGAAGACCCCGGAGAAGATCATCCGCGTCGAGATCCACCCGGCTACGGGCATCCAAGGCTCGCATTGCCGCGCCCTCGCGTACGGGCTTGGACTGAAGGGCGAGCAGATCGCGGAGTTCGAGAGGATCGCGCGCGGGTTGTACCGACTCTACCTCGAGTGCGACGCGAGCCTGGTCGAGATCAATCCGCTGATCGTCAACGGCGACGGCTACGTGGTGGCGCTCGACGGCAAGATCGGCATCGAGGACAACGCGCTGTTCCGTCAGAAGGAACTCGTCCCGATGCGCGATCCCTCGCAGGAAGACGAGATGGAGCGGCACGCCGGCGAGGCGGACCTGAATTACGTCTCGCTCGACGGCGACATCGCCTGCATGGTCAACGGCGCCGGCCTCGCAATGGCGACCATGGACGTCATCCAGCTCTACGGCGGCAGTCCTGCGAACTTCCTCGACGTGGGCGGCGGTGCGACGCGCGAGCGCGTCACGACGGCGTTCAAGCTGATCCTGCAGAACCGCAAGGTGAAGGCGATCCTGGTCAACATCTTCGGTGGCATCGTCCGCTGCGACATGATCGCCGAGGGCGTGATCGGCGCCGCCCGCGACCTCGGACTGCACCTGCCCGTCGTGGTGCGCATCGAGGGCACCAACGCGCCACAGGGCCGCAAGCTGCTCGCGGAGAGCGGGCTCGAACTCATTGCCGCCACCGATCTCACGGACGCCGCGAAGAAGGTCGTGGCCGCCGCCAGGAAGTAACCCGCATGTCCATCCTGATCGACAAGAACACGCGCGTGCTGTGCCAGGGGTTCACGGGCAAGCAGGGCACGTTCCACTCGCAGCAGTGCCTGGAGTACGGCACGAAGCTGGTCGGCGGCGTCACGCCGGGCCGGGGTGGCGATACACACCTCGGGCTTCAGGTGTTCGACACCGTGCGTGATGCGGTCGCCAGGACCGGCGCCAGCGCGACGATGATCTACGTGCCGCCCGCGTTCGCCGCGGACGCGATCATCGAGGCCGCCGACGCCGGCATCGCGGTGATCGTCTGCATCACCGAGGGCATCCCGGTCAACGACATGGTCAAGGTGAAGGCGGCGCTCAGGGACTCGAAGTCGGTGCTCGTCGGGCCCAACTGCCCCGGCGTGATCACGCCCGACGAATGCAAGATCGGCATCATGCCCGGCTTCATCCACAAGAAGGGCAAGGTCGGCATCGTCTCGCGCTCGGGGACGCTCACCTACGAGGCCGTGTTCCAGACCACGAACGTCGGCCTCGGCCAGAGCACGTGCGTCGGCATCGGCGGCGACCCGGTGCGCGGCATGAACTTCATCGACGTGCTCGCGCTGTTCGAGCGGGACCCGCAGACCGAAGGCATCATCATGGTCGGCGAGATCGGCGGCAGCGATGAAGAGGCGGGTGCCGAGTTCATCCGCAAGCACGTCACCAAGCCGGTCGTCGCGTACATCGCGGGTGTCACCGCGCCTCCGGGCAAGCGCATGGGTCACGCCGGCGCGATCATCTCGGGCGGCAAGGGCGGGGCGGACTCCAAGATCGCGGCCATGGAGGCGGCGGGCGTGCGGGTATCGCCGTCGCCGGCCTCGCTGGGCGCGACCCTGCTGGAGGCGCTGAAGGGC
>DASUMQ010000115.1:0-5196 GCA_036277615.1 Steroidobacteraceae bacterium
GGGCCGCTCCGTGCGGGTAAGGGCTCCGAGATCCGCAGGTGACTCCAGACCGCGCCGTTCTTCTGCGCGAGACCGGTCATGTCGATCACGCTCGCGCGCTTGCCTTCAAGGTGCGCGGCCATGGCGAGCACTGAACCCACGGTCACCACGCCCGTACCGCCGATGCCGGCGACCAGGACGTTCCAGCTGCGAGACGGCGCGAGCGCCGGCGCGGGAGGGGGTGGCAGGTTCGCGAAGGCCGCGAGGTCGAGCTGCGCGACCTTCGGCCGGCGCAGCTGCCCGCCATGCACCGTCACGAAGGACGGACAGAAGCCCTTCACGCAACTGTAGTCCTTGTTGCAGTTCGACTGGTCGATCTCGCGCTTGCGACCGAACTCCGTTTCCTTCGGCAGGATCGAGACGCAGTTCGCCTGCACCGAGCAGTCGCCACAGCCTTCGCAGACGGCGTCGTTGATGAATACGCGCTTCGGCGGGTCGGGATACTCGCCGCGCTTGCGCCGACGCCGCTTCTCGGCGGCGCACGTCTGCTCGTAGACGATCGCGGTGACACCGGAAGCCTCGCGCAACTCGAGTTGCAGGGCCTGCAGCTCGTCGCGATGGTGGACCGTGACTTCGGGCGGTACCCCGGCGGTGTCGCGATACTTGTCGGGATCGTCCGAAACCAGCACGACGCGCCGGACGCGTTCCGCGAGCAACTGTCGCGCGATTTCCACCGGCGTCAGGTGGCCCTCGACGGGCTGGCCGCCGGTCATGGCGACCGCGTCGTTGTAGAGCACCTTGTAGGTGATGTTGACGCCGGCCGCGACGGCGCCGCGCACCGCGAGCAGCCCCGAGTGGAAGTACGTGCCGTCGCCGATGTTCTGGAACACGTGCGGCATCGCCGAAAACGGCGCGATGCCGGTCCAGTTCAGGCCTTCGCCGCCCATCTGCGTCGGCATCAGCGTGCGCCGGTTCATGTAGCCGGCCATGGTGTGGCAACCGATGCCCGCCAGCGCGAGGCTGCCTTCCGGGATCAAGGTCGAGGTGTTGTGCGGGCATCCGGAGCAGAAATAGGGGGCGCGCGACGCGGGACCCGCCGCGTTCTCCTGCGCCGAGGCCTGTCGCGACTGCAGCAGGGCCACGCGCTCCTGCAGCCCGGCGTCGAGCAGGCCGAGCGATTCGAGGCGCTGCGCGAGCACGAGCGCGACCTCCGCGAACTGCAGTTGCCGGTCGGCGGGCAGCAGCGGCCGACCGAGCTCGTCCTGCTTGCCGACCAGCCGCGGGCGTTGCGCTTCGGGCAGGTGATACAGGATGCGCGCGGCCTGCTCCTCGACGAACGCAGCCTTTTCCTCGACGAACAGCACCTCGGCGTGACCCGCGGCGAATTCGCGAAGGCCCTGCGGCTCGACCGGCCAGATCATGCCGACCTTGTAGACGCGCAAGCCCAGCGTCGCCGCACGGTGGGCGTCGAGCCCGAGCGCCTGCAACGCCTGCATGACGTCCGCGTAACCCTTGCCCGTCGCGACGACGCCCAGGCGACGCTGCGGCGCGTCGACCACGACGCGGTCGATGCCGTTCGCGCGCGCGAATGCGTGGGCGGCCGGCAGCCGGTAACGCGTCACGAGCATCTCGTCCGCCTCGCGCACGACCATGGGTCGCGGGTTGGTGTTCAGCCCGGTCGGCGGCGCCGCAACGTCGGGCTTCGAGTAGTCGCGGAATCGGGCCGGGTCGATGTCCACGGTCGCGGTGCCTTCGACGGTCTCGTTCGTGCACTTGAGCGCGACCCAGAGTCCGCTGAAGCGTGACAGCGCCCAGCCGAACATGCCGTACTCGAGCAGTTCCTGTACGGAGGCCGGGTACAGCACGGGGATGTGGTTCGCCGCGAGCGCCTGTTCGCTCTGGTGCGACACGGTGGACGACTTGCCCGGATGATCGTCACCCGCGCAGACCAGCACGCCGCCGTGCCTGGACGCACCCTGGCGGTTGCCGTGCTTGAACACGTCGCCGCTGCGATCCACGCCCGGTCCCTTGCCGTACCAGATGGCGAAGACGCCGTCGTACCTGGTGCCCGGCAGCAGCGGCGCCTGCTGCGTGCCCCAGACGGCCGTCGCCGCGAGGTCCTCGTTGACGCCCGGCTGGAACACCACGTGGGCGTCCTCGAGCCGTGCCGCTTCGCCCCAGAGCTCCATGTCGTACGCACCGAGCGGCGAACCGCGGTAACCCGTGACGAAGCCGGCGGTGTTCAGGCCCGCGGCCTGGTCCAGCGCCCGCTGCAGCAGCGGCAGTCGCACCAGCGCCTGCGTGCCGCTCATGAGCACCCGGCCCGCGGGCAGCGCGTACTTGTCGTCGAGGCTGACGTTCGCGAGCGGTGCGGCTGCGGCCATGACTGCGATCTCCGGCGGGCCCGGCGCCCGACCATGGATCGTAACGCGTCTTCAGCTTCCCCGGTTCCGCCGCAGCGGTCCCGGAAAATGGGGACACTCCGAATTTCGGGGAAAAAGGGGACACTCCGAATTTCTCCAGCGAGAGATTCGGAGTGTCCCCTTTTTCGGCCGTTCAGAGGACCGCGGCGACGGGAATGTGCTTGTAGCCGAGCTCCTTGGCGACCGCCGCGTTGGTGATCTGGCCTTCGTGCACGTTGAGGCCGTTCGCGAGGTGCGGGTCGGCCCGCAGCGCCTTCTGCCAGCCGAGGTCGGCCAGCTTGCGCGCGAACGGCAGCGTCGCGTTGTTGAGCGCGAACGTCGAGGTGCGCGGCACGGCGCCCGGCATGTTCGCCACGCAATAGTGGATCACGTCGTCGACCACGTAGGTCGGGTCCGCGTGGGTCGTCGGCCTGCTCGTTTCGAAACAGCCGCCCTGGTCGATCGAGATGTCGACCAGCACGGAGCCTGCCTTCATGCGCTTGACCATGTCGCGCGTGACCATCCGTGGCGCGGCCGCCCCCGGGATCAGCACCGCGCCGATCACGAGGTCCGCCTCGAGCACGAGCGCCTCGACGTGGTCCTGCGTCGAGTATTCGGTGCGCAGCGACGCACCGAAGATCGCCGACAGCTCGCGCAACCGCTTGACCGAGCGGTCGACCACGGTCACGTCGGCGCGCAGGCCCACCGCCATCTCGGCCGCATTCGTGCCGGAGACGCCGCCACCGAGGATCACGACCTTTGCGGGCGGCACGCCCGGCACGCCGCCGAGCAATATGCCGCGCCCGCCGCTGGCCTTCTGCAGGCAGGACGCGCCCACCTGGACCGACATGCGCCCGGCCACTTCGCTCATCGGCGTGAGCAGCGGTAGCGACCCGTCCGGCGCCGTGACGGTTTCGTACGCGATGCAGGTCGCGCCGGACTTAACCAGCGCCTCGGTCTGCTTCGGGTCCGGCGCCAAGTGCAGGTACGTGTAGAGCACCTGGCCCTTGTGCAGCATCGCGCACTCCTGCGGCTGCGGCTCCTTGACCTTCACGATCATGTCCGCGCCGGCGAAGATCTCCTCGGCGGTCGCCGCGATCTTCGCGCCGACGCGCTGGTAGTCGGCGTCGGCGAAGCCGATGCCGGTCGCCGCACCGGTCTGGACGACCACCTCGTGGCCTGCTTCGACGAGTTCGCGAACCGCCGCCGGCACGAGTCCGACTCGGTATTCGTGGACCTTGATTTCCTTCGGCACGCCGATGCGCATGGCTGCTAGCTCCCCCTGGTGGCGAATCGCCGAAGGATAGTTGGCGAACCGCAACGCTTTCGTGCAAAGTCGCCCGACCAAGGCGGGCTCGACGCAATTTCCTGCGGGCCAAGCCGTGCCAGACGGCGAATGTTTCAAACATGAAGCTGGACCGAGTCGACAACCTGATCCTGGCCGGGCTGCAGCGCGACGGGCGCCTCAGCAACCGGGACCTCGCCGAGCTCGTGCACCTGAGCGAGTCGGCCTGCCTGCGACGCGTGCGTGCGCTCGAGGAGGCCGGCGTGATCGATCGCTACGCGGCGCTGGTCAACCAGGCCAAGGTCGGCCTGCCCGGCAACGTGTTCGTGAGCATCACGCTCAACCGGCAGGAGCAGGCGGACCTCGCGGCCTTCGAGGAAGCGGTCAAGCGTGTTCCCGAAGTCATGGAGTGCTACCTGATGACCGGCCAGCAGGATTACCTGCTGCGTGTCGTCGTGACCGACCCCGCCGATTTCGAGCGCCTGCACAGCCAGCACCTGACGCGATTGCCGGGCGTGGCGCGGGTGCAGTCGAGCTTCGCCCTGCGCACGGTCCGCAAGGGCAGCGAACTGCCGCTGCGCCCACCGGACTCCTGACCGTCGCGCAGGCGGCGCATTCGGGGACCAGCTTGAGTCTCGTTGCCAAACTCGTGCTCGCGGGCGGCCTGCTGCTCGCCGTGGCGTTCGTCTGGGCGTGGCTTCGTCTCGAGCGGCAACACCCGTCGGCGGTCGCCATGGCGGATCGTCATTCGCGCCCGACCGCAGGCGGCGTGCTGCTCGGTGCCGTGACGAACTTCTTCGACACGCTCGGCATCGGTTCCTTCGCCTCGACCACGGCCTACCTGAAATTCCGCAGGCTGGTCGGCGACGAACTGATCCCGGGCACGCTCAACGTCGGGCACGCGATTCCCACGATCACACAGGCAATCATCTTCACGACTGCGATCGCGGTCGCGCCGCTCACGCTGGTGTCGATGGTCGCGGCCGCTGTGGCCGGCGCCTACCTCGGCGCCGGCATCGTCGCGCGCTTGCCCCGTCGCGGCGTGCAACTGGGCATGGGAGTCGCGCTGCTCGTCGCTGCGGCGCTGTTCACGATGAAAATCGTCGGCGTGCTGCCGGCAGGCGGCGCGGCGCTCGGCCTTTCGGGCGGCGTGCTCGTGTTCGCGGTGCTGGCGAACTTCGTGCTCGGTGCACTGATGTCGCTCGGCATCGGCCTCTACGCGCCGTGCCTGATGCTCGTGAGCCTGCTCGGCATGAACCCGATTGCGGCGTTCCCGATCATGATGGCGTCGTGCGCCTGCCTGATGCCGGTCGGCAGCCTCGCGTTCATTCGCGAGCGCAAGTACGACCGGCGCACCGCGATCGGTCTCGCGCTCGGCGGCATTCCCGGCGTGCTCGTCGCGGCGTTCATCGTCAAGTCGTTGCCGCTGCAATGGCTGTACTGGCTCGTCGTCGTCGTTGTGCTCTATGCGGCGGTGCTGATGCTGCGATCGGCACTGCGCAGCACGCCGCCCACCGCGTTGCCGGCAAC
>DASUMQ010000116.1:0-3039 GCA_036277615.1 Steroidobacteraceae bacterium
AGAGTTCCTCGCGCGTCGCCTTGCCGCCGCGTGCCGCCTCTGAGACGCGCCGGATCTCGTCGGACAGGTTCCAGAGCGTGCGCGCTTCGGCGTGCCGCACGACGGGTACCTTGAGGCCGTCGGGCGTCTGGGTCGCGATGCCGAGGTGCACCGCGTGGTGACGCAGCAACACGCCGCGCTCGGCGTCGTAATGCGCATTGCACTGCGGGAACTCGTCGAGCACCCGCACGATCGCCGCCGCGAGGAACGGCAGGTAGGTGAGTGCGGGCGTGCCCTTGTCGAGCTTCGAGTTCAGGTGCTGCCGCAGCGACTCGAGCTCGGTCACGTCGACTTCCTCGACGTACGAAAAGTGCGGGATCGTGCGCGCGGCGTCGGTCATGCGCTGCGCGATCAGTCGCCGCACGCCAATGACCTTGACCTCGGTGGTGCCGGAGCGCGGCTTGAGCAGTGCGCCCGCGCCACCGTTGCCGCCCTTCGCCGACGGAGAGGCCCCACTCACGGCGGCCTCGAAATCCTTCGGCGTGATGCGCCCACTCGGCCCCGAGCCGGGGACGAGCCGCAGGTCGATACCCGCTTCGCGCGCCTTGCGTCGCGTCGCGGGCGAGGCCTTGACCCTGGTCGCCTCTGCCGCGTCCGCGGTAAATGGGACGCTGGTTTCCACTGGAAGTTCAGGAGTGTCCCGATTTTCCGCTGGGGGATGGGTCGCAGGGCGTACGGGTGCGGGCTTCGGACTCTCCGGTGCCTCATCCCCACCGTCTGCCGCTTGCGCGGGCGAGGCAGCAGAACTCACCGCTTCTGCCTTCACGGGAGTGGGAGTCAGATCCTCGCTCGATTCCGTTTCGAACACGACGAGCTCGGAGCCGACCCGGATCAGGTCGCCCGGCTGGCCGTTCAGCGCGACGACGCGGCCCGTGACCGGCGACGGCACTTCGACCGCCGCCTTGTCGGTCATGACCTCGGCCATGATCTGGTCTTCCTGCACGGCATCGCCGACCTTGATGTGCCAGGCGACCACTTCGGCCTCGACCGTGCCTTCGCCGAGGTCCGGCATCTTGAACACGTACCGCGTCATGCGGCCTCCATGACGGCCTTGAGACCGATCGCGACACGCTGCGGCCCGGGGAAGTACTCCCACTCGAACGCGTGCGGATACGGCGTGTCCCATCCCGCGACGCGCTGGATCGGCGCCTCGAGGTCCCAGAAGCACTCCTCGTGCACGGTCGCCGAGAGTTCGGCGCCGAAACCCGAGAAGCGTGTCGCCTCGTGCGCGACCAGGCAGCGGCCGGTCCGCTTCACCGACGAGCAGATCGTGTCGACGTCGAGCGGCACCATCGAGCGCACGTCGATGATCTCTGCGTCGACGCCGAGCGATCTTGCCGCGGCCTCGCAGACGTAGACCATCGTGCCGTAGGTGACGATCGTGCAGGCGCTGCCCTTGCGGACGATCTCGGCCTTGCCGATCGGCACGGTGTAGTAACCGTCGGGCACCTGACCCTTGGGATGCGTGCTCCACGGCACCGCGGGCTTGTTCGGGTCACCGTCGAACGGGCCGTTGTAGAGGCGCTTCGGCTCGAAGAACACGACCGGGTCGTCGTCCTCGATCGACGCGATCAGCAGTCCCTTGGCGTCGTAGGGGTTCGACGGCATCACGACCTTGATGCCACAGACGTGCGTGAAGATGCCCTCCGGGCTCTGCGAGTGCGTCTGGCCGCCGCGGATGCCACCACCGCACGGCGTGCGGATCGTCACGGGCGCCCAGAAGTCCCCGGCACTGCGATACCGCAGGCGCGCAAGCTCCGAAAAGATCTGGTCGCACGCGGGGTAGATATAGTCGGCGAACTGCACCTCGGCGACCGGGCGCAGGCCGTTCACGCCCATGCCGATCGCGGCGCCGACGATCGCGCCCTCGGCGATCGGCGAATCCAGCACGCGGTGCTCGCCGTACTTGCGTTGCAGGCCGTCCGTGACGCGGAACACGCCGCCGAAGAAGCCGACGTCCTCGCCCATGACCACGACGTTGGGGTCGCGCGCCAGCATGATGTCCATGGCGGAGTTCAGCGCCTGGATCATGTTCATGTTTGCCATGTTTCTCAGGTCCCTTGTTCGGCACGCAGCTGTTCGCGCTGCTTGCGCAGGTGCTCGGGAAGCTCCTTGAACACGTCCTGGAACATGAGGTCGCGGTTGAGGCGGGGCCCGTCGGTCAGCGTGCCGTACTGCACGGCTTCCCGCCAGCTTTCGGACACGTGCGTTTCCAGCTCCTTCGTGAGCGCCGCGTGGCGCTCCTCGGACCACTCGCCGAGTGCGATCAGGTGGTTCTTGAGGCGCACGACGGGATCGCCGAGCGGCCACTTCTCGTAATCGTCCTTCGGGCGATAGCGCGCGGGATCGTCGCTCGTCGAGTGCGCGGCGCCGCGATAGGTGACCTGCTCGATCAGCGTCGGCCCGGCGCCGGTGCGAGCGCGTTCGGCGGCCCACTGCGTCACCGCGTACACGGCGAGGAAGTCGTTGCCGTCGACGCGGATGCCGGCCATGCCGTAGCCGGGGCCGCGTGCCGCGAACGAGCGCTGCTCACCGCCTGCGAAACCCTGGAACGTCGAGATCGCCCACTGGTTGTTGACGACGTTCAGGATCACCGGCGCCATGTACACCGACGCGAACAGCATCGCGTGGTGGAAATCCGCCTCGGCGCTCGAGCCCTCGCCGATCCAGCTCACGGCGATATCGTCCTCGCCCTTGATCGCGGCGGCCATGGCCCAGCCCACGGCCTGCGGATACTGCGTCGTCAGGTTGCCCGAGATCGAGAAAATCCGGCCTTCGGCCCAGTGGTACATCACCGGGAGCTGGCGACCCTTGCACATGTCGCGCGTGTTCGACAGCAACTGGCACATGAGGTCGACCAGCGGCCGGCCGCGGACGATGTAGAGCCCCTGGTTGCGATACGACGGGAACAGCATGTCGCGCGGCCTGAGCGCCATCCCCTGCGCCACGGACACCGCTTCCTCGCCGAGCGAGCGCATGTAGAACGAAATCTTTCCCTGG
>DASUMQ010000117.1:0-2206 GCA_036277615.1 Steroidobacteraceae bacterium
CAACGCGGCGACGGTGCAGGCGGCAAGCGCGCGGAACAGGTTCGAGCGAATCATGGTGGTCTCCTCTCAGGCGTCTGCGAGCTGCAGGCGGCCGTGCCGCGAGGCGAGGTCGAGCACCGCCGCCGGAGTGATGTGCGGCGCGACCGAGCGAGGCACGGCACGTGGGCTGCGTAAAGCGGCGGCCACGCGATGCGGCGTGCCGAGGTCGCTCCAGCCGCAGGACGGCACGGGCACGACGCGCAGGAACTCCTCCTGGCCTGCCAGCACGTGGCGCGAGAAGTCGATGTCGGGCAGGCGCTCGTAGAGGTCGGTCACGGCGCGAAGGTCGCCCGCGATTTCGCGCTCGATCGCGAGGTCGAGCGCGGTCAGCACCTCGTCGAAGCGACGCTCGTACAGCGCGAGCAGCGACTCGAGCCGCGCGACGACGATGAAACTGTTCCACAGGGCACCGCGGTCGATCAGACGTTCGGCGTCGGCGCGACGCGGTTTTTCGACGAACTGCGCGACCGACGGGAGGTCGACGCCGTCCGTGCGACGCGGGACGATGTAGCCCAGTTCCGGGTCCGCATGGTCGGGCCGGATGCCGAGCAGCAGGACGTCTTCGCTGTAGGTCGCGGCGTCGATCATCGCGCCGCGCAACGCGCGGGCGAGCGCTCGCTCGTTCTCGACGAAGTGGTCCGACGGCAGCAGCGCGACCGTGGCGCGCGGATCGCGACGCGCGAGGTGCAGCAGCGGCAGCAGGATGCCGATCGCGGTGCCGCGGTTCCGCGGCTGGATGACGACATTGGCCCGCGACCGCATCTGCAGCGGCTCGGCCCACCAGGGACGGTGCGCCGCCGCGACCACCGTGCAGACGCGCGTGAAGTGCGCGACCGACTCGGCGCGGTGCAGCGCTTCCTGCAACAGCGACGGGCCGCCGTCCAGCGAGCAGAACTGCTTCGGCACGGGCACGCCTTCGTCGGTGGTGGTCAGGCTGCGCAGTCGGCTGCCCTCGCCGGCGGCGAGGACCAGGGCCCAGTCGTGTGCGTCGTGGAACATGACGTCGATGTCCTTGGGTAAACTGTCCGGAGAAGACGGCCCGCGACGCGCGAGGAGGGAGGGGCTCGCGGCCGCGGGCCGAGCGGGGGACTACTTCGCCTTCGGCGTCGGGTCGACGACCTTGACGACGCGA
The DNA here is from genome assembly GCA_036277615.1 of Steroidobacteraceae bacterium. Taxonomy (GTDB): domain Bacteria; phylum Pseudomonadota; class Gammaproteobacteria; order Steroidobacterales; family Steroidobacteraceae; genus RPQJ01. The sequence goes on from DASUMQ010000117.1 coordinate 1,172, forward strand.
GCGCCCGCGATCTTGGCGCACGTGCCCGACGGCACGTAGATCCAGGCTTCGGCGTCGCCGTCGGTCGTCACGTGGCCGTGACAGGCGTTGCGGCTCGTCGCGCAATCGTTCTTGCCGGCCTTGATCACGCCGGCGCACTGCTCCTTGCCTTGGTGTTCGCTGGCCGAAGCCGTCGCGAGGGTCGCGCCCAGGCCGAGGGCCAGCACGCCGGCGAGGGCGTTGCGAACCACGAAAACGTTCTTGTCGAACATCGAATCAGCTCCTGCTTGGTTTCGGGGGGGTGGGGCACGCCAGAGGAGTTGCAACGTGCGTGCCAACCGCGCGCACCGATCGCAGGTGCCGGAAAACGAGCCAATTTCGCGCGTAGACGTCGACCCGCGGTCGGCGCGCGGAGGGGGCAGCCACAAGCGGTGACGGACCGCCACCAAGGACGACGGCATGACCGCAAGTGCCCACAGCAGGCACGCCGGCAGCGCCGCACGGGCGTGGACTCGTGACGCGAACGTGAAGACCGGTCGGGGTGCGGGCAGGGCCTCAGCCCGCGAGGTACTGCTCGCGGGTGATGCCGAGCTTGCGCATGCGAAAGCGCGCGGTCGACGGCTTGAGCCCGAGCAGGCGCGCGGCGCCGGCGGGTCCTTCGATCACGCCGCGCGTGCGGCGCAGGACGGCGAGCAGGTGCTCGCGCTCGACGTCTTCGAGCGTGAGGGGGGAGGCCCCGTCCGCGCCCTGCGCGGCTTCTCCCGCGAACACCGCAGTGGCGGAGCCCTCAACTGCGGCGGGGGATGAGGTGATGAATGGCGTCAGGCAGCTCGGTGGCGACGGATCGAGCGCCCAGTCGACCCGCAGTTCGGAACCGGTCGAGAGGATCGCGGCGCGCTCGATCACGTTCTGCAGCTCACGGACGTTACCGGGCCAGTCGTACGCCAGCAGCCGCTGCATCGCGTCGGCCGCGATGCCGTCGAAGTGGCGACCCACCAGGCGCGCGGCACGGTCCGCGAAGTGTCGTGCCAGCAGCGGCACGTCCTCGCGCCGCTC
>DASUMQ010000118.1:0-2859 GCA_036277615.1 Steroidobacteraceae bacterium
GAAGGTGACCCCGGATAGCCCGGTGTCCCGTCACCTGAGAAAGCCGGGACCTCGGTGACTTACGCGCAAAGTCCCCTGAGCGCGGTGGAAGCGGCCAAATGACTTAACGTGCGTTCCGCACGCGGTCGTAAAAAATCGCGAATTTCTGCAGCGGCGCGATGCATTCACTGTCGTTCGATACCCGTCACCTGCTCCAATCTATCCGGTGCCTAATGGTGCCTGTGGGACCGTGAGCGATCGCAAGAGACTGCCGTCCCTGCGAAATTTCTTGGGGAGGTACAGCACAGGCCTGTGCCCCGCTATCCCCCGAAACCTCCAAGGATCCCTTGCTTGGGCGCGTCAGCAGGCACGCCGAGACATGGAAAGAAATGCGTGCCGGCCGGGATCTTGTCGAAACGACGCTCTCGCATTCGACCACAGCATGCATAGAGGTTGAATCGCACGGATCGCAGAGGTCTCTGGATGAAACTGTATTTCCACCCGTTTTCGTCCTACAGCCAGAAGGTGCTGATGGCGCTTTACGAGAATGCCACGCCGTTCGAGTACCGCAACCTGGAGGACGCCGGGGTTGCCGAGGAACTGGCGACGTTTTCGCCTTTGAAGAGATTTCCTGTTCTCGTCGATGGCGAGCGAACGATTCTCGAGAGCAGCGCGATCATCGAGCACCTGCAGTTGCACTATCCCGGCGGCAGCCGCCTGCTTCCCCAAGGCGACGCCGGCATTGAAGCCCGCATGCTCGACCGGATCTTCGACAACTTCGTCATGACGCCGGTGCAGAAAATGGTCGGCGATGCGTTGCGCCCGGTGGACGACCGTGACGATTACGGGGTGGCCGAGGCGCGTGGCGTGCTCGAGAGGATCTACGCCTGGCTCGACCAGCGACTCGCGGGGCGCATGTGGGCGGCCGGGAACGCGTTCACGATCGCAGACTGCGCCGCCGCGCCGTCGCTCTTCTACGCGGATTGGGCGCATCCGATCCCGACGCTCCACGGCACGCTGCGTGCCTATCGCGCCCGACTGCTGCAGCGTCCCTCCATGTCGCGAGCCGTGGACGAGGCCCGTCCCTACCGCAGCTACTTCCCGCTCGGCGCGCCGGACCGCGACTGACTCCGTACACGCAAGGAGCACTTAAGCGGCCGGCGCTCATTTTCAGTCGCTACAGAAAGCAGCAACGTTCAAGCACACAAGCGGCTGTCAAAGCGATTCGGTCTGGCCCCGTCGAGGGGCACCGTGCTGCTGGGCGAGCGCGACGGGCCATGAAAACCGGGCGGTCGCGCCGGGAGATCTCGCCTTGCGACCGGGGCGGGGACTCGACCACGTCAGCGCACCCGACGATTCAGCTTCCCACCGCGGTGCTATGCTCATGCGTCAGGGAGTCCACAACAACAAACCTCGCAGGAGAGCAACGATGTGCTACGAGGAGCGTTATTACTCGGAGTGGACACGCCGGACCGCGCAAAAGCGCGAAGAACCCAAACCGGCAGCAGAACCGAGGAAGCCGGAAGTCACGCCCGATCGCGAGCGTAAGCCCGCGGAGGCGCCGGTCGTGGAGCACGAGACCGCGACCGCCGTCGAGTGAATCGGCGTCGACCCACGTCAGTACAAGGCCCCGGTGACGGGGCCTTTTCTCGAAGCCCCCGCGTCTTGTCAGGGCGCAACGAGCACGTGCCAGCACCCCGGTGCGGCCTCCACGGCGCCACGCGGGGACGCGGCCTGCACTGCGGTCGCATCGACCGCGGCGCCGTCGCGCACCTGCACGCGCAGCCGCGTCTGTGCGACACGGGCGACGGCGTGCACGTTCGCCGACCCGCCAAATGCCGCGACGAGTGCGGCGTCCAGGTCGACCGTCGGAGCCGCGCCGCGTATCGCCGCGTGAGCGGGCGACGGGAGCGGAGCCGTAGCCAGATCTTCGCTGCCCGCACCCCGGACATGTCGACGGATCTGTTCGGCGACCTGATCCGCGACCGGGCCTAGCACGACCTGCAGCGCCGTGGCCGACGGGCGCACGAGGCCGTGCGCGCCGAGTCGCCGCAGCGCCGCTTCGTCGACCCGCGCCTGGTCGACGACTTCGAGACGCAGGCGCGTGGTGCACGCGTCGACCGAACGCAGGTTCGCCGCGCCGCCGAGCGCCTGCGCGAAGCCGGCACCCTTGTCGCCGACCCGCTCCGCAGCAACGTCAGTGCTCGTCGTCGTCGTGGCGTCGAGCGGTTCGCGCCCGGGCGTGCGCAGGTCGAGCCGGAGGATCGCCCAGCGAAACAGCGTGAAGTACGCGAGGAAATACGCCGCGCCGACCGGGAGTAGCCACAACGGCCGTTCGGCCAGCCGGAAGTTCAGCACGTAGTCGAACAGCCCGGCCGAGAACCCGAAGCCGAGCCGGACCTCCAGCCAGTGCATCAGCACCATGGCCGCACCGGTCAGCACGGCGTGCACGGCGTACAGCACGGGCGCGAGGAACATGAACGCAAACTCGATCGGTTCGGTGACGCCGGTCAGGAACGACGTGAGCGCCATCGACAGCAGCAGGCCGCCCACCGCGCGACGACGTTCGGCGCGCGCCGTGACGTACATCGCGAGGCACGCGCCGGGCAGCCCGAACATCATGACCGGGAAAAACCCGGACATGAACCGGCCCGCCGTCGGATCGCCGGCGAAGAAGCGCTTGAGATCGCCCGTGACGCCGCCGTAGTCGCCGAGCAGGAACCACGCCATGTTGTTCAGGATGTGGTGCAAGCCGGTGACGATCAGCAGGCGGTTCAGTGCGCCGTACACGAACAACCCGACGCCGCCTGCGTCGAGCACCGCGCGGCTGGCCAGGTCCATGCCGTGCTCGAGATGCGGCCAGCCATAACCGAACACCGC
>DASUMQ010000119.1:0-5727 GCA_036277615.1 Steroidobacteraceae bacterium
CCCACGCGAGTTGCGCGCCCGTCATGTACTGGACCGCGCCGATCAGTCGCTCCTCGGCGAGCCCGTGCGTGAGGTAATGAAAGCCCTTGGTCGGGTCGCCGAGCACGTTCGACTTCGGCACCTTGACGTCGCGGAAGAACAGTTCGGACGTGTCCTGCGCGTGCAGGCCGATCTTGCGGAGATTGCGACCGCGCTCGAAGCCCTCCATGCCGCGCTCGACCAGGAACAGGCCGATGCCGTAACGCTGGTCGGGCACGGTTCGCGCCGCGACGACGACGAGGTCCGCGAGCTGCCCGTTCGAGATGTACGTCTTCGAACCGTTGAGCAGCCAGTGGTCGCCCCTGTCTTCCGCGCGCGTCTTCAGGCCGGCGACGTCGCTGCCGCTGCCCGGCTCGGTCATGGCGACCGCCAGGATCGTCTCGCCACGCACGCAGGACGGCAGGAACCGCTGCTTCTGCTCCTCGTTGCCGAGGTGTCCGAGGTAGGGCCCGACGAGCCGCGAATGCAGCGTCAGGTAGAAACACGGCTCGCCGTGGCGGATGTTCTCCTCGATCAGGACCTGTTCGTAGCGGAAGTCGGCGACGCCCGCGCCACCGTACTGCTCGTCGGCCCACATCATCACGTAGCCCTGTTCGCCGGCCTTGCGATACGCCTCCCGGTCGACGACGCCCGCCTCACGCCAGCGTTCCGCGTGCGGCGCGATCTCCGCCTGGAAGAAGCGTCGCGCGGACTCGCGAAAGGTCTCGTGCTCGGGCTCGAAGATGGTGCGACGCATCGGCATGACGGACTCCTCGATCGACGGACGCGCGTTGGCGGCGCGAGCGCCGTGGCCGTCGCGCGGCACGACCTCGCTAGCGGGAACGGGCCTTTCTGCCGACCATGCGGTCGACGGCCTGGATCGTGTGCAGGACGACGTCGGTCACGGTGTAGGGCGCGCGCGGACGGAACCACGTCGCCACCCACGTCAACATGCCGCTGATCGAGACCGCCAGCATGCGCGGGTTTTCGACCTGGAATTCCCCGGCCGCGTTGCCCTCCTCGAGCAACTGCGCGAGCTTCTGGTCGAACGCCTTGCGCAGGTCGAGCAAGGCCTTCTGCTCGGCCGGCTCGAGGTTCTTCTCTTCGCGGTTGTAGACCACGACGTATTTCTGGTCGCGGATCACGATCGTCGTGACGCGCTCGACGATCAGGCGCAGCTTCTCCGACGGCGAGATCGGCATCGCGAGCACTTCCTCCTGCGCGGCGATCGACTCGGTGATGCCGATTTCGCAGATCGCGTTCAGGATCTCGCTCTTGTTGCGGAAGTATGAGTACAGGAACGGCTTGGTGACGTTGAGCGACTCGGCGATGGCGTCGAGCGTGGTCGACTCGTAACCCTGCGCGAAGAAGAGTTCGCGTGCTTCTTCGAGGATGCGACGACGCTTGAACTCCTGCACCTCCGAGCGCAGTTCCGACGCCTTTACGGGCGCCTCCGCAGCTGCCACCGCCACGCCTTCCTGCGCGGCTGCCCTCGTCATGCGCTTGCCCGTTGCCACCTTGCCTCAGCTCCCGATGCGATCCCGGCGGACGACGATACCGGCTTTTTCGCGGTCCCAGGTATCCGCAGTGATCCCTTCGCGACGCAGGTCCGTCTTGAGCACCTTCGACGAAGGGGTCTTCGGCAGTTCGGGCAGCACGCGCACGTAACGCGGGATCATGAAGTACGCGAGCCGGTCGCGCAGGAACTCGATCAGCGCGGCGGGATCGACCGATTCCCCGGGCGCGGGCGCGACGATCGCCATCACCTCGTCCTCGCCGAGCTCGCTCGGCACCGCGATCGCGGCAGCTTCGCGCACGGCCGGGAAGCGCACGATCTCGGCTTCGACCTCGAACGACGAGATGTTTTCGCCACGACGCCGGATGGCGTCCTTGATGCGATCGACGAAGAAGAAGTTGCCCGCCTCGTCCATGCGGAAAGCATCGCCCGTGTGGAACCAGCCGTTGCGCCAGGCGCGGGCCGTGGCCTCGGCATTCTTGTAGTAGCCGCTGTTCATGGCCCACGGCCGGTCGGTGCGGACCAGCATCTCGCCCACCTCGCCCACCGCGACCTCGCAATCGTGTTCGTCGACGAGCCGCACCTCGACGCCGGCGCGAACCTTGCCGCAGGTGCCGCGCACCTTCGGGTTCGGCTCCGAGACGATCGGCGAGGAGATCTCCGTCATGTTGAAGATCGTGTAGACGTCCACGCCGAAACGCTGGTGGACCTCCTGTGCGCCGTCGTTGAGCGGCACGATGAAGCACTTGCGGACCTTGTGGTCGCGATCCTGCGGGCCCGGCGGCGCCTTGAGCAGGAACGTCGCCATCACGCCGAGCAGGAACACCGCCGTGACTTCCGTCTCGCGCACGAGCGGCCAGAAGGTGTCGGTCGAGAATCGCTCCGGCAGCACGCAGGAGCCACCGCGCACGAGCATCGCGAACGGCAGCCCCATGCCGCCGATGTGGAACATCGGCATGTTGACGAGGAAGCGGTCGGTGCCGTCGATGAAGTGCCAGGACTCGGGGCCCGGGTTCGTGTACATGTGCAGGTACGACGAGAGCACGCCTTTCGACGGCCCGGTCGTACCCGAGGTGTAGATGATCGACTGCGTGTCCCAGGGCTCGATCGGCCGCGCGAGCGGCAGCAACTCCGCAGGCTTGCCCGGCAGCGTCGAGAACAGGAGCGACGGCAACGGCGCAGGCGGCAACTCGTCAGCGCCCGTGACGACGAGCCGCTCGAGTTTCGCGAGCGGAACCTCTTTGAGCCGCGGCAGGAGGTCGGCGTGGACCACGCCGAGCTTTGCATCCGAGTTCTCGATCACGTGCTCGAGCACGCCGCCCCGGTACGCGGTGTTGATCGGCACGTAGACCGCGCCGAGGTAGTTCAGCGCGTAGTACGTGAGCAGCATCTCCGGCGTGTTGGGCTGCCAGCAGAGCACGTGGTCGCCCTGCTTCACACCGAGCTTCTGCAGGCCGACCGCCACGGCGATCACGCGCTCGCGCAGGTCCCGATAGGTCCACAGCCGGCCGCCGTCGAACAGCACGTAAGGCTGGTCGCCGCGTTCGGTGGCCCAGCGGTCGATCAGGTACCGCACGACGCATTGCTCGCGCGGGGGCACGCGCGGGTCCGCGTGGCCGCGGGCAATCCCGGGTCCGGAAGTCATCGAGTGGGCGTTCATGCATCCCCCTTGCGTCGTCCCGGCGACAGCCGGATGCGATGGCCGTGTCTCTTGCAGCGCAATACCGGTTGGTCTGTATATCTTCCTGTCAGTAATACTTTGTACACCATCGGTATGATCGATACAATCGCACGCACAGGGACTTTTCCCGGCCTTCCCACGGAGCGGCCATGTACCGGACCATGATCGGACTCACCGCGCTCGAGCGTGTGCACAGCGGACGACCGGTGGCGGAGGCGCTTGCCGAAGAGGCGGAGCGGCTCGGCGCGAAGCGCGTGTTCCTGGTGTGCAGCCACACCCTCAATACGCAGACCGACGAGATCGAGAAGGTGCGCAAGGCGCTCGGCTCGAAGCTCGTCGGCGTGTTCGACCGCGTGCGACCGCACGTGCCGCGCGAGGACGTCTCGGCCGCGACGGTCGCGGCCGGGCAGGTTTCACCGGACATGCTCGCCTCCATCGGCGGCGGTTCGGCGACGGACCTGACCAAGATCCTCGCGATCTGTCTCAAGCACGGACTGCGCACGCCGGAATCGATGGAGCCCTATCACCTCGTCGTGAATGCCGACCACTCGGTCACTGCGCCGGTGTTCGAGGGCCCGGACCTGCCCGTCGTGATCGCGCCGACGACACTTTCCGGCGGCGAGTTCAACGCCTTGTCCGGGGCGACCGACAAAGTCAGCAACGTCAAGCAAGGGTACATGCACCCGAGCATGACGGCGAAGGCGGTCATTCTCGATCCGTCGCTCACGGTGCACACGCCCGAGTGGATCTGGCTCTCGACCGGCGTGCGATCGTTCGACCACGCGTTCGAGACGCTCGGCTCGCTCGGCTCGAACGACTACTACGACGGCATGGCGATGAACGCGGTGCGGCTGCTCTCGCAGGGACTGCCGCGCGTCAAGGCCAACACCGCCGACCTCGAAGCGCGGCAGATGTGCCAGATGGGTGCCTGGTGCTCGATGGTGTCGATCGTCTGCGGCCTGCCGATGGGCATCAGCCACGCCATCGGCCACGCACTCGGCGGCTCGTTCAACGTGCCGCACGGGTACACCTCGTGCGTGATGGCGCCGTTCGCGCTCGAGTACAACCGCCCGGTCAATGGTGAGCGCCAGCAGTTGATCAGCATCGCGTTCGGCCAGCCGAACCGGCCCGCACACGACCTGGCCGACGAGGCGATCCGGGGCCTCGGCATGCCGCGCAGCCTGACGGCGGTCGGTCTCAAGGAGGCGGACCTCGCCCCGCTCGCGGGCTACACGTTCCAGGACATCTGGTGCGGCACCAATCCGCGGCCGATCGCAAACCCGGACGAACTGGTCCCGTTGCTGCGCAAGGCACTTTGAATTGACGGCGACCGTCGCGGCAGACCTGCTGGAGCGCGTGCTGCAGGGCGACCGGGCAGCCATCGCGCGCACGATCACGCTGATCGACCGCCGGCCGCTCGACGCGCCCGGCCTCGACGCCGTGCTGGCGCCGCACACGGGCCGTGCCGCCACCGTCGGCGTGACCGGTGCGCCGGGGGCCGGCAAGTCGACGCTCGTGGGCTCCATGCTCAAGTCCGCGGTGCGCCGCAACGACCGCGTCGCGGTGCTCGCGCTCGATCCGGTGTCGCCGCTCACGCGTGGCGCCGTCCTCGGCGACCGGCTGCGCATGGAGCACACGACCTCCGACGAGCGTGTCTTCGTCCGCTCGATGACGGCCGACAACGGCGCTGGCGGGCTCTCGCTGGCCGCGCCGTTCGCGATTCGCGCGCTCGACGCCGCGGGCTGGCCCTGGATCGTGATCGAAACGGTCGGCGTGGGGCAGACCGAATTCGACATCGTCGAGGCCGCGACCACGACCGTCGTCGTCATGAACCCGGGCGCCGGCGACGAGGTACAGGCGGTCAAGGCCGGCCTGATGGAGATGGCCGACGTGTTCGTGCTGAACAAGGCCGATCGCGACGGCGCGCGCACGATGCGGCTCGACCTCGAGCGCACGGTGCAGCACGCGGCCCCCGGCGCGTGGCGTCCACCGATCGTCGAGACGGTGGCGAGCGAGGACCGTGGCACGGACGAGGTCTGGGCCGCGATCGCCGCGCACCGCGCCTGGCTCACGGAGACGGGCGCGATGCCCCGGCGCCAGCAGCGGCTGCTCCGGCTCGCGCTGCAGGGCGTGCTCTCGGCGCAGCTCGACTCGCGCATCGCATCGACGATGCGCAGCACCGAGTTCGCGGCGCTGCTGGGCGACGTTCAATCCGGCAAGACCGACCTCGCGCAGGCGGGCGCATCTCTGTTGCGTCGGGTTCTGTCCCTGTAGAACGCGACTGTGGAGACGCCGTTCTGGCGTCCGATCCGGGGATGACGCACGGCGCCTGAGCGCGTTTTCGCGCAGCCGCGAAAGCCGCGCACGGCGCATGCAGCAGCACCGCCGCACGCATCAACGTTGGTTGAACTCAGATATCGAAGCGTCGGCCAGACGGCGGCGATGGACGCCGCGACCGGCTCACCGCCCACACGCGCATCGTGGCGTGAAGCTGCGCGCGGTCGCCGTTGCA
>DASUMQ010000120.1:0-10120 GCA_036277615.1 Steroidobacteraceae bacterium
GTCCCAGTCGCGCGCGAATTCGTGCTCGACCTCGTCGAACTTGCGCCCGTGGTACTCCGGATACCGCTCGTAGCCCATGCGGTAGGCCGGGCCGTAGTCGTCGTAGCGCGCGCCGGTCGTCACGTACGGACGCGACGAATAGTTCGTGCGCCAGTACTCTTCCTCGACCGACGGGTTGATGCGCTCGGCGATCGCCTTGCCGGCGAGGCCGCCAGCGACTGCGCCCACGGCCGCGCCAATGACGGTGCCCGCAGGTCCGGCCGCTGAACCGGCCGCCGCACCGGCGATCGCTGCGCCGGCCACGCCACCCGCCGCGCCGCCGGCGAACGCGCCGCCCGCCGTGCCGAGCGGATGCGAGCCTTCGGCTCCGGTGATCGGGTCACGGTTGCGGTCTCGATCTCTTTCTGCCATCGCTGTCACTCCTTCCGTGGGTGATGGGAAATGAAGACCCGCATGGTCGGGGCCTGCGGGCTTTTTAGTTTCAAGCGAGGCAGTGGTATGTAGGATGAGGGAACACGTGGCCGCGCGTTATCGCTGCCGTGAGTCGAACACGGTTTCGGTGCGAGAAAAAATATCGAGTCGCGATGCCCGGAAGCGGCCTCTCGTTGCCTCACTTCGTCGCGAACGGCGTCGTGCGCACGACGTGCATCGGCACGGCGATCTCGATGCCCGCCGTGTCGAGCGCCCGGACCACGGCGGGATTGATCTCGCCCGGGGCGGCGCCGAAATCCTTGACTGCCACCCACGGCCGGATCGCGATGCGGATCGCGTATTCGCCGAGCGACGCGGCCTGCACCATGGGCGCCGGGTTTGCGAGCACGCGCGGGTTCGCGGCGAGCACGTCGCGGACCGTGCTCACGGCGGTCTCGAGATTCGTCGCATACGCGACCTGGACGCCGAGATCGAGCTGCCGGATCTCGCCGTAATTGTGCAGGATCTCGCCCGCGATCTTGCGATTGGGGATCACGACTTGCGAGAGGTCGGAATGCCGCAAGGTCGTGCTGAACAGCGTGATCTTCTGCACGACACCTTCCTCGCCGGCGATCGAGATGTATTCGCCGATGCGAAACGGGCGCGTGAAAATGATCGTGAGCCCTGCCGCGACGTTGCCGAGCACGCCCTGCAACGCGAGCGCGATGCCCGCGCCGACGATGCCCAGGCCTGCAATCAACGGCAGCAGGTCGATGCCGAGGTTCTGCAGCGCCATCAGCGCGAACAGCAGGAACACCAGCACCTTCAGGGTACGCAGAATCAGGTCGTGCACGGGCGGCTCGATCGGGAAGCGGCGCAGGCCGCCCGCGGCGAACCTCGCCGTCCAGCGCGCGACGAAGTAGCCCGCGAGCAGGATCAGCGCCGCGGACAGGAGGCTCGGCCCATACTGCACGGCGAGGCGGGCGGCCACGTCGGGGGTGTCGAGGATGTTCTCGAGCGGTTCGTCCATGGGCGAATCCTAACGTAACGACCGCCACGTTCGCCGCGCGAGCAGCGACGTGGCCTGGCTGCTACTGTTGATCGGTACGTCGCACGTTCGAGCCCACACGCCTATGCCGCAGCTGTCGAACCGATGCCTCGTCGCGCAGCTCGCTCCCAACCTGCGGGCCGTGCTCGGTACGCCGCGGCCGTTGCGCTATGACCGGAGCGGCGACCCGGCGAGCGTTCTGCCACCCTACGTGCGGGCGGCTTCGGCGATCCGACGACAGGGCGCGCGACTGGTCGTCGTGCAGGACGACACGCTTGCGCTCGCCGTGCTGGACGTCCCCGCCGGATCGATCGAGCCGGTCTTGTTGCCGGACAGTCCGAACGGTGCTCGGGTGTTCGACGATTTGCGCGGCAACAAGGCATTGAAGCTCGATCTCGAGGCCTGCGTCGCATTGCCCGACGGGCGCCTCGTCGCGCTGGGCTCGGGTTCGAGCCCGCGGCGCGAACGTATCGTGGTGCTGGCCGCGCCGGTGGCCGGCTCGACGGGCGAGGTACGCGTCCCGACCCTCGTCGACGCGAGCGACTGGTACGCAGAGTTGCGGTCGCACGCCGAGGCGCAGGGTGCCGAGCTCAACGTCGAGGGCGCCGTGATCCAGGGCGCACGCCTGCGCGTCGTCCAGCGTGGCCATGGCAAGCGGCCGAATACGCATTGGAACGCCATTGTCGATTTCACACTCGACGATTTCCTCGACTGGCTCGATCGACGTGGCGCGACGCCTCGCGCGTGCGCGTTGCTCGAAGTTCGCCTCGGCGAGTCGCGCGACGGCGTCCCGTTCGGGTTCACCGACGCCGCCGTCATGCAGGATGGCAGACTCGCATTTCTCGCCTGCGCCGAGGATTCCGTCGACGTGCGCTCGGATGGTCCAATCCTCGGGTGCCGCTTCGGCTGGATCGATCCCGACGACGCGAGTGTGCTCGTCACGGACGTGCTCGAGTCGGACCGGCGCCCGACCGTGCTCAAGCTCGAGGGAATGGAGACGCGCCTGGACGATCCACGTGCATTCGACGTCGTCGCCGACATGGACCGTCCCGAAGAACCGGCCCTGCATGCGGAACTCCGGGTCGACTGGGTCAGCGAGCCGGCATGACCGAACGACCGCATGAACCGAAGGATCGCTGGGAGCTCGAGCGCTTCGTCGAGGCGCAGGCGGACGTGCACGAACGCGCGCTCGCCGAACTGCGCGCGGGTCGCAAGCAGTCGCACTGGATGTGGTTCGTGTTTCCGCAGCTCGCCGGCCTGGGCACCAGCGCCAGGGCCGAGCGATACGCGATTGCGGGTCTCGACGAAGCGCGCGCCTACCTCGCACACCCGCGGCTGGGACCGCGACTAGTCGCGTGTGCCGAGGCGTTGCTGCAACTCGAGGGTGAACGCTCGGCCGCCACGATCATGGGGTATCCCGACGACATGAAGCTTCGCTCCTCGGCGACGTTGTTTGCACAGGTCTCGCCGCCCGGGTCCGTTTTTCACCGGCTGCTCGATCGCTATTTCGACGGTCGTGGCGACGAGCGCACGATGTCGCTGCTGCAAGTCAGCAAGCCGTGATGTCCGCCGCGTACTTGCGCATTCACGTCGGCTGGACGTTCATGGCACGCGTCATCGTCGTCGCATGGATGCTGGGCGCGTGGCCTGCGGTCGAGGCGGCAGACGATGGCGACGCGCCAAGGCTCCTCGGCAAGGTCATTCGGGTGATCGACGGCGACAGCGTCGAGGTGCAACTCGACTCCGGTCCGATCGAGGTGCGATTGCACGCGGCCGACGCACCGGAATACGACCAGCCGGGCGGGCGTGCAGCCGTGATAGCGTTGTCGACGCGACTGAAGCGCAAGACCGTCGTCTCACTCGAGCCAGTGGAGCAGGACCAGTACGCACGGCTCGTCGCGGTGGTGCACCGCGACGACGAGAACGTCAACGGCTGGCTGATCCGGGAGGGACATGCGTGGGCGTATCGCCAGTACACGGCGGACGTACGCTACTGCCGCTGGGAGGACGAGGCCCGTTCGAGGCACCGCGGGTTGTGGTCGAGGCCTGCGTCGGACTGGATCGCGCCCTGGGACTGGCGACGACGTGGGCGCGAGCCTTCGTACCGGCCCGTCGATCACTCACATGAAACGCTCGCCGACTGTCTCGCTGCCTTGCGCCAGCGTCCCGCGTCGATCGCGGCTGCGACGCCTCGAGGGACGCTCGTCGCTGGCGCGGCCTTGCCGAATGCCGCGCCCGCCAAGTGCACGATCAAGGGCAACATCGGCCCGGGCGGTACGAAGATCTATCACGTGCCGGGTGCCCATTCTTACGAGGCGACCCGGATCGATCCCGCCATGGGCGAGCGGTGGTTCTGCAGCGAAGACGATGCCCGTCGCGCCGGCTGGCGCGCGCCTCGCTAGGGCAGTCTGCTCCCGCCAGAGTCGAGCAGCGTGCGAGGTCAGTCGTCGGACTCGTCGTCGTCGCTCTCGCCAGACTCGTCGTCCGCGTCGTCCGGCGGGAAGAGGTCGCTCATCCGCGCGCGCAGCAACGCGTCGAACTGCGGGTAGAACTCGGAGCGGCCCGTGAAGAAGCCAAGCGCCTCCTCGGCGAGGGCGAACGAGTTCATCTCGAGCACATCGCCGAGCGGCCACGCGTCCATGAAGAAGTCGTAGAGCTCTCCGAGCGTCAGAGGCTCGGAGGACGTGCGCTCGCGCGCGTCCGTGAGGGTATCGCCGCCGTATTCGTCGACGACGCGATAATGAATGCGGCCGTCTTCACGGCGCGCATACACGCTCGTGACGTCGAACGTGGTGGAGGCGATCTCGATGCGGGCGATCTCGACCTCGCCTTCGTCCTGGTCGGGCAGGAACTCACCGCCCATGAACCGTGGGTGAATGCGGCCGATGGCCGTGCGTTCCTCTCCGTCAGTTTCTCCCGGGCCAGGTACTCCGGAAGCTCGTCGAGCCGTCCTTCGGCGATGAACCGCTGCAACACCGCACGCCGGGCCGCGCCCTTGATGTGCGTGAGCAACTGCGTTTCGACGCCGAGCGGCCAGAAGTACGTCTTCGGTCGCTGGGCCAGGTCGATCGTCACGAGCGTTGTCGGGGTGTCCATGAGACGAAGTGTCCGTGGTCGCGGGCTCACGGGTGAGCCGGCACCGTTCACTTCGCCCGCGACGCCTCGCGAATCGCGCGAAACTCCGTGCCTTCGTACCAGTTGGGCCAGCGCGACGAGTGGGCGATCGCAAGCCCGACGTCGTAGTACAGCCTGAGGTCCTGCAGGATGCCGCTCACGTCCCAGGTCGCGTCGTACTCGTCGGACGGCTTGTGGTAGCGCTGGGCCGTGTACTCGTCGAGCCACCGCTTGCCCCAATCGGCGCCCTTGCTCGGGCTGTCGACGCCGGCCTTGGTGTAGAGCATCGGCACGCCGTGCTTCGCCAGGTTGAAGTGGTCGGAGCGGTAATAAAAGCCTTTCTCGGGCGCCGGCTCGCGGATCAGCACGCGGCCCTGTTTCTGCGCAGCCCGGCGCAACACGTCCTCGAGCTCCGATTTGCCGAAGCCGATCACGGTCAGGTCCCGCGTCGGGCCGACCGCGTAGAGGTTATCCATGTTGAGGCCGCCCGCCATCTGCGACACCGGCAGCGGCGGATGCGCAACGAAATACTCGCTGCCGAGCAGGCCGGACTCTTCCGCCGTCACGGCGACGAACAGCAGCGAGCGTTGCGGTCGCGGCCGGGTCTTCACGAACGCACGCGCCAGTTCGATCAGGCCGGCGATGCCGGTCGCGTTGTCCTGAGCGCCGTTGTAGATCGCGTCCGCGCCGGGTTTCGGGTTCGCGTCGACCCCCAGGTGATCCCAGTGCGCGAGGTAGACGAACGCTTCCTGGGGTCGCCCGCGTCCCCGCAGCATGCCGACGACGTTGTACGACGTCTTGTACTGCACGTCGTTCCGGACGCCGACGCTGGCCTCGAGCCCGAGCGGCTGCGCCTTGAACCCGCGCTTCGACGAGGCGGCCTTGAGCGTCGCAAAGTCCTTGCCCGCAAGCGCGAGCAGCCGCGATGCAGCATCCTCGGTGATCCACCCCTCGATCGGCAGCCGCTGCGTCTCGAAGTCGTCGATGCGCAGGTCGAACTGCGCCTTGGTCGCGCCGTTCCGCGGTACGTCCCACGGGTAACCGGCAGCCTTCGTCTCGTGGACGACGAGCACGCCGGCCGCGCCCCGGCGCACGGCTTCGGCGAACTTGTAATCCCAGCGACCGTAGTAGGTCATGGCGTTGCCGGTGAAGAGCGTCGGGTCCTGCGTCGCGAAGCCCGGGTCGTTGACCAGTGCGAGCACGAGCTTGCCGCGCACGTCGAGTCCCGCGTAGTCGTCCCAGCCGTACTCGGGTGCGACGATGCCGTACCCGGCATAGACGATCTCCGCATTGCGAATGCGCGATTCGGGCACGGGTCGCTTGGTCCACACGACGACGTCGTCGAGGACGGCGAGCGCGAGCGACTTGCCGCCGGCGCCCGTCACCTGCAACGTCGGATCCGCGTGCGGCTTGATCTCCGCCACCGGCACCGGCTGGCGGAAGCTGCCCTCGATCGCGCCTTCGAGGCCCGCAGCCTGGAACTGCTGCTCGATGTACTCGACGGTCTTCTTCTCGCCGGCGGTGCCCGGCGCGCGGCCCTCGAATGCGTCCGAGGCGAGCACCTCGATGTGCCTGCGATACGTTGCTTCGGGGAAGGACGGTGCGGCGACGACGTTGAACGTACCACCGACGCTCAGCGCAAGCATCGCGACGAACGGACCAATGCGAGGAGACCGGGTGTTTGTGTGTGGCATCGCCACAGCGTAGCGTCTCGCCGAAGGCCTGTCAGGCGCGCCGTCCGCCGCAGGGGCCGCTGGTCAGGGAACGAAACCGACGTCCCGCTGGTGCCGCAGTGCGAGCACGCGGACTTCATCCTTCGGCACGACGAATCGATACAGGGCAACGTAGCCGGTCTGGCCGTGGGAGATCACGAGTTCCCGGATGTCACCGTGGACGCGCCGGCCGAGCAGGGGATGCGCGGCCAGGCTCTGCACGGCCGACCGGATTGCGTCCGCCGCGGCGATTGCCGCTGGATTGTCACGCGACAGGAGTTCGAACGTCTGCTCGAGGTGCGCCAACGAGCGCGACGAATGGACTATCGTCGCCACGACTTCGGCCGGGCCGACGGCTGGCTGCGCGCCAGGCGGTCCATCCAGGCGTGCACATCCTCCGCGCGGTACACCTCGGCCGTACGCTCGATTTCGGCGTCGGCCTCGAGCGCTTCCTTGACGAGGCTGCGCATCTGTTCCTCGTAGTCGGCGTGGCGTTCCACTGCCTCGAGGATCACGCTGTGCGCCGAGCGTCCGGACTGTTTCGCGAGCGCCTGGATGCGCGCACGCAGCCTGGGCGGCAGGCGAATCGTCGTGGTCGCGGCCATACGACCTCCATCGCGTTCTAAGTTGTAATACACTTGTAGCACCAGCCGCCACGACCCGCAAGTGAGCCGTCCTCTGGTCGGGACGACGGGTCTTTGGCATTGTCCGAGGAATAGTCCATCCCGGAGCAACCGTTGACCGAGTGGCACGACGACCCGCGCGAACGGCCGCCGCCGGTGGAGGTTCCGCACACCGAGTTGTCCGCCGACGCCTTGCGCGGCGTGGTCGTTGCGTTCGTGCTGCGCGAGGGCACCGACTACGGCGCTCACGACGTGCCGCACGAGACCAAGGTCGCGCAGGTACTGCGCCAACTCGAGCGAGGGGACGCGAAGATCCTCTTCGACCCAGTGACGGAGTCGGTCGACATCGTCGTGACGCGCCCCGTCGGGCGCCGTCCCGCGGCCCCATGAGTGCCGACGCGGTCGATGCGATCTACCGCACCGAATCCCGTGCGGTGCTCGCCACGCTGATACGACTGCTCGGCGATTTCGACGTCGCCGAGGAGGCGTTGCACGAGGCGTTTCGCGCAGCGCTCGAGCGCTGGCCGCGCGACGGCGTGCCCGCGAACCCGCGCGCGTGGCTCGTCTCGGCCGGCCGCTTCAAGGCGATCGACCAGCTGCGGCGCCAGAAGCGCTTCGAACCGTTCGACGACGAACGACACGATCGCGCGGATGACGGCGCCGACGATGCGGTCGCGCAACTCGCCGAAGCCGGGAGCGTGCAGGACGACCGGCTCCGGCTGATCTTCACCTGCTGCCACCCGGCGCTGTCGCCCGATGCGCAGGTGGCGCTCACCTTGCGCGAAGTCTGCGGGCTCACCACCGAGGAAATTGCCGCGGCGTACCTGACCCCGGCGCCGACACTCGCGCAACGCATCGTCCGGGCCAAGGCCAAGATCCGGGACGCGCGCATTCCGTACGAGGTACCGGCCGCGAGCGAGCTGCCGTCGCGTCTCGAGTCGGTGCTGCGCACCGTGTACCTGGTGTTCAACGAAGGGTACGCCGCGAGTTCCGGCACGCAACTCACGCGCCACGACGTGACCGGCGAAGCGATACGTCTGGGACGCCTGCTGGTCGAGCTGCTGCCCGAACCCGAGGCCATGGGCTTGCTGGCCCTGATGCTGCTGCACGACTCGCGCCGCGCGACGCGCGCGCGTGAGGACGGTGAGCTCGTGCTGCTGGCCGACCAGGACCGCTCGCGCTGGGACCATGCGCAGATTCGCGAGGGCATCGCGTGGGTCGAGCGCGCGCTCGGCACCAGACGCATCGGGCCGTACGCGTTGCAGGCCGCGATCGCCGCGGTGCACGCCCAGGCCCCCAGCGCAGCGGCGACCGACTGGGCGGAGATCGTCGGCCTGTACGACGTGTTGCTGCGGCTCGAACCCAACCCGATCGTCGAACTGAACCGCGCGGTTGCAGTGTCGATGCGCGACGGACCGGAAGCGGGGCTGGTACTGGTCGATGCGCTGCTCGACCGGGGCGAACTGGGCGACTATCGACTTGCGCACGCTGCCCGCGCCGATCTGAATCGTCAGCTGGGACGAAGCGAAGCGGCGCGAATGGCGTACGAGCGCGCGCTCGCGCTGACCAAGCAGGACGCGGAGAAGCGCTTTCTCGAACGCCGGCTCGCGGAACTGAGCGGGCCGTAGCGCGGCGGCCACGGCCCGCTCGGTCGACATGTGCCTACGTCGCGGCCGGGCATTCCTACCCCCATCGAAGGTGAAGTCTCCGGGTGGCTGCAGTGCACGCTCGCTAAGGTGGCGACTCCAGGCAGTGGACAAGGAGTGACGCATGGCTAATGAACGCGACCGTAACCGTAACCCCGGCCCGAACGAAGAGGCCCAGTGGGGCGGGAGCGAAGGTTCGTCCGGCTCGAAGGAGCAGCAGCGGCAGCAGACGGGCGGTGGCAACCGCCAGCAGGGCGGCGAGTCCGACCGCGGCCGCAGCAACCAGGGCCAGCAGGGTGGCCAGGGTCAGCAGCAACAGCAGCAGGGCGGCCAGCGCCAGCAGGGCGGATCGAACAAGGGCGGCTCGAACACCGGGCGCGACTCGGAGCGCGACCGCGAGGACCAGATCGGTCAGTCGGGCCGCGCCACGGGACGCGAGCGCGACCAGAAGGACCGCTAGCGGTTGGCCTGCAGGCCCGCATCGGCGACCTGCAGACCTGCGCTGAAAGTCGGGACGCTCCCCCGGGCAACTGGGGGAGCGTTTTTTTTGGACCGCGGTGTCGATCCCGCGGCGGCCCGGACGACTATCGAACGAAAGGCGTCATATTTCCGACCGACACGCAGGAGCCCCCGTCATGCGATTCATGATCATCGTCAAAGCCACGAACGACTCCGAAGCCGGCGTGATGCCGGAGGAAGCGCTGATCGAGCGCATGAGCCGATTCCACGAGGAACTCTCGGCCGCCGGCTTGCTGGTCGATGCGTCGGGTCTCAAGCCGACCGCGCACGGCTGGCGCATCCGTTACGAGGGCGATGCCACCACGGTCGTCGACGGACCTTTCACGGAGACCAAGGAACTGATCGCGGGTTACACGATCATCCAGGCCGAGTCGCGCGAGGAGGCGCTCGAATGGACGCGCCGTTTCCCGAACCCTGCAGTCGATGGCGGTGTAGGCGAAATCGAGGTTCGCCCGTTCTTCGAACTCGAGGACTTCGGCGAGAGCAAGGCGATCGACCGGTTCCGCGAGCTGCGGAAGGGCTTCACGACTTGCCGTAGCGCCTGAGCACCACCATGACAAGGAGTCGTCACATGCTGAGCTTGATCCTGATCGTCGCCGGCCTCGCAGTCGTGGCCGTGCTGGGCTACGCGGCCACGCGCCCCGACACGTTCCGCGTCGAGCGCACGGCGCGCATCGCGGCCACGCCCGAGCAGATCTACCCATGGATCGAGGATTTGCGTGCAAACGAGCGATGGTCGCCGTACTACCGCAAGGATCCGGCGATGAGAAGCGTGTACGGCGGGCCCACGCGCGGCGTCGGTGCGAGCGTGGAGTTCGAGGGCAATCGCGAGGTCGGCAGCGGGCGCGTCACCATCACCGGCAGCACGCCGCACCGGCTCGTACGGATGCGGTTGCAGATGTTCAAGCCGATCAAGGGCGACAACGTGGTCGAGTACGTGCTCGAGCCGACGGGCACTGGTGCAACCGAGGTCACCTGGGCCTTGAACGGGCGCCAACCGTACCTCGGCAAGGTGATGAGCCTCGTCTTCGACATGGACGAGATGAT
>DASUMQ010000121.1:0-5261 GCA_036277615.1 Steroidobacteraceae bacterium
TCGGCGGTGGTGTTCGTGGTCTTGGCAGCCATGGCGGTGTCCTCGAGGTGGGTCGAAACAGGGCGTCATTGTAGCAATTCTATTTTGCAGTGCAACAAGACTCTGAGCATGGGTTTTCCCGCGTTAACGTTCGGTTTTACCGCAGCGCAAAAATGCGACGAATCCTGGCACCCCGACCGACGGAGAGTGCACGTCGCGTCCCGCCGGCCGAGAAGACCGTTCGCGGGGACGCCGTAAACCCGTCCGTGGGGCTCCGGCCGCGGCGTCCATGCCGCGGACGGCCCCGCGAATCTCTTCTCGTCCGTCGAGACGCGACAGGTTCAGGTCGGCTTCGGCGGTTGCGTCGCGCACGCTCGCCAGTTCTGCCCAAATCGCCACGCGGCATGAAGGCTCAGCCCGACATGGCTATAGTTGCGCGCAGAAGACGACGCCACGCCGGCAAAGGACCGTCCCATGATCTACGACAACATCCTCGGCACCATCGGCCGCACCCCGATCGTCCGCATCAACCGCCTCGCGCCGTCCCACGTCAGCCTGTTCGTGAAGTGCGAATTCTTCAACCCGCTCGGTTCGGTGAAGGATCGGCTCGCGATCGCGATCATCGAGGACGCGGAAAAGCGCGGCGATCTCAAGCCCGGCCAGACCGTGATCGAAGCGACCTCCGGCAACACCGGTATTGCGCTCGCGATGGTCTGTGCAGCTAAGGGGTATCCGTTCGTCGCGGTGATGGTCGAGACGTTCTCCGTCGAGCGCCGCAAGATCATGCGCATGCTCGGCGCCAAGGTGATCCTGACCCCGGCCGCGGAGCGCGGCAGCGGCATGGTGCGCAGGGCCGAAGAGATGGCAAAGAAACAAGGGTGGTTCCTCGCGCGCCAGTTCGAGAACGAAGCGAATCCCGCGTATCACCGCCAGACCACCGGGCCGGAAATCCTGAGCGACTTCGCCGGCAAGCGGCTCGACTTCTTCGTCACGGGTTGGGGCACCGGCGGCACGCTGACCGGTGCGGGCGAGATGATCCGCCTCGCGCGTCCCGAGGTGCGCATCATCGCGACCGAACCTGCCGGTGCGTCGCTGCTCGCCGGCGCGGAATTCAAGCCGCACAAGATCCAGGGCTGGACGCCCGACTTCGTGCCGAAGGTGCTCAACCGTTCGGTGCCGCACGAGATCGTGCCCGTCACGGACGACGACGCGATCGCATCCGCGCGCGCGCTCGCCGCGAAGGAAGGCATCTTCTGCGGCATCTCTTCGGGCGGCACGTTCGCGGCCGCACTCAAGGTCGCCGAGAAAGCGCCGGAGGGTTCGGTGCTGCTCGCGATGCTGCCCGACACGGGCGAGCGCTACCTCTCCACGCCGCTGTTCGAGGGCGTGCCCGAAGGCTCCGACCCCGAACCCGGTTGAACCAGCCACGAACGGGCGTGTCCGATCCCGTTCCACGCCACCTGCGCGCCCCGGGCCCGTCGTCCTGGTCCGACCGCGCCGGACGCGCCATTGGTGGATAATCGCGGATTGGCCATCACCCCGACTCGCGCGGCCCGGCGCGCGTGCAGCAGCAGCGACGACACATGCCTGAATCCCTGCGTAAGGTGCTGCTCGGCACCCTGATCGGCGCCTTGATCGTCGCCTTTGCCTGGCACGTTTCCGGTGAGCGTGCCAGGCGTGCGCCCGTCCCTGCGGTCGCCGGCGGAGCGCCATCGAGCACCGGCGGTCCGGGCAAGCCGTCCGGCCCCACCATCCCGGTCGTCGTCGAGGAATCGCGCATCGAGCGGCTGCTGCTCGAGGTCGAGGCACTGGGCACGGCCCGCGCCAACGAATCGATCGACGTCACCGCGAAGGTCGCCAACATCGTGACGGCCCTGCGGATCGCGGAGGGCCAGCAGGTCCGCAAGGGCGACGTGCTCGTCGAACTCGACGGCGAGCAGGCGCGAGCGGACCTCGCGGTGGCGCAGGCCGCGCTCACTGAAAGCACGAGCCAGCTCAAGCGCAGCCGCGAGCTCTACGAAACCAAGGTCCTGTCCGAGCAGCAGATCGAGCAGATCGAATCGACCCACGCCGCGAACCTGGCGCGGGTCGCCTCGGCGCGTTCGCGCCTGAACGACACCGTGATCCGCGCGCCGTTCAGCGGCCGGGTCGGGCTGCGTCGGGTGAGCGTCGGCAGTTTGGTCGAGCCCGGCACGGTGATCACGACGCTCGACGACATCGGCACGATCAAGCTCGACTTCTCGGTGCCGGAGATGGTGGTCGGGTCGATGAAACCGGGACTCACACTGCAGGCGACCAGCGTTGCGTACCCGGGCCAGCGATTCGACGGTCGCGTCGCGAGCGTCGACTCGCGCATCGACCCCGAGACGCGCTCGGTGACGGTGCGCGCGACCTTGCCGAACCCGCAGGGGCTGC
Source organism: Steroidobacteraceae bacterium (assembly GCA_036277615.1). Taxonomy (GTDB): domain Bacteria; phylum Pseudomonadota; class Gammaproteobacteria; order Steroidobacterales; family Steroidobacteraceae; genus RPQJ01. The sequence goes on from DASUMQ010000121.1 coordinate 2,395, forward strand.
TCAAGCCCGGTATGTTCATGACCGTGAAACTCGCCCGCGGCGAGGCCGACGTGCTGGTGGTGCCCGAGGAGTCGCTCGTGCCCGAACAGGGCGACGTGTACGTCTACGTCGTCACCGCAGGCACCGCGTCGAAGCGCAAGATCCAGACCGGCCAGCGCCGCGTCGGCAGCGTGCAGGTGACGGCGGGTCTCGAGCCCGGTGAGCTCGTGGTGACCGAAGGCACGCAGAAGCTCCGCGACGGCGCCAGTGTCGAGGTCACCGCCGGCGGCGTCGAGCCGACGCGCGCGGCGTCGGCCGCGGACGGGGCGACGGCGCCGCAATGAAGCTCTCGGAAGTCTCGGTCAAGCGCCCGGTATTCGCCGCGGTCATCAGCCTGTTGCTGGTGATCCTCGGCCTGCTGGCCGCCTCGCGGCTGCCGGTGCGCGAACTGCCGGACGTGGAGAGCCCGGTCGTCTCCGTCGAAACCGATTACCTCGGCGCCTCGGCCGACGTCGTCGAGACCAAGATCACGCAGGTGATCGAGGAGCGTGTCGCGGGCCTCGAAGGCATCACGAAGATCACGTCGCAGAGCATCGACGGCCGCTCGAGCATCAACCTCGAGTTCGACCCGGACCGCTCGGTCGACGAGGCCGCGAACGACGTGCGCGATCGCGTCGCGCGCGTGTCGAGCAACCTGCCACCCGAGGCGGATCCGCCCGAGGTCGGCAAGGTCGATTTCGGCGCCGACCCGATCATCTGGCTCGCGCTGTCGAGCGACACGATGAACGTGCTCGAGCTGACCGATTACGCGGAGCGCGAACTCGTCGACCGGCTGAGCGTGCTGCCCGGGGTGGCGCGCGTGCGCATGGGTGGCGCACGCCGCTACGCGATGCGCGTCTGGATCGACCGCGAGGCGCTCGCGGCACGCCAGCTCACCGTGGCCGACGTCGAGGCCGCGCTGCGGCGCGAAAACGTCCAGTTACCCGCCGGGCGCCTCGAGTCGGCACAGCGGGAGCTGACGCTGCGCACGCAGACCGGCCTCAACACGGAGCAGGATTTCCGCGAGCTCGTGATCGGTCGGGGCGAGGGCGGCTATCTCGTGCGGCTCGGCGAGGTCGCCGACGTGCGTCTCGCCGCCGAGAACGAGCGCACCGTGGCCCGCAGCAACGGCATTCCCGGCATCAGCATCGGCGTCGAGCAGATCTCGAAGGCAAATACGCTGGAGGTGGCGCGGGCGGTGCGCGAGGAGCGCGAGCGCATCCTGCCCGACCTGCCCCCGGGCACGCGCCTCGAAGTCAACCTCGACCGTTCGGTCTACATCGACGCCTCGATGAAGGAGGTCGTCGAGGCGCTCGCCATCGCGATGGGCCTGGTCGTGCTGGTGATCTACCTGTTCCTCGGCAACGCCCGTGCGACGCTGGTGCCGGCCGTCACGATTCCGGTCTCGATCGTGGCGGCGTTCGTCGTGATGGCCGCGCTCGGCTTTTCGATCAACACGCTGACGCTGCTCGGGCTCGTGCTCGCGATCGGCCTGGTCGTCGACGACGCCATCGTCGTGCTCGAAAACATCTACCGGCGCATGGAGCGCGGCGAGCCGGCGCTGATCGCCTCGGTCGACGGCTCTCGCGAAATCGGCTTCGCCGTCGTGGCGACCACGATGGTGCTCGTCACGGTGTTCGTGCCGATGTCGTTCCTGCAGGGCAACCTCGGCAAGCTGTTCCGCGAGTTCGGCTTCACGATCGCGGCGGCAGTCGCCTTTTCGGCGCTCGTGGCGCTGACCCTCACGCCGATGATGATGTCGAAGCTGTTCGGCGCCGGCGCGCACCGCTCCCCCATGGCCGAGCGCGTCGACCACTTCTTCCGGCGGCTCTCCGATTCGTACGATCGCGGATTGCGACGCGCGATGCGGCGACCCTGGCTCGTCGTCGGCGCGACGCTCGGCGCGACGGCCCTGGCCACCGTGCTGCTGCGGGTCCTGCCCGCGGAACTGGCGCCGGCCGAGGACCGCGGCTTCCTGCAGGTCGGCTTGAACGGGCCCGAAGGTGCCTCGCTCGATTACATGGATCGACACCTGCGCCAGGTCGAGCAGGTCGCCGCGCGCCAGATCGCGACCGGCGACGTGATCCGTTTCAACGGCCGGATTCCCGGCGGCTTCGGCGGTGCGGGCGGGCAGATGAACGAGGCGCGCGGGTTCATGCTGCTCGCGCCATGGGACGAGCGCGACCGCTCGGCCGACCAGATCGCGCAAGCCGTGCGCGGCGAGCTGAACAAGCTGCCCGGCGTCCGCGCGTTCGTGAACGTGCCCGGCGGCTGGGGCGTGGGCCAGGGCTCGCCGGTCCAGGTCGTGCTGCAGGGCACCGAGTACGCCGACCTGATCGAGTGGCGCGACCTGCTGATGCAGCGCATGGGCGAGAATCCCGGCCTCACGAACGTGCAGTCGAACTACGAGGAGCGCAAGCCCCAGATCGAGGTTGCCGTCGACCGCAATCGTGCCGCGGACCTCGGCATCTCGCTGCAGACGGTCGGTCGCACGCTCGAGACGGTGCTCGGCTCGCGCATCGTCACGACCTTCATCGACCGCGACCGCGAGTACAACGTGATCCTGCAGGGCAGGGCGGAGGACCGCGCCACGCCCTCCGACCTCGACAACCTCTACGTCCGGTCTGACCGCACCAACGAGCTGATTCCACTCTCGAACCTGGTGACGCTCACCGAGGAGGCCGGTCCGACGCGCCTCAATCGCTTTGACCGGCTGCGCGCCATCACCGTCAGCGCCGCGCTGACGCCGGGGTACCCGCTCGGCGAGGCCCTGCGGTTCGTCGAAGGCGTCGTCACCGAGGAACTGCCGCCCACGGCACGCCTGAATTTCGACGGCGAATCGCGCGAGT
>DASUMQ010000122.1:0-16014 GCA_036277615.1 Steroidobacteraceae bacterium
GAGTGCGTCCGCGATGCGCTCGAACGCCGCGACCAGCGGCGCTTCCGCGATCATCGCGCCCTGCAGGCGAATGCGTTCCCGGTAGTGGACGAGGTGCGGCGACGTGAAGGTGCCCACGCGATGACCGCCCGCGCGCAGCACCGCGTCGAGCAGCGCGACCGTCGAGCCCTTGCCGTTGGTGCCCCCGACCGAGATCACGGGGACGTCGGGACGACGCCACCCCGTGCGCGCGAGCACGCGTGCGACGCGATCGAGTCCCAGTTCGATCGCGGTCGGGTGCAGGCGCTGCTGCCAGTCGAGCCAATCCTCGAGCCGGTCGAACCGCGGGCCGACGGACATGGTTGTGGTCAGGGCGGCGGGGCGATCTGGTCCACCCGGGTGATCGGGGGACGCCGCAGCATCACGGCGAGCAGCACCGCGATGCGGTCGCGCAGCTCGCGGCGGTCGATGATCAGGTCGACCGCGCCGTGCTCGAGGAGGAACTCGCTGCGCTGGAAGCCTTCCGGCAAGGTCTCGCGCACGGTCTGCTCGATCACGCGCGGTCCCGCGAACCCGATCAGCGCGCGCGGTTCGGCGATGTTGAGGTCGCCGAGCATCGCCAGGCTCGCGGACACGCCGCCCGTCGTCGGGTCGGTCAATACCGAGATGAACGGCAGGCGAGCCTGCGCCATGCGCGCGAGCACGGCGCTGGTCTTGCTCATCTGCAGCAGCGACAGTAGGCCTTCCTGCATGCGTGCGCCGCCACTCGAGGAAAAGCAGACGAGCGGCAGCCGGTGTTCGAGGCAGTGCTCGGCACCGCGCGTGAATCGCTCGCCGACAACCGAGCCCATCGAGCCGCCGAGGAACCGGAACTCGAACGCGCAGGCGACGAGCTCGATGCCGTGCAGCGCGCCGGCCATCACGATCAGCGCGTCCTTCTCACCGACGGTCTTCTGCGCGACGGTGAGCCGGTCGCGGTATTTCTTGCTGTCGCGGAACCTGAGGGGATCTTCCGGCTCGACCTCGGTCGCGAGCTCGCGGCCGCTGCCGTCGTCGAGGAAGCGGTCGAGGCGGTCGCGGGCCTCGATGCGCATGTGGTGGCTGCACTTCGGGCAGACCTGGAGGTTGCGCTCGATCTCGGCGCGGTAGAGCACCGCATCGCAGGCCGGGCATTTGATCCAGAGGCCCTCGGGCACGGAACGCGTGCGACGTTCCGTCTTGATGCGCGAGGGCATGATCTTCTCGAACCAGGTCACGTGGCACTCCTGGAAACGGCCGCCTTGCTGCCGCACGAGGCGTCTCAGGCACGCCAGTGCGGACGGAGGAGTTTATACGAAGGCAGACCGAACCCGACGGGGTACTCCGCGCCGGCAAAGTACAGTCCCTGCGGCGGCGCCGTCGGCCCGGCCCGGGTACGGTCCCGCAGGCGCAGCACCTCGCCGAGCCACTCGACCGAGCGCTCCCCGCGTCCGATCAGGATCAACGAGCCCGCGATGTTGCGCACCATGTGGTGCAGGAACGCGTTGGCGCGCAGCCGGATGTCCACGTAGGGGCCGTTGCGCTCGACCGCGACTCCGCTCAGGTCCCGCATCGGCGTGGACGACTGGCACTCCGCGGCGCGGAACGACGAGAAATCGTGGTGGCCGAGCAGGGCCTGCGCCGCCTCGCTCATCGCTGCGACGTCCAGTTCGGTGCGGACCCAGCACACTCGATGCCGCTCGAGCGCGGGGCGCAGGCGGCGATCGAGGATGCGGTACGTGTAGCGCCTGGCCTGGGCCGCGCGCCGCGCATCGAACGCATCGGGCACGGGGTGTGCCCACAGTACGGTCACGTCATCGGCGGCGTTCGCGTTCGTGCCCAGGACCCAGGCTTGCAGCGCTCGGGCGGCGCCGGTGTCGAAGTGGGCCACCATTTCGAGCGCATGCACGCCGGCATCGGTGCGACCGGCCGCGACCAATGCGACCGGATGGTCGGCGACCCGCGCAAGCGCCTGCTCGAGCTCGCCCTGGACGCTGCGTGCGTGGCGCTGAGACTGCCAGCCGGCAAAGGCCGACCCGTCGTACTCGATGCCGAGCGCGAGCCGCGCCATCGCCTGCCGGTCAGGGCAGGCTGGCGATCAGCCGTTCGGCCTCCTGCCGCTGTACCGCGTTGCCCTCCTGCAGCACCTCGTCGAGGATGCTGCGGGCCCCCTCGGGGTCGCCCATGTCCATGTACGCGCGGGCGAGGTCGAGCTTGGTGCCGACTTCGCTCATCGTCGGCGGCTCGCCGCCGAGGTCGAAGTCGATGCGCTTGGTCCGGCTCGTGGCCGAGTTGTCGGAATCGAGCAGCGGCATCATTTCGCCGGTCGCTTCCGTCAGGTCGACGATGCCCTCTTCCTGCTCCATGAGCGCCGTCGAGTCGAGCAGCGAGGTGGAGCTGAGCAGGTCCTGCTCCTCGTCGTCGAGCAGGCCATCGCCCCTGCCCTGCTTTGCCGTCGGCGTCTCGACCGTGTCCTCCCCGATCGGCCGCGACGTCGGCGACTCGATGGTGTCCTCCGCGCCGAGCGCCTCGAGCTCGCGCAGCGCATCGACGTCGAGGCCGAGGTTGTCGACCGTCAGCTCCTGCGTATCGCTCCCGGTCGTCGTCGCGCCACGCACGCGCGGCGTCTCGATCGTCGGGGCAACCTGCGAGTCACCCGCGGCGGCCCGGGTCTCGTCGTCGAGGATGAAATCCAGGCCCGTGGCATCCGTGGTCGACAGCTCGCCCTCTTCGCTCAAGTCGACGTCCGTGGCCGTCTGCGGCATGCCGGAAATGTCGATGTCGAGCGTGCTGGCGGTGCCGTGCAGCTCCATGTCGAGCGAGTCCGACGCAGCCGTCGGCGCCGCCGCGAACAGTGCCTCGCCCGGGGCAATCTGCTTGCCCATGATCAGGACCTTGTCCCACTCGCCGGCCGGCGCGCCGCCGCGCGAGGCGTTGAGCTCGCGCGCGAGTTCGAGGAAACGGTCGCGGTTGCCCCAGACGAAGTAGATCTCGAGCAGCTTGAGCTTCAGGTCGCGACGCTGCGGTTCGCGTTTGATCGCGAGCTGGACCAGGTCCGCGGCCTGGTCGTAGAGACCGTAGGCCATGTGGAAGTCGGCCTCGGCGAGAGGATCGCCGGACTCGGTGCTGCCGGGCGCCTCGCCCGACAGCGTGTCGTCGAACGAAGTCGACTTGCGCGGAATGTCGAGGGCCGCCGCGGTGGCCGTCACCGGCGCCGCGGTCGCGGACGTGCGCGTCGGCTCGACGGCGCGCTTTTCCTCGACGAGGATGTCGCCTTCGCGCGAGCGTGGCGTGTATTTCGGGGTTGCGCGCAGGTCGCGTGCGGCGAGGGCTTCCTCGAGGTCGACTTCGGCCGCACCGCGCGCCCGGCGCATGCGCTGGAACAGCGCGACGCTCAGACCGGCCGCGAGCAGGGCGGCCAGCACCCACCAGTATTCGCGCAACCGCTCGAGCGGCGTGGGACCTTCCGGCTCGCGCGCCACCACTTTTTTCGCAGGCTTTGTCGCGGGCTTGGCCTTCGGCGCGGCCGCGGCGGCAGCTTGCTCGCCGGCTCCGGCGGCCGGCGTGGTCGCGGCCGTGCCGTCCGCCGGTGCCTCGGCGCCTTCCGCCGGCGCCACACTGCCATCGACAGGCACGTCGCCGGCGCCACCCTGCAGCGTCGCGAGTTCCGCGTTGCGGACTTCGAGCAGCCGGCGAGCCTCCGCGAGTTCCGCTTCGAGTTGCCGGACGCGAGCGTCGATGTCACCACCCGTGCCCGCGCCGGTGCCGGCTGCCGGGGTGGTCGCAGTCGTCGCTGGCGCGGGTGCGGTCGCCGTCGACGGCGCGGCCGTGCCCTGCTCCGGCGTCACGAGTCTCAGGCGACCCGTGTCCGGCGTCGCCGCCGTCGTGGCAGACGCCGAACCGCTGCGCCAGGCCTGGTACTGGCGAGCCACCTCGGCCGAGGCTGCCGCGGCGGAAATTGCCTGGATCTGGCCGGAGTCGGGGATGCGCAGCGTGCTGCCTGAGCGCAGCACGTTGATGTTGCCGTCGAACGCCTGCGGATTGTTCTGGAAGATGGACACCATCGCCCGGTTCACGTCCGAGCGCGTGCCGGGGTTCACCCGGCTCGCGATCTTGTAGAGCGTGTCGTTCGGCCGAACGCGGTAGGCACTGCCGGGCTCGACCGAGGGCGTCGGAGGCGCCGACGGTGCCGACGTCGCCGCAGCCGGGGCGGCCACTGGGGCACTGCTTGGCGCCGGCGCTTCCTCGGTGACGCTCGCGACGGGTGCCGCGGTGCGGGCGCTCGAGGCGCCGCCGGAGCTGACGCGGGGGGCCGCGACGGTTTCGGTGGCCGCGGGGCCGGGCGTGAACACGGGCGGGTCGAGCAGGACCGTGTACTCGCGCAGCAGGCGACCGCGCGGCCAGTTGGCCTCGACGAGCAACGTGACGAACGGTTCCGTGACAGGGCGCGGCGAGGTCACGCGCAGGACGTCCCGCCCCCCCGGCCCGCGGGTGACCTGGAAGTTGAACTCGGAAAGGAAGGCCGGCCGGTCGAGACCGTACCGCGTGAACGTCTCGCCCGAGGCCAGGGCCGCCCGCAACGCGCCCAGGTCTTCCTGCGTCGCCGAGACCAGCTCGATTTCGGCGTCGAATGGCTGGTTCAGGGCGGAATTCAGGCGAATTTCGCCCAGCCCGAGCGCGTACAGCGCACCTGGGGACATCAGCGCGCTCATGAGCAGGACGCGGCGTACGGCAGTCTTCATCGGGTCTCCCACCAATCGCGAATCGAGGTGCGGTCGCGGCAAGGAAAGGCCGCTCCGAAGGGTTCGCGTAACTTATGCCAATTGAACATAACTATAGCCCACGGCCCCAGACGCGCCCAACACGACTGGTGACGCAGGCGCCTTTGTAGCCCTTCGCGTATGTCAAATAGCGGACGTGCTGCACATTTCCGGGGACTCGGACGGTGACCACTCCCGGCGCGACGGACAGGTCGCGGCCGCTCAGGCGATCACCGGCGTGGACGAACGCACGTCCGCGTTTTGCGCCCGGTGGCGCAGCCAATGGTCCATCAGCACGAGCGCCAGCATCGCCTCGGCGATCGGCACGGCCCGGAGGCCCACGCAAGGGTCGTGCCGCCCCGTTGTAACCACCTCGACCGGGTGTCCGTGCAGGTCGATCGTGCGACCGGGCTTCACGATGCTCGAGGTCGGCTTGATCGCCATGCTGACCAGCAGGTGCTGGCCCGAGGAGATACCGCCGAGCGTGCCGCCCGAGTTGTTCGACAGGAAGCCGCGGGGCGTCATTTCGTCCCGGTGCTCCGAGCCCCGCTGCTCCACGCTCGCGAAGCCGGCGCCGAGTTCCACGGCACGGACCGCGTTGATCCCCATCATCGCGTACGCGATGTCGGCGTCGAGCCGATCGAAGATCGGTTCGCCGAGGCCCGGCGGCACGCCGGTCGCCACCACGTTCACGCGCGCCCCGATCGAATCGCCCTCGCGTCGCAGGTCGTCGATCAGCGCCTCCAGTGCCGCCACCCGCGCCGGTTCGGCGCAGAAGAAAGGGTTTGTGTCGATCGCCGCGCGGTCCTGCAGTTCGAGCTTCAGCGGTCCCATCTGTGCGAGATAGCCGTAGATCTCGATGCCGCGGCCTGCCAGGTATTTGCGCGCGATGGCGCCGGCCGCCACGCGCATGACCGTCTCGCGGGCAGAGGAGCGCCCGCCCCCGCGGTAATCGCGCAGACCGTACTTCTGCTGATAGGTGTAGTCGGCGTGGCCGGGCCGGAAGCGGTCCTTGATCTTCTCGTAGTCATAGGAGCGCTGGTCCGTGTTCTCCACGAGCAGCCCGATCGGCGTGCCGGTCGTGACGCCTTCGAACACGCCGGAGAGGATCCGCACCGTGTCCGGCTCGCGGCGCTGGCTGGTGTACTTCGAGGTGCCCGAGCGCCGCCGCTCCACGTCGCGCTGGATGTCGGCCTCGGTGAGCGGCAAGCCCGGTGGACAGCCGTCGACGATGCAGCCGAGCGCGGGACCGTGGCTCTCGCCAAAGGTCGTGACCGTGAAGAGGCGTCCGAACGTATTGCCCGACATGGTGATCGTTGTTCAGTCCGTCAGCGCGCGACGGTGCCTGCCGAGGTCGTCCTTCGTCAACATGAAAACGCCGCCTCCCCCATGCTCGAACTCGAGCCAGAGGAACGGCACCGACGGGAACGCACGCTGCAGCCGCTCCTCGCTGTCGCCCACTTCGACCACGAGCACGCCACCCGGCTCGAGGTGTCGTTCCGCACCGTGGAGGATCCGTCGCACGACGTCGAGTCCGTCCGCGCCGGCCCGCAAGGCCATGTCAGGCTCGTGCCGGTATTCCTCGGGCAGGGCCGCCATCTCGGCGTCGCTGACGTACGGCGGGTTCGACACGATCAGGTCGTAGCATCGACCGGCGAGTGGTCCGTAGACGTCGCCCAGGTGCAATGCCACGCGCCCGTCGAGACCGTGCCGCGCCACGTTGCGACGGGCCACGGCCAGCGCGCCCGGCGAGAGGTCGACCGCGTCGACGCGCGCGTTCGGGAACCGCACGGCGCAGGCGATCGCGATGCAGCCGGAGCCGGTGCCGATATCGAGCACGCGCCGCACGGCGTCCGGTTCGACCCACGGCGCGAAGCCGGCCTGGATCAGTTCGGCGAACGGGGACCGCGGCACGATCACGCGCTCGTCGACCTCGAACTCGAGACCGGCGAACCACATGCGCCGCATCAGGTACGCGACCGGCACGCGCCGGCGCAATCGCTCGGCGAACAGCGAAAGTACGTCTTCCAATTCCGCGGGGCCGACCTTGCGTTCGTAGGCAGCGGCGGCCCGTTCGTGGTCGAGGTCGAGCGCGTGGAACACGAGCGCCGCCGCGTCATCCGCCGCGTCGCCGGTCCCGTGACCGAACGCGAGACCGGCCGCGTCGAACTCCCGCGCGCCGAACTCCACGAGTTGCGCCACCGTCGGCGAACGGGGTGGCCGGCTCGCGAAGGGGGCGGGCGTGGCGGTCGCGGTCATTGTGGGATAATCGCAGGGATGACCGCTCGCCTCATGCTCCGACTCGGCTTGTTCGCCATTGTAGCGTTTGTGGCCGGGCTCGTTGCCGCCCGATGGCTGCTGCAACCGCGCGAAGTGGCGACACCGGTGACCGAGAACGCCACCGTGTTCCTGCCGGCGCGGGCGATCCCCGCGCTCGAGCTCCTCGACGAGGAGGCTCGCCCGTTCACGGCCGAGACACTGCGAGATCGCTGGACCGTCGTCTTTTTCGGTTTCACGCACTGCCCCGACGTGTGCCCGACGACGTTGACCACGATGGCGCAGATGAAAAAGCAGCTCGCGGACCTGCCCGCGGAGGAGCAGCCGCGAGTGATGCTGTTCACGGTCGACCCGGAGCGCGACACGCCGGAGCGCCTCAAGGCGTACGTGAGGTTCTTCGACCCGAGCTTCGGGGCCGCTACCGGCACGCTCGAAGCGGTCGAACGGGCCGCCGCCGCATTCGCCGTGCCGTTCGCCAAGGTACCGCTGCCGCAGGGCGGATACACGATGGACCACGGCTCCGGCGTGTTCTTCGTCGCACCCGACGGCAGCGTGCACGCCTACTCGTCGCCGCCGCTTCGCGCCGACACGCTCGCGCGCGACTACCGCAAGGTCGTGCGGTACTTCGAGGAGCTGCGCGGGTGAGCGACCTCGTCGAGCGCTCAGGGGGCGACGAGCTGTTCGCCCGGCTCCAGCGCGCACTGCCCCAGCACTGGCTCTCCAAGGGCATGCACGCGCTCGCGCGCAGCCGCCAGCGCCCGGTCCGCAACGCGCTGATCCGGACCGTGCTGCGCGCGTATCCGCAGATCGACATGCACGAGGCGCTGCAGCCGGACCCGTTCGTCTACGACTCGTTCAATGCGTTCTTCACGCGCGAGCTGCGACCGGGCGCTCGCGCGATCTGCCCCGAGCCCGACACCGCGGTGTCGCCCGTGGACGGCGCCGTGAGCCAGCTCGGCCGCACCGATGCGGGCAGGCTCGTGCAGGCCAAGGGCATGGACTACACCTGCGACGCACTGCTCGCAGACGCCGCCTCGGCCGCTCGCTACGTGGGCGGCAGCTTCGCCTGCCTGTACCTGGCGCCCTACGACTACCACCGGATCCACATGCCGCTCGACGGCGTGCTGCGTGCGACGCGCTACGTGCCTGGGCACTTGTTCAGCGTGAACGCCTCGACCGCGCGCACCGTGCCGCAGCTGTTCGCTCGCAACGAGCGCGTCGTCTGCGATTTCGACACGGAACAGGGCCCCTGCTGCCTGGTGCTGGTGGGCGCACTGTTCGTGGGCAGCGTCGAGACTGTCTTTGCCGGCGAGATCAATCCGCCCCCCGGTCGCGGCGGGCAGGTCCGCGTGATCGAGGCCGGTGTCGGCCGGCGATTCGCTCGCGGCGAGGAACTCGGCCGCTTCAACATGGGTTCGACCGTGATCGTGCTGTTCGGCCAGGCGGCACGGTTCGAGCCGCGCATCGAGCCGGGGCAACCCGTCCGCATGGGGCAACCCCTCGCCCGCTTCGGCGCATGACCGGCCACGCGCGCGCTCCCGCATCGCCGCGCCCGGAGGACTGGCGCCCGACGTCGACGCTCGAGACGCTGCGGTTGCGCGCCGACCTGCTCACGCGCGCGCGAGCCTACTTTGCTGCGACGGACGCGCTCGAGGTCGAAACGCCGGCGCTCGTCCGCGCACCGGTCACTGACGTGCACATCGACGCGCTGCGGGTCGTGGATGACGCCGCGGCCGGCACGACCAGCGGGTTCCTGCAGACGTCGCCCGAATATGCGATGAAGCGCCTGCTCTGTGCGGGTGCGCCGGACATCTACCAGGTCTGCCACGTTTTCCGTGCGGCGGAACGGGGCCGCCGCCACAACCCCGAATTCACGATGATCGAGTGGTATCGGCGCGGTCTCGATCACCATGCGCTGATGCGCGACGTTGAGGCACTCGTGCGCAGCGTGCTCGCCGGGTTGCGCGAGCCGGGCACGAGCGTGTTCGTGAGTTATCGCGACGCGTTCCGCGCCGTGGTCGGCCTCGACCCGCTCGATGCGCCGATCGGACGTCTCGTCGCGGCACTCGAGCGTCGCGAGCTGGCGTTGCCCGAATCAATGCGCATGGCGCCGGCGCGCGACGACATCCTGGACCTCGCGATGGGCACGGTCGTCGCGGCCTCGTTCGCGTCGGACCGATTGACGTTCCTCTACGACTTTCCCGCGAGCCAGGCCGCGCTCGCGCAGGTCCGTGGCCCGGTCGCCTCGCGGTTCGAGGCCTTCTGGGGGCCGCTCGAACTCGCCAACGGATTCCACGAACTCGGCGCCGCGGCCGAGCAGCGCGCACGGTTCGAGGCGGACATCGCCCAGCGTCGCGCAAACGGGCAGCCCGACCGCGACGTCGACGAGCGATTCCTTGCGGCGCTTTCGCACGGCCTGCCACCGTGCGCGGGCGTCGCGCTGGGGTTCGATCGCCTCGTGATGGTCGCGGCCGGCGCAGCGTCGATCGACGAAGTGCTCACTTTTCCGTTCGAACGCGCGTAGACCGCGCGATTGCTGGACCACACCGTCATGCACGCATTGGACGACCTGAGCCGACTCGACAAGCCGACGCTCTACGCCGAGCTCGAGCAGAGCCTGCAATCGCTGCTCGCCGGCGAACCCGACCTGATCGCCTGCGCGGCGAACATGGCAGCGCTGCTCTACTGGAGCCTGCCGGAGCTCAACTGGGTCGGGTTCTACCTGGTGGATGCGAGGTCGGGCGACCTGCTGGTGGGGCCGTTCCAGGGCAAGCCCGCGTGCGTGCGAATACCGCTCGGCCGGGGCGTCTGCGGCACTGCGGCGGCGCAACGTCGCACGGTGCTGGTCGAGGACGTGCACGAGTTTCCCGGACACATCGCGTGCGACGCGGCGTCGAACTCCGAGATCGTCTTGCCCGTGCTCGCGGGCGACCGGTTGCTGGGCGTGCTCGACCTCGACAGCCCGAAGCGGGGTCGATTCGACGCGGAGGACGCGCGGGGGCTCGAGAAACTCGTGGCGGTGTTCGTCGCCGCCACGGCGACGAATAGTGTCTAGTGTTCAGCGGTGAGTCCGAACGCTGCGCGTCCAAGAAGAGAAAGGCGCTTCGCGGCGCCGGCATGCGCCGTTCCGACTAACCGCTAGATACTATCCGCTAGACACTTCCTCAGCCCTTCGCGCGGCTGAGGTACTCCGACGTCCGCGTATCGACGCGGATCACTTCGCCTTCGTTGATGAAGAGCGGCACGCGCACGACCGCGCCGGTCTCGAGCTTGGCCGGCTTCTGGCCGCCGGTCGCGGTGTCGCCGCGGACACCCGGATCGGTCTCGACGATCTTGAGTTCGACGTGCGCTGGCGCGACGACGGCCAGCGGCACGCCGTTCCAGAGCATGACGTTGCAGCTGGTGCCGTCCTTGAGCCACATCGCGGCATCGCCCATGGCTTCCTTGCCGGCCGTGTGCTGCTCGAACGTGTCCGGCACCATGAAGTGCCAGAAGTCGCCGTCGTTGTAGAGATACTGCATCTCGGACTCGACGATGTCGGCGCCTTCGACAGTGTCGCCGGACTTGAAATTGCGCTCCAGCGTGCGGCCGGTCTTGAGGTTGCGGATGCGGACGCGGTTGAACGCCTGGCCCTTGCCGGGTTTCACGAACTCGTTCTCGACGATCACGAAGGGATCGCCGTCGATCATGATCTTGAGGCCCGACTTGAACTCGTTCGTGCTGTAGCTGGACATGGGTGCGTTGCTGCTGCGGGTGCGGTTGATCCGTGGAGGGCGGCGCCCGTCGATGGCGGGCTGCCCCGTGGCAAGCCGCGCATGTTACCTCGAACCGCTCCATCCCGTCATCCCGAGCCCACTGGCTGGCAGCGATCGCTGCAGGCCCGCCTGACCAACGCGGCCGTCGTCCGACGTTGAACACGCCGAGACGCGATGGGATCCGCGGACACCTCGATCACGGAAGTGACTGCTGAGCCGTGGCGCTCCACTGATGCCGGCGCTCCCCTCTTGCAGTCTCGTGCCGCGCCCGGGTGCGCGAAGACCGAGCGCCGCCGCGAGGACAATGCTGGCACCTGCGTCACGCTAGGGCCGGGGACCCTGGTGCTATGATCCGCGCCGATTTGACATTAATACCACCGCGGCCCGGACCGTGTTCGGGGCGCGATCGGGGTAGGATTTTGGCCGAAACGAGCGCCATTCCAGTCGTCGTCCTGTCACGCCAGCAGGATCCCGTCGAGACCATCAACAGCACCCTGCGCAACGCGGGCCAGGTCGTACACTGCACCTGGGTGCGCGAACTGGCCGACCTCGCCGATTCGATCTCCGCGCCGAACGCCCCCCAGCTGATCTTTTTCTGCGTCGGCGACAACGAGGAACTCGAGCGAGCGATGGAACAGCGCGCGCGGCTCGCCTCGCGCGTGCCGGCGATCGTCGTCAAGGATTCGATCACGGAAGCCGACCTGGTCCGCGGCCTCGAACTCGGCGCGCAGGACGTCGTGACGCTCGCGGCCCGCTCGCGCCTGCAGGCAGTCGCCGCGCGCGAAATCGACGCGGCGCGGCTCGACCACACCCTGAACGGCACCCTCGCCTCCGCTCGCCAGTACCGCGACCAGATGCGGGCGTTCATGACCGGCTCGACCGACGCGATCGCGCACGTGCAGGAAGGCATCGTCGTCGACGCGAACCCCGCGTGGTGCGAGCTGTTCGGTCGCCGGGAAGTGAGCGACCTGCTCGGCCAGCCGCTGATGGACCTGTTTCACGCGCGCGCGCACGCGGCCCTGAAGGGTGCGCTCGTGGCGGCGGCGCAGGGGCGCTGGGCCGACCACGCACTGAGCGCGGCCGCCGTGCTTCCGGACGGCAACGCGCTGCCGCTCGAATTGACGCTCGAGCGGTTCGACTTCGACGGCGAGCCCGCGGTGCGCCTGCGCGTCGCCACCCAGAAGCGCGACGCCGAGACCCTCGCGAAGCAACTCGAGGAAGCGCTGCGTCTGGACACGCGCACGGGCCTGCTGCGTCGCAGCCCGTTCATCGAGGCTGCCACCTCGCGCGCGGCGCAACCGCTCAAGGCGGGCCTGCGCGCGATCGCCTACCTCGCTCCCGATGGCTTCGACGAGATCCAGCGCAGCTACGGCCCGCTGCTGAGCGAGGACATCCTCGACGCGCTCGGTCGGCGCCTGCACGAGCAACTGCAGCCGGGCGACCTCGCGAGCCGCGTCGCCGCCCACGGCTTCGCGATCCTGTTCGAGCGCGGCAACGTGCGCGACCAGGAGGCGTGGCTCTCCCACCTGCTCGAGTCGATCGCGCAGGTACCCGTGCAGGCGGGCGGTGAGAACGTGATTCTCCGCTGCAGCATCGGCTCGGCGCCCCTGCACGGCCAGGGCGACTTGCTGCAGGCACCGCTCGACACGGCGATCACGGCGCAGCGCGCGGCCGCGGCGGCCGGCGGCAATCGCAGCAGCCACCGCGGGCCGGCCGGTGCCAAGTCGGAGGTCGGCGAGACGGACCGCACCTGGGCCAACCAGATCAAGGCCGCGCTGATGGCCAACCGCTTCCGGCTCGTGCAGCAGCCGATCGCGAGCCTCGTGGGCGACGACCGCCCGACGTTCGACCTGCTCGTGCGCATGCTGGACGAATCGGGCCAGGAAGTGCTGCCGACCGAGTTCCTCGCGGCGGCGGAGCGCACCGACCTCATGAAGAACATCGACCGCTGGATCGTCGGCGCCGCGATGTCATTCTGCGCCGCGAGGAAGCCGCATCGCGTGTTCGTCCGGTTGTCGCGCGATTCGATGCACGACCAGACGCTCGGCACCTGGCTGCAGCAGCAGCTGAAGGCGTCGGGGGTGGTGCCCGAGCGCATCGTGTTCCAGATCACCGAAGAGATGGCCAACGCCCAGCCGCACGAGGCGCGCACGCTGCAGGGGTTGCTCTCGGCCCTCGGCTTCGAGTTCGCACTCGAGCACTTCGGGGCCTCGAACGGCGACGCCGCACAGCTGCTGCACCGGCTGCCGGTCAACTACGTCAAGATTGACGGCGCGCTGATGCAGGGGCTCGCGAACGACCGGCCGCTGCAGGAGAAGGTCAAGGCGCTGGTCGACGTCGCGCGCGAGCACGACGTGACGACGATCGCCGAGCGCGTCGAGGACGCGAATACGATGGCAGTGCTCTGGCAGCTCGGCATCGAATTCATCCAGGGCTACTTCGTCGACACGCCGGAATCCGTGACGATCGGCTGAGCCCGGACGCGCGAACTGCGACGCCGCTCGCTAGGGTGGTGTTGCCGACAACGTGTAGCCGAACCCGCGCACGGTGTGAATCAGGGGCACGGCGGCTCCGTGGTCGACCTTCTGACGCAAGTAGCGGATGTACACGTCGACGATCTTCGTGCCCGTGTCGAAATGACGGTCCCAGACCTGCGCGCGAAGCTGCGCTCGCGTGAGTACCGTGCCCGGCTGCTGCGCCAGCACCACCAGCAACGCATATTCCGTCGCCGTGAGCTGCAAGCGGCGCTCGTCGCGCCAGGCGGTCTTGCGATCGAGGTCGATCCTCAAGCCCGCGAGGACGAGTTCCCGGGATGAATCGGCAGGCTCGTCGCGACGTAGCAGCGCGTCCACCCGTGCCAGCAATTCGTCGAACGCGAATGGCTTCGTGAGATAGTCGTCGGCGCCGCTGCGCAAGCCGTCGACCTTGTCCTGCAGCCTGTCGAGCGCGGTCAGCATCAGCACGCGACAACGGCACATACGCAGCCTGAGCTGCCGACTCACCTCGAGGCCGTCGAGGCCCGGTAACCGACGATCGAGGATCATCAGCGCGTAGCGGCCGGTGCATGCCGCCTCGAGCGCGGCCCGGCCGTCGTGCACGCTCTCGATGTCGTAACCGGCTGCCGTCACGGCGCGCTCGATCAACGAGGCTATGCGCAGGTCGTCCTCGGCGAGCAGTATCCGGGTCGTCACGCGCTCCCCCGATCGGCGAAGCGCAAGGTCACGCGCATCCTGCGGCCGCCGTCGACGCCGGCCAGCTCGAGCTGGCCGCTGAGCTTCTCGACGATGCGGCGCGCAATCGTGAGCCCGAGCCCGACACCGGCCACACCGCCGCTGTTCGGACCACGATAGAAGCGCCCGAACGCATGGGCGGCCCGGTCCACGTACGGCGCCGCAAGGTCGTTCTCGACGAGCAGTTCGACGCGGCCGCCCGCCTCCCGGATGCCCACCATGACGACACTCCGAGACGGCCCGTACTTGATGGCATTGTCGAGCAGGATCAGGACCACTTGCTTCAGGCGACGCGGATCCGCCCGGACGATCCGTGGCGGCGACGCGGACTGGACCTCGATCTGTGTACCCTTGTTGCGCGCGATCACGATGGCGTCCGTCACGGCCATGTCGAGGACACTACCGAGATCGACGTCCGCAATCTCGAAGCGGACGTCGTCGGCCTCGGTGCGCGCGAGATAGAGCAAGTCCTCGATCAGGTGACCCATGTGATCCGCCTGGGCCACGACGAGCTCGAGCGCCTCGCGGACCGGTCGCTCCAGTACCCGCTCTGTCCGCAGCGCGAGTTCCGCTTCGCCGCGCAGTATCGTGAGCGGCGTTCGCAACTCGTGGCTCGTATCCATCAGGAACCGGACGCGTTGCCGGTCCAGTTCGCGCAACCGCCGATTGACGTCGGCGAGTTCGGCCGTACGCGCCTGGATCTCGCGTTCGAGCCGCGCCCGCGCCCCCGTTGCGTTTTCACGCTGGGCCTCGAGTTCCGCGGCCATCGCGTCGAAGCGGGTCGCAAGTGCCCCGAACTCATCTGCCCTCGCGAGCGCGACCCGGTGCGAGAGATCGCCGGACTCGATGGCGGCCGCGCCCTCCGTGAGCCGCTGGAGAGGCGTGGCAATGGCGTTCCTGAACTGGGTGCCGAGCGCGGTGGCGGCGAGGAGCGTGGCCAGCACGAGCACCACGGTGCCCGACAGCAGGAAGCGTGCGAGCCGGTCCGAGGATTCGGCGACGCGAGCCACCTCCTCCCGCTCGTCCGCCAGCGTCTCGTCGATGAGTCGCCCGAAATCGGCATCGAACCGGTTTTCGATCTGACTGCGGAAGAGCGCGAGGGCTTCGTCGCGACGGCCGTCAAGCGCCAGCAGCAGGACTTGCTCGACGGCGCGGTCCGTGTCCTGGAAGTGAGTCGCGATCAGCGCAAGCCGCTCCGACTCGCCGGCTTCCTCGTTGCGCGCCGCAGGCGACCCAGCGTTGTCCGTGGCACTGCGGGTGAGACCGATCGATTCGTTGAGCACGCGGCCCACGGTCGCCCGCGCCTCGTCCAGGTCCGGACGCTCAGACTCGCCGATCAGGAGCACCTCGGCGACCTGCTCGGCGTAGTCGTTGACGGCCGCCGCAAGCTGCAGCGACGCGGCCATCTGCCGATGGCTCCACTGCACGCGGTCCAGGTTCGCGGACATCGTCGAAATCGCCGTATACGCGAGCCCCGCGAGCAACAGCAGGCACGCGCCCACGGCGAGCTGAAAAAGAAAGATGCGGCGCCTGATGGTCATGTTCGCGGGGTGCTGCCGTCGTCACCGGGTCGAACGACGGACGCCCCATGTTGCCACGGCCGGAGCCGCTCGCTGGCCTCAAAGCCGGCGGCACTGGTCCTCCTTGTTGCCTCCGACGATGTTCCCGCCACCGATCGGCGCGGGGCTGTTGCTCTTGCACTGCAGGTTCCCGTCGATGATGTTACGGCGCAATTCGACGCCGCCGACGTTCTGCATGACCTGCACGCTGCCGCCGACGTCGTTGCGCAGTGCGCGCAGCATGCCATTGTTGCTTTCGAACTGGATGTCCCCGTCGACGTGACTGTCGTTGACGGACGCGCGGCCGCCCTGCTTGAGCTGGACGCTGCCGCCGACTCTCGAGTTCTCGAGGACGTGCACAACGGCGGAGTTTTCCGCCTGCACGTTGCCGATCACGACGATCCGGCGCGCCTTGAGCGTCGCACCGTACTCCACC
>DASUMQ010000123.1:0-7239 GCA_036277615.1 Steroidobacteraceae bacterium
GCCGTAACTCTTAGCGCGGTTCTCGGGAGGCGTCACGTCGGCGATGTAAGCCATCGCGGTGCTGATGCTCGCGGCCGTGATACCCGAGATCACGCGCCCGATGAACAGCCAGCGCAGGTTGGGTGCCAGCGCCATGAGCACGTAGTCGAGGCCGAGACCGAAATTCGAGAGCAGGATCACCGGGCGTCGGCCGAACCGGTCGGAGAGCCCGCCCATCACCGGCATCGAGACGAACTGCATCACCGCCCAGACCGAACCGAAGACGCCGAAAATTTCGGCCGCCCGCGCCGTGTCGCCGCCCAGGAAGTCCTCGATCAGGTGTGGCAGCACCGGCAGGATCATGCCCAGCGCGAGCATGTCGAGCACGACCGTGACGAAAATGAAGGCAGTCGCCGCGCGGCGCGGCCCCGGGGCGACGGCGCTCACCGTCGTGCCGCGCGCCCGCGGCCGGTCACGGATACCGCAGCACCGTGCGGGGCACGTGCTCCTCGGCCCGGAAGCCCGGCGCGATGCCGATGTCGATCAGGATCCCGATGCCGTGCACGACGAAACCGGCCTGGCGGCTCAACAGCACCGACGCGCCGAGCGTGCCGCCCGTGGCGAGCACGTCGTCGACGAGCAGCAAACGACCCTGGCCCGCCTGCATTTCCAACACGCCGGTGCCGTACTCGAGGTCGTAGGCGACGTCGACGACCGGCGGCGGCAACTTGCCTTTCTTGCGAATCGGCACGAAGCCCTTGGCGCGACGCTCAGCCAGTGCGGCGGCGAGGATGAAGCCGCGCGACTCGATGCCGGCAACGGCATCGATCGTCGTCCACTCCTCTTCCTCGAACAGCGCATCGAGCGCCTCGATCGTCGCACCGAAGTGTCGCCGCAGCAGCGGACTGATGTCGCGGAAGAGAATCCCCGGTTTGGGAAAGTCGGGAACGTCGGCGACGTACTGTCTCAGGTCCTGCATGCACACCTCGGCCTCGGCGCGCGCAGGGTAACCAAATTCCGGAGGCCCCGCGAGGCGGTCAACCCGCAGTCCAGGCGACCTGTAACCGACGTGGCTACCGCGAGCGTCGAGCGCGCACACGAGCGCGATGAACGGCAGCGTGCCGCGCACGCGCCGTCGCGCGATCAGCTCCGGTCGAGCGCCGCCCGTGTGGCGCGGGCTCTCGTGCTGCAAGGAGTCGTCGCCCGCGGCTGCGCTTCTGGCAGAATCGCCCGCCGCGAGGAGGAAGACGAAAGTGAACGTGAGTGAAGCCGTCGCGAGCCGCATGAGCTGCCGCGCCTTTCTCGACGCGCCGGTGTCGGGCGACGTCGTGCGCGACATCCTCGACGCGGCCCGGCGCGCGCCTTCGGGCGGCAACCTGCAGCCCTGGTGGGTCTACGCGCTCGCCGGGGGTCCGCTCGCGGAACTGCGCGCGAAGGTCCGGCAGAAGGTCATGGCCGACCCTCGCGGTGACGGCTCCAACGAGTACGACATCTATCCTCCGGGCCTCGGCGAGCCCTATCGCAGCCGTCGCTTCAAGGCGGGCGAAGACCTTTACGCGACCATCGCCATCGCGCGCGATAACAAGGCTGCTCGCCTGCTGCAACTCGCGAAGAATTACGCGTTCTATGGTGCACCGGTCGGACTCTTTTTCTACATCGACCGCACGCTCGGACCGCCGCAGTGGTCCGACGTCGGGATGTACATGCAGACCGTGATGCTGCTCGCGCGCGAACGGGGGCTGCACACTTGCGCCCAGGAGATCTGGTCGCTCGTGCCCGGCACCGTCGGCGAATGCGTGGGCGCACCCCCCCACCTGATGTTGTTTTCCGGCATGGCGCTCGGGTATGCGGACACCGCGCACCCGATCAACACGCTGCGCACCGAGCGCGCGCCGCTCGAAGAGTTCGCGAAACTCGAGGGTTTTCAGTCGACGTAGGCGCCCGCCTATGTCGGCGGACCTGACAGCACGACGCGAGCGAAGCGTGCTGTCTTATGTTGCGATCACGCGACGAAGCGCCCAATAACGACCGATAACGAGACGTGCCTCACGGTTTGGGGTCCGGGAGCCCGCGACGTCACCGCGACCGCATGTCGCGGGACTTTACGACCGGCGGCGCATCGGACGTCCGGCCGGGTCGAAACGGCGCGCGGGCGCTCGGGACCGGGACGCTGGGTCGCGTTGGCACGAGCCGTGCAGGATCTTCGTCAGCGAAGGCAACAAGGAGAGAATTGCAATGAACTTGACCTGGATCGGCCGTAACCGCAGCCTCGAACTCTCACCGCGGGCCCGGCTCGTGGACGACGTCGAGGCCGAGGCGTTGCGCCGCAAGCGCGAGCAGCTGCAATGGCGTCCGCGCAACGGATTCCTGCTCGACGACGCGCACGCGCACGTCGACACCGAGCAACCGGCCGACCAGGCGGCCTGAGCGCGAGATCAGTCTTCGCGAGCGGCCGGCGCGCGGCGCTGCTGTCGCCGCACCGTCATCGGGTGTTCGACGCGACGCGCCTTGTCGGCGAAGTGCGTCAAGCTGAGCCAGGGGTGCCTCAGCACCATGCGCGGACCGGCATACCGCATGACCTGCCGCGCAAGTTCGCGCGGCGCCGGCTTGTAACAGTGAATCGGGCACTTCGCGCAGGTCGGCTTCGCGGGACCGTACGGACATTTCTCGAGGCGCCGCGCGGCATAGTCCAGGAACCCCGCACACTCGGTACAGAGACCGGCGGTCGCCCTACGGTCGTGCGTGTGCCCCTCGCAGTAGATTTCCACCATCGCCTGCAGGGTGCGCCATTCGCGCTTCAGGCGACCCTGGTCGAGCCGGTTGTCCATGCGGGCAGCTTGCCGGGTTGCGTGGCGACCGACGCTCCGCAATTTCCACGAGCGACGTAGCGCCGCTGCGCGATCCAACCTGCCTGCGCGCACCAGTGGCGTCGTTCTGCAACAATGCGCGACCCCATGGCCGGCGCAGCGCCCACATCGAACCGTTCCGACTCGTCCCCGGCGGGGTCGGGTGCGGGCCTGGCTGCGGCCATCTCGGCATTCACGATCTGGGGCGTGATGCCGCTGTACCTGAAGCCGCTGCAGGCGCTGAGCCCGCTCGAGATCATGGCGCACCGGATCGTCTGGTGCTGCCTGCTCGTATTTGCCTGGCTCGCGCTGCGCGGCGAACTGCCGGCCGTGCGATCGGCGCTGGCCGATCGGAAGGTGCGGCTGCGCCTGACCGCGTCCGCCGCGCTGATCAGCCTGAACTGGCTCGTCTACGTCTGGGCGATCGGCAACGAGCACGTGATCGATTCGAGCCTTGGCTATTTCATCAACCCGCTGTTCAGCGTGGTACTCGGCGTCATGGTGCTCGGCGAGCGACTGAACCGCTCGCAGAAATTCGCTGTGGGACTCGCGGTGGCCGGCGTGCTCTACCTTGCCGTCATCGCGGGGCGGCCACCGTGGATCGCGCTGGTGCTGGCGGCGAGTTTCGGGCTCTACGGGCTGATCCGGAAAATCGTGGTCGTCGACGCCGTGCCGGGCCTCGCGACCGAGACGCTGATGCTGACCCCGTTCGCGCTCGTCTTCCTGCTGTGGCTCGAGGCGCGCGGCACGGCCGCGCTCGGGCACGCCGCGACGCACGTCAACGTGCTGCTCGTCGGCAGCGGCCTCATCACGGCATTGCCGCTCGCGCTGTTCGCGTACGGCGCGCGCCGGATTCCCCTCTCCACCGTGGGACTCGTCCAGTACATCGGCCCCACCCTGCAGTTCCTGACCGGGGTGTGGATCTTCCACGAGCCGTTCACGCGCGAGCGCGGCATCGGCTTCCTGTTCATCTGGGCCGCGCTCGCGATCTATGCGGTCGACGGGCTCTGGCGCAATCGCCGCCAGATGGCTAACTGGGGACGTTGAGCGCGTCCGCGACGTCGGGATGTCTACTCGCGCATGGGCGCGTCACGCGCAGAGGTTCGCGGGCCGGGATCGCGGTGCAGCGTCCCGAACAACCAGTCCCCGAGCGGGTAACTGATGTTGAAGTTGCAGCGCGTCATCAGTCGCGGGTCGTGGTGCGCCTGGTGCAGGCGCTTGAGTCGGCCGACGAGTGGCCAGCGGGCGACCGCATACCGCGCCGGCAGGTGGTATGCGAGGTGCAGGAACTCGTAATTGAGAAAGTAGGCGAGCGCGGTCGCCGCGAACAGCCACGCGACGTTCGCGGACGTGAGGAACGCGAGCAGCAGGGCCGCCGGCAGCGCGAACGCCGCGAGGAAGAACGTCATCAGCACCGGCGGGAACAGCACCGCGCGCAGGTCGCGCAGTGTGTCGACCGGCATCGTCCGGGCCGTGAAAAAGCGGTGGTGCTGGCGCGTGTGCCGCTCGTACACGAGCCCGAGGCCACGCCGACGGTGGTGCATCGGGCCGCGGTGGCCGAAATACTCCGCAAGGTTGACGTACAGCGCCGTGAACGGCACCGCGAGCCATTCGAGCGGCCGGACCTGGTCGAGCTGCAGCAGGCACGCCGTCATGGCGACGATGCCGAGCCCGAACGTGAACAGCAGGTGCAGTGCACCGCGATATCGCGCCGGCACGTGCACGCGCCGGTATTCCTCGCGGAACGAGTGCACCTGCTCGCGCTCCGTCGACGCGTCCATTCGTCCCCTCAGGCCGCGATGAAGAACAACGCCGCACTGCAGCCGATGCCGACCGACCACGCGAGCGAGCGCATGAGTGCCATGTCCACGAAGTAGAACAGCGTGTAGAAGAGACGGGCCACGACGAAGCCGATCGCGAGTTCATCGACGCGGGACGGCGCCGCCCCCGCAAGGTGCGCCACCACGACGCCGGCCGCGAACAGCGGGAACGCTTCGAAGCCATTCGACTGTGCCGCATTGGCCCGACGGCGAAACCCCGACTGGGCGGCCAGCCAGTCACGCGGATTGCGGTTGTCGAAACGCTCACCGCCGATCTTCGCGGCAAGCGTAGAGATGTACGGCAGCAGGCCCGCGATCAGCACGCACCAGAATGCCGTGGTCATGCGCACCCCCTGGAACGGATGTTTCGTTCGAGCATACCGCACCCGCTGCCGGCGACGTCGTGTTCCCCGCCGAGCCGCAAGCGGCTAGGCTGTGGACGAGAGACAGCCATGACCATCCCCATCCGCACGTCCTCCCGCGCCCGCCGCCTGCTCGACCATCACCGGCTGCGCGGTCGTGCCTACCCGACGATGCGCTACTGGGAGCGGCTGTACCAGGAGCTGTCCGAAGAAGCGGAAAAGCGCGGCAAGACGCCTCCGCCGCCACCGCTGTGGCACGGCCTCGACCAGGACCCGACGGAAGAGGACCGCATGGACCGGCTCGACGAACAGGTCGTCTGGGCCGACCGCAACAACCTGCTCCACCGCGTGCAGATGTTCTTCGACGCGATGCCGTCGTCGGGCTGGAAGACACGCGAGGGTTGACCGGCGTGCGCATCGCCCGCCCGATCCTCCTCGTCACAACACCGCTCGGCGTGATCTTCGGTCTGCGCGAGGCGTGGCGCCTGGCGGGCCCCGGCATGGCCGTGCTGATGGCCGTGATGCTCACCGTGGTCGGCGCGCTGGTCTGGTGGACCGTGCGGAGAATCCAGCAGGAACAGAAAGGGGATAGGGGATAGGGGATAGGGGTTAGTCGGAAGCCGGCGGGGCCGGCACGGCGGCGCAGCCGCCTTCCTGCACTATCCCCTAACCCCTATCCCCTTCTATTCACCAGCCACAAGCCCGCGAGGCAGAGCGCCACTCCGAGGCCGTTCAAGAGGCTGAGCTTTTCGCGGAACACGAGCGCACCGATCACGAGCAGCATCAGCGCCGCCGCCGACTGCGTCACCAGGGCGCCCAGGCTGATGTCGTAACCGCTGCGATACAGGAACAGGAAGCCGAGATCGAGCGCGACGATCGCCGCGGCCAGCGCGAGCGCAGTCCAGTTCAAGGCGCGAACTTCCTGGCGCCATTCGAACGGACCGGGGCTCAACGCAAGCGCCAGCGCGAACAGCACCGTGACGCCGGCATACGTCAGCAACAGTGACAGGAACGGGTTTGCGCCGGCCGGCGTGAGCTTCAGGACGAGGTGATAGGCGACCGTCGCTGCGATCGCGACGCCGAGCCACGCGAGTTGCATGCGCTGCATCTTGCCACGCGTGCGCCCGTTACTGCTGGCCCCGGTTCCTCGGTCCCGGAAAATTGGGCGACAGTGAATCCCCAATGAACGACGTAGGGGTGGTCCTACTTCATTCGGGAAGCGAAGCCTGCTTTTCGGCGGTTGTAGTCATGGGCAAGCTCTGTCCTACAGAAGGGAGACAACCAATGCTCACGAAAATACCCGTAGTCGTCGTCGACGATCATCACGTCATCTGCGCCGGCCTGCGGAGCATCATCGACGCCCAGCCCGACATGCACGTCGTCGCCGAGGCGACGACTGGCCGCAAGGCGCTGACCGCCATCCAGCAACACTCGCCCAAGCTCGTGCTGCTCGACCTGCAGCTGGGGGGCGACATGTCGGGCCTCGACGTGCTGCGGTCGTTGCAGACGCACCAATCCACGACGCGCGTGCTGATGCTGAGCGCCTACTCCGAGGCACAGTACGGCCTGAACGTGCTTCGCGCCGGCGCAGCCGGGTTCATCGCCAAGGGCACCGAACCGGCCGAACTGCTGCGGGCCATGCGCATGGTCATCCGGGGCGGCCGGTACCTGGGCCCCGCGCTCGCGGAACAGCTCGTGGCTTCGGCGAGTGGCCAGGATCCGCAGGGTCCGCTCCACAGCCGGCTCTCGGCACGTGAGTTCCAGATCTTCTGCAAGCTGGCGCAGGGCGAATCGGTCTCGCAGGTCGCGGCCAAGATGTTCCTGAGCGTGAAGACCGTGAGCACCTATCGCCGGCGTGTGCTCGACAAGATGGCGATGAAGAACAACGCGGACCTGACGGCGTACGCGCTGCGCAACGAACTGATCCAGTAGCCCTGCGCCGGACCACCGTCCAGGAAAAAGGCGGCGAGCTCGCGCTCGCCGCCTTTCCTTTCGAATTGCCCCTTGCTCGCCCTTGCGGCCGACCTCTCCCGGCGGACCGGGAGAGGGGGGAGGGCATTACATGCCCATGTCGCCCATGCCGCCCATGTCGGGCATGCCGCCGTGCTTGTGCTCGTCGTCCTTCGGAGACTCGGCGACCATCACTTCCGTCGTCAGCAGCAGGCCCGCCACCGAGGCGGCGTTCTGCAGCGCGAGGCGCGTGACCTTCGTCGGGTCCAGGATGCCCATCTC
>DASUMQ010000124.1:0-14914 GCA_036277615.1 Steroidobacteraceae bacterium
CGGCCCGGTCGACTTCACGTTCTCGGTCACGACCCAGGGACGCCTGCAGGACCCGGACGACTTCGGCGAGATCGTCGTCAGCACCTCGGACACCGGCGGCATCGTGCGGCTCAAGGACGTTGCGCGTGTCGAACTCGGCTCACGCGAGTACGATTTTTCCGCCACCCGCAACGGCAAGCCGAGCGTGCCGATCGGCATTTTCCTGCAGCCGGGGGCCAATGCACTGGAGGTCAGCGACGCGATCGACGCGCGCATGGCAGACCTCGCGGCCCGGTTTCCCGCCGGCCTCGACTACAGCTATCCGTACGACACGACGACGTACATCAAGGTCTCGATCCGCGAGGTGCTGGTCACGCTCGCCGAGGCGATGGCGCTCGTGTTCCTGGTCGTGTTCGTGTTCCTGCAGAACTGGCGCGCGACGGTCATCCCGATGCTCGCCGTGCCGGTCTCGCTGATCGGCACGCTGGCCGCGATGCTCGCGTTCGGCTTCTCGATCAACACGCTGACGCTGTTCGGCATGGTGCTGTCGATCGGCATCGTCGTCGACGACGCGATCGTGGTGCTGGAGAACGTCGAGCGCATCATCGCGAGCGAGGGGCTCGACCCGCGCGCGGCGACGCACAAGGCCATGCAGCAGGTGACGCGGCCGGTCATCGCGATCGTGTTCGTGCTGACGGCGGTGTTCCTGCCGGTCGCGTTCCTCGGCGGGCTGGTCGGCGAGATGTACCGGCAGTTCGCCGTGACGATCGCGGTGTCGGTCGCGATCTCCGGGTTCGTCGCGCTGACGCTCACGCCTGCCCTGTGCGCGACGCTGCTGCGCCAGGAGGACGCCGTGAGCCACGGCGTGCTCGAGCGCTTCCACGACTGGTTCGGCCGCATGACCGGCCGCTACGCGAACGGCGTGCGTTACCTGCTGCGGCACACGGCGCTGGCCCTCGGACTGGTCGCGGCGATGCTGGTCGCGATCGTGGTGCTGGCGCGCGCCGTGCCCAGCGCGCTGGCGCCCAAGGAGGACCAGGGCTACCTGATGGTGATCCCGATCCTGCCCGATGCGGCGTCGCTCCAGCGCACCGAGGCAGTCAGCAAGCAGATCACCGAGGCGCTGCGCGCGAACCCGTACGTCGACCAGGTGATGACGTTCTCGGGCCTCGACGTGCTGACGTTCACGCTGCGCACGAACACGGGCATCACGTGGGTCAGTTTCAAGGACTGGTCGGAGCGCAAGGCGCCCGATGCGTCCGCCAGTGCGATCGCGGGCTACGTGTTCGGCGCGGGGATGCAGATCAAGGACGCGTTCGTGCTCGCGTTCGAGCCGCCGCCGATCGAGGGCCTCAGCATGACGGGCGGCTTCGACGGGTACGTCCAGTCGCGTGGTGGCGGCTCGATGAAGGAACTCGAGGCCGCGGCGCAGGCGCTCGTGGCGGCGGCTTCCGAGCGCAAGGAGCTCGCCAACGTCACGACCACGTTCTCGGCGAGCGTGCCGCAGGTCCGGCTCGACGTCGACCGCGAGCAGGCCAAGCTGCTCGGCATCGACGTGGCGGAGGTGTTCGAGACGCTGCAGAGCACGCTCGGTGCGCTGTACGTCAACGACTTCAATCGCGCGGGACGGGTGTTCCGCGTGCACCTGCAGTCGGAGGCCGCGTTTCGCGCGCGGCCCGAGGACATTCGCGACGTCTACGTCCGCGCGGGCGACGGCCAGATGATTCCGCTCACCTCGCTGGTGACGATCAGCGAGACGACGGGGCCGGAGGTCATCGAGCGCTACAACGTGTTCCCGTCGGCGAAGGTGCTGGGCGACGCCGCGCCGGGGTACAGCTCGGGCGAGGCGCTCGCGGTGATGGAGCAGGTGGCACGCACGGCGCTGCCGGACGGGTACGCGCTCGAGTGGACCGGCACGTCGTTCCAGGAAAAGGTCTCGGGCGGCACCTCGTCGGCCGTGTTCCTGGTTGGCGTGCTGATGGTGTTCCTCGTGCTCGCCGCGCAATACGAAAAATGGACGCTGCCGTTCGCGGTGATCCTCGCCGTGCCCTTCGCGGTGTTCGGCGCGCTGCTCGCGGTGTTCCTGCGCGGCCAGGAGAACGACCTGTACTTCCAGATCGGGCTCGTCACGCTCGTCGGCCTCGCCTCGAAGAACGCGATCCTGATCGTCGAGTTCGCGCAGCTCAAGGTGCAGGAAGGCATGTCGCTGGTCGACGCTGCCGTCGAAGGCGCACGCCTGCGCTTCCGCCCGATCGTGATGACCTCGCTCGCGTTCATCCTCGGCGTCACGCCGCTCGCGATCAGCGGCGGGGCCGGCGCGGCGAGCCGGCACTCGATCGGCACCGGCGTGATCGGCGGCATGCTCGCCGCGACGTTCATCGCGACGTTGTTCGTGCCCCTGTTCTTCAAGCTGGTTGCTGCGCGCGGCGTCGACAAGTTCCACGCGCCGCGGCGCACGGTCGAGGAGGGCAGCGATGCGGCGTGACCTCCCGCGCCGGCGACTCCTTGCGACGACCGTGCTCGCGGCGGTGCTCGCCGGCGTGCTGGGCGGCTGTGCGCTCACGCGCGAGCCCGTCGATACGCCGCGCCTGCCGCTGCCGGACGCATTGCCGGCCGTGGACGGCGCGACGGCCGACTTGCCGAGCCCCTGGTGGGCGGTCTTCGGCGACGACACGCTCGATGCGCTGGTCCGCGAGACGCTCGCGAGCAACACCGATCTGCAGGCCGCGGCGGCCCGCGTCGCCGAGGCGCGCGCGCTTGCCGGGATCGCGGGGGCCGACCGCTGGCCGACGCTGGGCGTCGAGGCAGGCGCCACGCGCAGCCGCGAAAGTCGTCTCACGAACCCGCCGTCGAGCGGCGACGAGGCTACGCGCACCGATTACGTCGTGCGCGGCGTGGTCGCGTATGAAGTCGACCTGTGGGGTCGTTACGCGCACTCGTCCGACGCCGCCCGCGCACGGCTGCTGGCGACCGAGTTCGACCGTGATGCGCTGTGGCTGAGCCTCACGGGCGAGACGTCACGCGCCTACTTCGAGCTCGCCGCGGCCATCGGCCAGTACGAACAGGCGCGGGCGACGCTCGCCTCGCGCGAGGAATCGCTGCGGATCGAGCAGCTGCGGTTCGACGGCGGCGAGAGCGACGAGCTGACGTTCCGCCGCGTCGAGGCCGAGGCGGCGCAGGCGCGGGCGTTGATGCGCGAGTTCGAGTTCGCGGTCGAACAGCGCCAGAACGTGCTCGGCGTGCTGCTCGGCCGCGCGCCGCGCGAACTCGCCGGGCAGCGGATCCTGCCGCGGGCGCTGCCGGTGCAGACCGCAGTGCCGCTGCTGCCTGCGGGACTGCCTGCGGACGTGCTCGCGCGACGACCCGACATCCGCGCCGCCGAAGCGCAGATCGCCGCGGCCGCCGGCGACGTCGGTGCTGCACGCGCGGCGCTGCTGCCCGGCATCCGTCTCACCGGGAGCTATGGGTCGGCCAGCCTCGAACTCGGCGACCTGTTCACGAACCCGGCGGACATCTGGTCGGTGAGCGGCGCCTTGCTGCAGCCGATTTTCCAGGGCGGCCGACTGCGCTCCAACGTCGCCCGCACCCGTGCGCTGCAGGAGCAGCGTCGCGCCGAGTACGCCGGCACCGTGCAGCGCGCGTTTCGCGAGGTACTCGACGGCCTGCAGGGCCAGGACAGCCTGCGCGCGGTCGAATCGGCCCGGGCGACCCAGGTCGCATCGCTGCGTCGCGCGACGGACCTCGCCGAACTGCGCTACGCGGAGGGTGAGATCGCCTACCTGGAGCTGCTCGACGTACGTCGCGGCCTGTTCGCCGCGGAGATCGAACTGATTTCCGCGCGCCGCGCCGCGCTCGCCAACACGGTCGACCTCGCCTTGGCGCTCGGCGGTGGTCCGCCGGCGCCGTGACGAGGGCCTGTTAACAGGCCCTGGCCGCCTGATCCCGCCGATTCGTTGCCCGACCGCGTTGGCGACCCGACCGGCGCGTGGCTAGGCTCGAGAGCACCGCAGCAGAGCGAGCATCCCCCATGAGCATCGCCCCCGGACCGTTCGCACCGCCGTCCGAACGCGACGTGACCCGCCTCGTGCTCGAGAATCCGCTGGCCTGGCTCGTCACGGCAGCCGCCGGTGAGTTCGCGGCCACGCCGCTGCCGCTGCGTCCCGTGGTGGGCGCGCAAGGCGAGGTGCTCGAACTGCTCGGGCATTTCGCGCGCAGCAACCCGCACCACGACCTCGCGCGCCGCGCGCGCCCGACACTGGTCCTGTTCCAGGGTCCGCAGGGGTACGTGTCGTCGTCCTGGTTCCGCGACCGGACGCGCCTGCCGACCTGGAATTACGCCTACGTGCAGTACGTCGTCGACATCGAGTACACCGAGGACCCCGCCGAGACCGAGCGGATCATGCGCGACCTCGTCGATGCGATGGAGCACGGCCGCCCGCACGCCTGGTCGATCGAGGACGCGGGTCCGCGTTACGCGCAGCTCGTCCGCGGCATCATCGCGTTCCGGGCGCGGATCCTCGATCGCCGCGTGAAGTTCAAGCTCGGCCAGGACGAACGCGCAGGCGAGTACGAGGACATCGTGCAGGCGCTCGGTGCGACGGACCAGCGCGCACTGCTCGAGTGGATGCAGCGCTGCAACGCGGCGCGAGCCGACCGATGACCGGTTGCCCTGCCGCAGTGGTCGGCCCGAAGGTGCGTGCTAGCATCGACCCGAACTCGCTCCTGCAGGCCTCGAAGAACCGGATGCGCCCGAACGACCCCACGGCCGACGTGCCTCGGTCCCGCGCTTCTCACTCCGCCGTCCGGCGACTCGCCCTCGTCTTCGTCGTCGCGCTCGCGGCCACCGCCTGCGCGAGCCCGGGCGCCG
This sequence comes from Steroidobacteraceae bacterium, assembly GCA_036277615.1. Lineage (GTDB taxonomy): Bacteria > Pseudomonadota > Gammaproteobacteria > Steroidobacterales > Steroidobacteraceae > RPQJ01. The sequence continues at coordinate 4,847 of DASUMQ010000124.1, forward strand.
GGCGTGACGACCGTCGTGGGGGCCGTCCCGAGCGTCGCGCCGGTGAAGGTCCACGTGAGCAGCCCCTGCGCGATTTCGCTGCACAGCTGTATCCGAGCACGTACGTCCCGCTGCCTCGGCACGACACACTGATCCGCGGCGCGACGGTCCTCGACGGTACGGGTCGACGGCTCGAAGCGACCGACGTGCTGCTGCACGACGGCGTCGTCGCCGCGATCGGCCCCGGCCTCGACGCGCCCGCGGGCGCTCAGATCGTCGACGCCGCCGGGCGCTGGGTCACGCCGGGCATCGTCGACCCGCACTCGCACCTCGGCAATTTCCCGACGCCGTACACGGCCGAGGACGCACAGCACACCGACGTCAACGAGGACTCGGACCCGAACACCGCGCAGGTCTGGGCGCAGCACTCGATCAACGTGCAGGACCCCGGGTTCTCGCGCGCGCTCGCCGGCGGCGTCACCACGCTGCAGGTCATGCCGGGCTCGACCAACCTGTTCGGCGGCCGCACGGTCGTGCTGCGCACCGTGCCGGCCCCGACGGTGCAGGGCATGATGTTCCCGGGCGCGCCGTTCGGGCTGAAGATGGCCTGCGGCGAGAACGTCGTGCACGCGTACGGCGACAGCGGCCGCTTCCCGGTGAGCCGCATGGGTGCAGTCTCGGGCCAGCGCGCGGCGTGGATCGCGGCCCGCAAGTACCTGCACGACTGGCGTCGCGTAGCCACCGGCGAGGAGCACCGGCCGCCCGAGCCGGACCTCAAGCTCGACACGCTCGCCGGCGTGCTGACGGGCGATGTCCGCGTGCACGCGCACTGCTACCGCGCGGACGACATCGCCGAGCTCTTCGGCATGGCGCGGGAGTTCGAGTTCAAGATCACCGCGATCCACCACGCCACCGAGGCGTACAAGATCCCGGAGCTGTTCGTCCGGGAAGGCGCGTGTGCCGCCGTGTGGTCCGACTGGTGGGGCTACAAGCGCGAGGCCTACGACGCCATCCGCGAGAACGCCGCGTTCGTCGACGCGGCCGGCGGCTGTGTCGCGATGCACTCGGACTCCGGGATCGTCGGCCAGCGCCTCAACATCGAGGCGGCGAAAGCGATGGCCGCGGGCGCCCGCGCGGGGGTGAAGGTTGCGCCCGAGCACGCGATCGAGTGGATCACGCGCAACCCCGCGCGCATGCTCGGCCTCGGCGACAAGATCGGCTCGCTCGAGCCCGGCAAGGTCGCCGACGTCGTAGTGTGGTCGGGCGACCCGTTCAGCATCTACAGCCACGCCGACCGCGTGTACGTGGACGGCGCGCTCGCCTACGACCGCAAGGACCCCGCGCGCCAGCCGCTCTCGGATTTCGAACTGGGCCAGCCGAGCCTGGAGCGTCGCCCATGAAGCGCGTTGCCGTCCTCGGCCTGCTCGCGGCCTGCACGCTGGCCGGTGCGGGCGCGGCGCTGGCGCAATCGTCATCGGCGACCACGACGGCACTCGTGAATGCGCGCCTCTACACGATGCAGGACACGCGCCCGCTCGAAAACGCGACGGTCGTGATCCGCGCCGGCAAGGTGCAGGCGGTGGGCCGGGGGCTCGCGCCGCCGGCGGGCGCGCGCGTGATCGACGTCGAGGGCCGGATCGTCACGCCGGGGCTGATGAGCGCCGGCTCCCAGCTTGCCCTCGTCGAAATCGGCAGCCTGGCCGACACGCGCGATCACTCGGTCGCTTCCGGCACGCTCGGCGCGGCGTTCGACGTGCAGTACGCGCTCAACGCCAATACGGCGATGCTCGACCTGGCGCTCTCCGACGGGTTGACGCGAGCGGTCACGCACCCCGAAGGTTCGTCGGTCGCGCCGTTCCTCGGCCAGGGTGCGCTGCTGCGACTCGGGCCGGCCGACACGCTGCTCGAACGGGCGCGCGTCGCGATGTACGTCCGCGTGGGAGGCGGCGCTGCCGCAGGCGCGGGTGGCTCGCGCAGCGCCTCGTGGAGCCTGCTGCGCAACGCGCTCGAGGAGGCGCGCCGCTTCCGACCGACCACGGGCGCAGGTTCTCCGCGCGACCAGCTGCTCGGACGACTCGACGCCGAGGCACTGCAGCCGGTGGTGGCGGGACGCATGCCGCTCGCGATCGTGGCCGACCGCGAATCGGACATCCGGCAGGTCCTGAGCCTGCACGACGACACGCGCCTGCCCGTGATCCTCTACGGCGGCGCGGAAGCCTGGCGCGTCGCGAAAGCGCTCGCGGACCGACGGATTCCGGTCGTGCTCGACCCTACGCTCAACCTGCCGGCGTCGTTCGACGCCATGGGCGCGAGGCTCGACAATGCCGCCCTGCTGCACGCGGCCGGCGTCCGCGTGGCGTTCGCGGTGTCGCCCTTCTTCCGCACCTATAACGCGGGCAGCGGCATGCGGCTCGGCGCCGGCCTCGCGGTGGCGAACGGCCTGCCGTGGATCGAGGGGCTGCGCGCGATGACGAGCACGCCGGCGTCGATCTTCGGCCTGTCCGATCACTACGGTGCGGTGCGGGTCGGCGTCGATGCCGACCTCGTCGTGTGGGACGGCGACCCGCTCGAGCCGTCGACGTCCGCGCTGCGCGTCTGGGCGCGGGGCGTCGAAGTGTCGGTCGAGAACACGCGGCAGCACGCACTCGCGCAGCGTTACTCGCCGCTGCGCAAGGCCGATGTCCCGCCCGCGTACCGCCGCTGATCGCGGTCGAGTTCGCCGCGTGCGGGCCGCGGGCCTCGCGCTCGCCTGCGGCGTGCTCAACGTGGCGAGCGCGGCAGCGGTTGCACCCGCGCCGGGACTGCCGCTGCACGCCACGCGGCAGGTCACGTTCGAAACGGACCGCGGCACGTGGCTGTCGGTCGATGTCGCGCCGAACGGACGCGACCTCGTGTTCGACATGCTCGGCGACCTGTACCGGCTCGACGTCGCGGGCGGCCGTGCGCGCGCGATCACGCGCGGCCTCGCGTTCGACTCCCAGCCGGCCTGGTCGCCCGACGGCGCGTGGCTCGCATTCCTGAGCGACCGCGCCGGCGCCGAAAACGTCTGGGTCATGCGCGCCGACGGCCGCGATGCGCGCCAGGTCACGCACAACGACGGCCCGAACGAGTTCGTCTCGCCCGAATGGTCGCCGGACGGACGTGCGGTCTACGCCTCGCTGTACCGTGCCGATCGAAATGCCGTCGAGCTGTGGCGCTTCGACGTCGCAACCGGGGCCGCGACCGAGCTGTCGACGCGCGGCGTCAACGCGATCGGCGCAGCGCCCGCACCGGACGGTCGCCACGTCTACTACGCGCACCGCACGGGTTCCGCATTCCAGGACGACGTGCGCCTGCCGCTCTACACGGTGCACCGTCGCGAGCTCGCAAGCGACCGGACCGACAAGGTGGTCACGCACATCGGCAGCGCGATGCGGCCCGTGGTGTCGCCCGATGGCGCTCTGCTGGCCTACGCTGCACGCGAGGACGGCCACACGGTACTGCGCCTGCGCAACCTGCGCACGGGCGACGATCGCCTCCTCGTCGGGCCAATCCAGCACGACGCACAGGAGGCGGTGCCTACGCGCGACCTGCTGCCGGGCTACGCCTTCACGCCCGACGGCCGTGCGATCGTGCTCACGCGCGACGGCGGCTTCGTCCGCGTGAACATCGCGGACGGCCGTAGCGAGCCGATCCCGTTCACGGCGGAAGTTGCGCTCGAACTCGGGCCGTTGCTGCGCCAGAGGCTCGAGCAGGACTCTGGTCCGGTGAGGGCGCGCTTGATCGAGGAGCCGCGGCAGTCACCCGACGGAACGCAGCTCGCGTTCACCGCGCTCGGCCGCGTGTACGTCATGGCGCTGGAGCGCGCGGCGATGCCGCGTCGGTTGACGTCGTCATCGTCGGGACCACCCGAGTACCACCCGAGCTGGTCCCGCGACGGGCGTTCACTTGCGTACGTGACCTGGACGCGCGCGGACGGCGGCGCGATCTGGATCGCGGCTGCGCGCACCGGGCAGACGCGGCGCCTCACGCACGGCGACGCCTGGTTCTATTCCGACGTCGTCTTCGTGCCGGGCGCCGACGCGGTCATGGCACTGCGCTCGCCTGCGCGGGAGCGCAACGAGACGCTGCAGGAGCCGATGTGGACCGGTCGCACGGGCGGCTTCCTGCGCCAGGCGGAGCTCGTCGAACTCTCGCTGCGTGACGGGTCGGCGCGCGTGATCGCCGCCGGCCCGATGGACGGCGTCCCGCAGTTCACGACCGACGCCGCCCGCGTCCACCTGCACACCGACGCGGGACTCGAGTCGATCGCACGCGACGGCACGGCACGCAAGGTCGTGCTGCGACTCGTCGGCCCGGGCTACTACTTCTCGGACGAGCCCGCGCCGGCCTCGGACATCCGGATCTCCCCGGACGGTCGCCACGCGCTGGTGCTGTTCTCGCAGCAACTCTACCTCGTGCCGATGTCGGCGGCAGCCGAGGAGCCGATCGACCTCAATCGGGACGACGCGCCGGCGCGCCGCGTCACGACCGTCGGCGCCGATTATTTCGCCTGGGCCGACGAGGGCCGCACCGTCACGTGGGCCGTGGGTTCGACGTTCCATCGCGTGCCGGTCGCGCGCCTGCTCGAGGGCGCCCCTGGCGATGCGCGCGTGGCCGCCGCCGCAGCCGAACGGTTCGACGCGCACGTGGCCGTGCCGCGCGACACGCCCGACGGCGCGTGGGTCCTGCGCGGCGCGACCTTGCTCACCATGCGGGGCGACGAGGTGCTGCGAAATGCGGACCTTGTCGTGGAGCGCAACCGCATCGCCGCCGTGGGCCCGAGCGGGACGCTGGCGACGCCGCCGGGCGCGACCGTGGTGGATGCCCGCGGCAAGTACGTCGTCCCGGGACTGATCGACGCGCACGACCACGTCGGCGCGATCCGCCGCAACGTCCTGCAGTTCGACGACTGGTCCCTGCGTGCCCGGCTCGCGTACGGCGTCACTTCTGTGCTCGATCCGTCGTCGCTGTCGATCGACATGTTCGCGTACGCGGACCTGATCGACGCGGGGCAGGTGGCCGGGCCGAGGCTCTACACGACCGGCACGGCGATGTTCTCGTACAACCGCCTGCGGTCGCTCGACGACGCGCGCGATCTCGTGCGCCGGTACGGCGAGCATTACCGCACGCGCAACCTCAAGCAGTATCGGATCGGCTCGCGTCGCGAGCGCCAGTGGGTCGCGATGGCTGCCGCCGAGCAACAGCTGATGCCGACCAGCGAGGGCGCGGTCGACATGAAGCTCGGTCTCACGCAGGCGCTGGACGGCTTCGCCGGCAACGAGCACGCCTTCGGCGTGTTCCCGCTGTACCGAGACGTCGTCGAGCTGATGGCGCGCTCGGGCACGAGCAGCGTGCTCACGCTGATGATTTCGCACGGCGGTCCGCCCGCGGGCGCCGACTTCATCGCGCGCAACCCTGCGCTCGACGATCCCGTGATCGCACGCTGGTTTCCGGCCAATGCGCGCGAGCGCCTGTTCGCGCGGGTACCGTGGGTCGCGCCGCGCGATTACGTCTATGCCGACATGGCGGCAGGCGCCGCGGCGATCCAGCGTGCCGGCGGCGTCGTCGGCATCGGCGCCCACGGCAACTACCCCGGCATCGGCACGCACTGGGAACTCCAGGCCCACGTTGCCGGCGGCATGACGCCGCACGAAGCGCTGCGCGCCGCCACGCTCGGCTCGGCCACGACGATCGGCCGTGCGCGCGACCTCGGCAGCCTCGAGCCCGGCAAGCTCGCCGATTTCGTGGTGCTCGACGCCGACCCGCTGGCCGACGTCGCGAACACGCTCAGGATTCACCGGGTGGTGAAGGACGGGCGGGTGTGGGACGAGGAGACGCTGAGGAAGTAGTGACTAGTGGCTAGTGGCCAGTGACTGGTAAGAAGGCGCGTAGCGCCGTTCTTTGCTTACTAGCCACCAGCCACTAGTCACTAGTCACTACTTCAGTGTGGTTCGCCCGTGTCGAAGTACTGCCGGGGCGGCACGCCGAACGCGCGCCGGAACATCGCAGTGAAGGCACTCGGGCTGTTGTAGCCGACGTCGAGCGCGACGGCCGTCACCGACTGGCCCGTCGACAACCGTGACATTGCCTCGATCAGCCGCACGTTCTGGCGCCACGTGGCGAAGGTGACGCCCGTCTCGCTCCGGAAGATGCGCGTGAACGTGCGCCGCGACATGCCGGCCGCGACGGCCCAGTCGTCGAGCACGTCGTTCTGCGCGGGATCCTTGAGGATGGCGTGGCAGATGCGCACGAGTTGCGCGTGGCTCGGCATCGGCACGTGCAGCGGCGTGCGCGGCGCCGCGCGGATCTCGTCGACGATCAGCGTCATGACGCGGCCGTCGCGGGAGTCGACGTCGTACTCGATCGGGATCCGCGTCGCCTCGACGATCAGCTCGCGCAGCAGCGTCGAGACCTCGATGGTCATGCAGGTGCGTGGCAGCTCCGATGTCACCGCGTCGTCGAGGTAGAGCGTGCGCAACGAGACGTGGCCGCGCGTGCGGGCTTCGTGGACCACGCCGCGCGGGACCCAGAGCGCGCGCTGCGGTGGCACGACGAACGTGGCATCACGCGTGGTACAGACGAGCACCCCACTGATCGCATAGACCAGTTGGCCGCGCTTGTGCGAGTGCGGCGGATCGTACGAATTCGGCGGGTATTCGTCCGCGAGCGCCGCGACCGGTCGCGGCACGTCCTGGTAATCGTCCCCGCGAGTGCTGCGTCCGCCCATGCGTGCTCACCGTGGGCGCTGGCCCATCCGAGACGAAAACTGTTCCGACGCCGACGGCGTGCGGTGCGACCGGAGGTTATCAGTACCGCAACGCCGCGGACAAGGCACGGCCAGCTGCGTCGGCCCGCCGCGGGACGGGCCCCGGAACGCACCCACAGCAGCCTCAGCGAGGTCTACCCAGGATGAGCAAGACAGGCGAAGCGCCCGCGCGCAGCGGCGATGGAGCGATCGATCCGGACATCCGTCGTTTCGTCTCGCGCGTAACTGCCGATTACGAGCGGCTGACAGGTGGTCGTGAGCTCCCGGCCGTCGAGATGCGGTCCGTCGCCGAGCAGGTGCGCGAGCCCTGGCGCCAGGGCGGTCCGGTCATGGCGCGCGTGACGGAGCACGTCGCCGAGACGGACGTCGGGCCGGTCCGGGTGCGCATCTACGACCCGGGCGTCGCCACGCCGTCCCCGGCGCTCGTGTACATGCACGGCGGCGGCTGGGTGCTGTTCAGTCTCGATACGCACGATCGCGTGATGCGCGAGTACGCCGCACGCGCGGGCGTGATCGTCGTCGGCGTCGATTATTCGTTGTCGCCCGAGGTGCGCTACCCCGTCGCGCTCAACCAGGTGGTCGCGGTGGTCCGCTGGTTGCAGACGCACGGCGCGGCGCACGGCATCGACGCGCGGCGCCTCGCGCTCGGCGGCGATTCGGCGGGCGGCAATCTTTCGATCTGCGCGGCGCTGGCGCTCCGCGATGCGGGGCAGGGCGAATCCGTGCGCGGCCTGCTGCTGATCTACCCGGCGTTCGACCGGCGCTGCTCGGCCGAGTCCCTGCGTCGTTTCGGCGGCCCCGGCGCCGTGCTCACCGCGGAGGAAGTCGATTACTTCTGGGATCACTACACCGGCGGCGCCGACGTGAGCAACGACCCGCTCGCGACACCGTTGCGTGCTCGACTCGAAGGCCTGCCGCCCACGTGCATGACGATCCCGGAGTGCGACGTGCTGACGGAGCAGAGCCACGAGATGGCGTCGCGTATGCGCGCGGCCGGAGTGGACGTGGCGATGACGGTCTATGCCGGCGCGACCCACTCGTTCATCGAGGCCGTGTCGATCGCGCCGCTGGCCGACCGCGCGATCGCGGACGGTGCGCGGTGGCTGCGCGAGACGCTCGGCGTCCCCGACTCCGGCGGATCGGGCTGAGCCGGGATCGCGCATGAAACTCGTACTGCGACGCCTGCACCGCTGGATCGCGCTGACGCTCGGCGTGCTGTGGCTGTCGCAGGCGCTCACCGGGCTGCTGATGGTGTATCGCTGGGAACTGGACGACGCGCCGCTCGCCGGCGACGCCGTGCCGCTCGACGCCGCGTCGCTCGGTGCACGCATCGAGTCGATCCAGTCGGACCCGGCCGGACGCACCGTCACGAGCCTGTGGGCTTCGGGCGGCGTCGACGGTCGCTTCGACCTCTACGTCGACGACGCGCAGGACAACACTGAGGTCGTGCGGGTGGACGGTGCCGGCCGGGTGCTTCGCACGCGCGAATCGGGCGACGGTTTCATCCCCACGGCGGCGAGCTTGCACCAGACGCTCTTCGCCGGCGACCGCGGTAAGTTCGTCGTCGGCGTGAGCGGCCTGTTCCTGCTGACGTCGATCGTGATGGGACTCGTGCTCGCGTGGCCCGCGCGCGCGAAGCAGTGGCGCCAGGCGCTGTGGCCGCGCGGTGCGCGCGCCGGTGCGGCGCGTCGCTACGCCTGGCATCGTGCCGCCGGGCTCTGGCTCGGCGTGCCGGCGACAATGATGCTCGGCGCCGGTGTGCTGCTCACGTTCGAGTCGTCGCTCGCGAACTGGCTCGGAACCGACCGGGTGCCGCCTGAACTCGAGAACGTCGCCGCGCCGGGGGCGGGACCGGTCGCGCCCGCACACGCCTTCACGACCGCGCTCGAGCAATTCCCGGGTTCGGAGTTGAGCGGGGTGTCGTTCCCCGCGGACGGCCAGCCCTGGTACCGGATCCGCGTGCGCCAGCCCGCCGAGTGGCGACGGGTCTACGGCACGAGCGTCGTCTACGTGGCTGCGGACGACGGGCGCGTGCTGCGGGCCGAGGATGCGCTCGAGGCGCAGACGGCCACGGCGTTCATGAGTAACCTGTATCCCGTGCACACCGGCGAGGCGCTCGGCGTCGCGGGGCGCGTGCTGGCCCTGACGATGGGCCTGTGGCTCCTGACCATGCTCTTGCTCGGCGTCGGGCTCTGGCTCGCCCGCCGGAGGTGACGACGATGCGAGAGGACGGACCTGCGTGCGGCGGTGGCCTGGGCCGGATGTTCGGGCGGCGCTCGATCGAATCGCTGCAGTCCGACGCGCAGACCACCGGCCTGCCGCGCACGCTCAGCGCATTCAACCTCGTGCTGCTCGGCATCGGCTGCATCGTGGGCGCCGGCATCTACGTGCTGCCGGGGCTCGCCGCGGCGCACTACGCCGGTCCCGGCGTGATGCTGTCGTTCCTGCTCGCGGGCGCCGCCTGCGCGCTCGCCGCGCTCTGCTACGCCGAACTCGCCTCGACCATGCCGGTGTCCGGCTCGGCTTACGCGTACTGCTACGCGGCCATCGGCGAAGTCTTCGCGTGGTCACTCGGCTGCCTGCTGCTGTTCGAGTACGGCATCGCGGCCGCGCTGCTCGCGGTGGGGTTCTCCGGCTACCTCGGCAGCCTGCTGCGCGACTTCGGTGTCACGATCCCGGCCGCGCTGTCGACGCCGCTCGTGCAGGCGGACGTGACGCCCGGCGGCACGCTGCTGCACGTCGGCACCTCCGTGAACCTGGTCGCAGCGCTCGCGATCGCCGGCGTGACCACGGTGCTGGTCCGCGGCGTGCAGGCGTCGGCGCTCGTCAACAACATCCTGGTGCTGCTCAAGATCACGGTGCTGGGCGGCCTCGTCGTCGTCGGGGTCTCTGCCGTCGAGCCGGCGAACTGGGTGCCGCTCGTGCCGCCGAACGAGGGCGGCTTCGCCTTCGGCTGGCAGGGCGTCGTGCGCGCCGCGTCGATCCTGTTCTTCGCCTACATCGGCTTCGAGACGGTTTCGACCGCGGCGGCCGAGGCGCGCAATCCCCAGCGCGACCTGCCGGTCGGCATTCTCGGCTCGCTGGCCGCGTGCACGCTGATCTATGTCGTGGTCGCGGCCGTGCTGACCGGGATCGTGCCCTACCGCGAGCTCGGCGTGCCTGACCCGATCGCGCTCGCGATCGATCGGCTCGACATGCCGGTGCTCGCGAGCCTGGTCAAAGTCGGTGCGCTGGCGGGGCTCACCTCGGTGCTGCTCGTCAACGCGTTCGGCCAGTCGCGCGTCGCGTTCGCGATGTCACGC
>DASUMQ010000125.1:0-2478 GCA_036277615.1 Steroidobacteraceae bacterium
GCAAATGACGGCGGGTCCGTGGCCACGACCCTGCATCGCCGAGATGGGCGGCAAGAACCCGTGCATCGTCACGGCCGGGGCCAACCTCGACGACGCGGCGGCCGGCATCGTGCGGTCGGCCTACGGCCTGGACGGCCAGAAATGCTCCGCGCTGTCCCGGCTGTACGTCGACCGCAGCGTCGCCGACGCCCTGATCGATCGCCTCCGCGCCCAGGTGGACGCGATCCGGATCGGCGACCCGTGCCGGCGCGAGAACTGGCTCGGCACAGTGATCAACGCGAACGCTGCGGCCAACCACGCGCGTTACGTGGACGAGCTTCGGGCGGGAGGCGTGACGATCCTCGCGGGCGGGCGCGACTTGCGCCGCGGCGAGCTCGCGCGCGGTCACTACGTGGAACCCGTGCTGGCCGAGGCGCCGCTCGCGCACGCGCTCTGGCGTCACGAGATGTTCGTGCCGATCCTGATGCTGCACCGGGTCGCGACGCGCGACGAGGCGATGCGTCTCGCGAACGATTCGACGCTCGGACTCACCGCGGGGTTCTACGGCGCGCCCGACGAAGTGCCGTGGTTCCAGGAACACATCGAGGCCGGCGTCACCTACGCGAACCGCAAGCAGGGCGCGACGACCGGGGCGTGGCCGGGTTACCAGCCGTTCGGCGGCTGGAAGGGCTCGGGCTCGACCGGCAAGGCGATCGCCTCGTTCTATTACCTCGCGCAGTACCTGCGCGAGCAGTCGCGCACCGTGGTCGAATCGTGAGCACACGGAAGGTCGTGCCGCTGGCAGAAGCGATCGCGACCCACGTTCGCGACGGGCTCTGCGTCGCGCTCGAAGGCTTCACTCACCTGATTCCGTTCGCGGCCGGCCACGAGATCATCCGCCAGCGCCGGCGTGACCTGCACCTCGTGCGCATGACCCCCGACCTGGTCTACGACCAGATGATCGGCATGGGCTGCGCGCGCCGCCTCACGTTTTCATGGGGCGGCAACCCGGGCGTCGGCTCGCTGCACCGCTTGCGCGATGCGGTCGAGCACAGCTGGCCGCGCCCGCTCGAGCTCGACGAGCACACGCACGCGGGCGTCGCCGCGGCCTACTGCGCAGGGGCCGCGCGCCTGCCGTTCGCGATGCTGCGCGGCTATCTCGGCACCGACCTGGCGGATGCGAATCCGCGCGTGCGCAGCGTCGAGTGTCCGTTCACGGGTGAACGGCTTGCCGCCGTGCCCGCACTCAACCCGGACGTCACGATCCTGCACGCACAGCGCGCAGACCGGAGCGGCAACGTGGCCGTGCACGGCATCGTCGGCGCGCAGCGCGAGGCTGCACTCGCGGCCCAGGTGCTGATCGTCACGGTCGAGGAGATCGTCGACGAATTGCCTCCCGCGATGAACGCGATCGTGCTGCCGCACTGGATCGTCACGGCCGTGGCGCACTGCCCGGGCGGCGCCTATCCGTCGTACGTGCAGGACCACTACTCGCGCGACAACGCGTTCTACCAGCGCTGGGACGCGATCGCGCGCGACCGCGAGACGTTCCGCACCTGGATGGACGCACACGTGCTCGGTTGTCGCGACCACGCGGCCTTCCTGGCCCGACTGCGGGCGGCCGCATGAACGACTGGACCCGTGACGAGATCATGACGGTCGCGGCCGCGCGCCTGCTGTGGGACGGCTGCGTCTGTTTCGTCGGCATCGGGCTGCCGAGCGCGGCCTGCAACCTGGCGCGGCTCACGCACGCCCCCGACATCGTGCTGATCTACGAGTCGGGCACGCTCGGCACGCGCCCCGACGTACTGCCGCTCTCGATCGGCGACGGCGAGCTCGCGGAAACCGCCGCCTGTGTGATCCCGCTGCCCGAGGTGTTCGCCTACCTGCTGCAGGCGGGCCGCGTCGACGTCGGGTTCCTCGGCGCCGCGCAACTCGACCGCTACGGCAACCTGAACAGCACCGTGATCGGCCCATACGACGCCCCCTCGACCCGCCTGCCCGGCGCGGGGGGCGCGACCGAGATCGCGGCGCACGCCCGGCGCACCTTCGTGATGCTCAAGGCGACGCCGCGCAGCCTCGTGGCGCGACTCGACTTTCGCACCAGCGCGGGTTTTCTGGACGGACACGGTGCCCGCGCACGCACGTCGATGCGGGGCGCCGGCCCGCAGGCGGTGATCACGGACTTCGGGCTGTTGACGCCGGCACCGGACACCGACGAACTGCAACTCACCGCGCTGTACCCGGGCGCGACGATCGACGACGCCCGCGCGGCCACCGGCTGGCCGCTGGCGGTCGCCGCGACCGTCGAAACGCTCGAGCCGCCGACGGCGCTCGAACTGGACACGCTGCGCGCGCTGCAGGCGCGCACCCGCGAGGCGCATCGGCGTGCCGTGCGTTTACCCGCATAATCAACGCCAAAGACCAGGAGCTCACCGTGTCGAATCCGCACATCAAGACCGAATTGCCCGGCCCCAGGGCGCGGGCGATGCTCGAGCG
>DASUMQ010000126.1:0-3482 GCA_036277615.1 Steroidobacteraceae bacterium
ACTCGCGACGCGCGAGACGTTGTAGACGACCGCGTGCGCGACCCGAGTGCCGACACCCGTTCCGGCGGCGTTGCCGCGCATCGCCAGCGCCCCGGCGACGCCACCGCACATCGCAAGACAGTGGCCGCTGCCGGCGAGTCCGGCGACCAGCGCCGCCCCGAGACTCACGGTGCCGACGTCGAGGCCGGTCATGACGGGGGAGGCCGTTGCGGGTCGCGATCGACGTCGGGGGCCGTTTCGGGCGTCTTCGCTTGCTCGTCGTCGCCGAGCACGGACCAGCCGGGGCTGTCGAGATCGTCGAACTGGCCGCTGCCGACCGCCCAGAAGAAAGCCCAGATGCCGAGCCCGACGAGCACCATCCCGAGCGGCACCATCAGGTACAGGATCTCCATCTCAGGTCACCGGCGCCGGGTTCGCGTCGGTCCAGCGCGCCCTTGGCGAGTGCTCCGTACGACGCGTCACGCGCGTCGCGTTCAGCACCACCAGCACGGAGCTGAGCGACATGCCGATCGCCGCGAGCCACGCCGGCACGAGGCCCAGTGCCGCGAGCGGCAGCGCGGCCAGGTTGTAGCCGATCGACCAGGCCAAGTTCTGCCGGACGATGCGCTGCGCGCGCCGTGCGAGTTCGACCACGCCCGGCAGCTGGTCGAGCGAATCGCGCACGAGGATCAGGTCGGCGCTCGTCTGTGCCAGCGCCGAACCGCGGCCCATGGCGATCGATACGTCTGCGCCCCGCAGCAACGGCGCGTCGTTGATGCCGTCACCGATCGCGACCACGACTGCGCCGCCCGACTGCAGCTCCTGCAGGCGCGCCACCTTGTCCTGCGGGGTCTGGCGCGCGGCGAAGGCTTCGATGCCGCTTCGCGTCGCGATCGCCTGCACCGGCGGCGCGGAGTCGCCGCTCACGATCGACGATTGCAGGCCGAGCGCCGACAGGCGTCGAACGGTGTCGGCGGTTTCTGCCCGCAGCGGGTCGGTCAATCGAAAGGCCGCCAGCAGTCCCTGCCCGTCACCGAGGTAGACCCAGCTGCCGGCGTCTTCGACCGTGCGTGCTGCGGCCCCCGCCCCGGCGAGGCCCTGCGCGTAGTCGCGCGTGCCGACGCGCAGTCGCGCAGCGTCGACCGTGCCTTCGATACCCCGGCCGGTGTCGATCCGCACGTCCGTCGCAGCGATCCGGTCGACGCCACCTGCAACGAACGCCCGGGCGATCGGATGCTCGGAGCGGCGCTCGAGCGCCACGGCGAGCGCGAAGCAGGTCTCCGAAGACAGCTCGCGCAATGGCCGGATTTCTTCGACGCGCACGAGGCCGTGCGTCAGCGTGCCGGTTTTGTCCCAGAGCACGTGCGTCGCCTTGGCGAGCGCCTCGAACGCGTCCGAATGCGCGACCAGCACCCCGCGTCGCGCCAGGTCGGCGGTGGCCGCCGCCAGCACGGCCGGTGTCGCGAGCGACAGCGCGCAAGGGCAGGTGACGACCAGCACCGCGAGCGTTGCCGGGAATGCCTTCGACGGGTCGACGAACCACCAGGCCACGAACACGAGGGCCGCGCCGATCAGGATGCGGCTCAGGAACCAGGCCGCCGCGCGATCGGCGGCCTTGGCGAGCCGCGGTCGCTCGGCCTGCGCGCGTTCGAGCAGCGCAACGATGCCGGACAGCACCGTGGCGCCCGCGACGGCGGTCACGCGCACGCGCAGCGGCGCACCGAGATTCTGCGTGCCCGCGCGCACGCTCGACCCGCGCGTCTTGGCGATCGCGGTGGACTCGCCGGTCAGCATCGACTCGTCCACGCGGGCGTCGACGTCCTCGGCGACGACGCCATCCGCGGCGAACACCTCGCCGCTGCGCACGAGCAACTCGTCTCCCGGCTGCAGCTCGAGCGCCTGCACGTCCTCGACGAGCCCGTCGCGCACGCGACGCGCCGTGACCGGCGCGAGCCGCGCGAGCGCATCCGCCACGCTGCCGGCGCGGTGGCGCGCGACCATCTCGACGTAGCGACCGACCGCGAGGAAGAACACGAACATCGTGACCGAGTCGAAATAGACCTCGCCGTCGCCGGTGAGCGCATTCCACACGCTCGCCGCGAACGCGGCGAGGATGCCGAGCGTCACCGGGACGTCCATGCTGACCGTGCGGGCCCGCAGCGCGTGCCAGGCGCCGACGTAGAACGGCCAGCCCGAATACAGCGCGACCGGGACGCAGATCAGCATGCTCACGAGCCGGAAGAACTCGTGCATGCCCCGCTCGACGCCACCGACGTACAGCGGCAGCGCGAACATCATCACCTGCATCATGCCGAAACCGGCCACCGCGAGTCGCTTGAGCGCGGTGCGACGCTCGAGCAGCGCGAGTTGCTCGGCCGGCTCGCCGGCCAGCGGATGCGGGCGCAGGCCGACATGCTCGAGCACGCGCAACAGGTCGCCGAGTTTCACCTGGCCCGGCTGCCACACCATGCGCGCCCGCGCCGTGGCCGGGTTGACGCTCACGTCGAGCACGCCGGGCTGCAGGTGCAACGCCTTGTCGGCGAGCCAGCTGCAGGCCGAGCAGCGCAGGCCTTCGAGCAGCACGGTGATCGAGCGCGCGCCGTCCGGCTCCGGTCGTGTCAGCCGTTCGACGAGTTCGGGGCGGTCGTAGGCCGTCCAGCGATCGGGACGCGGCGGCTCGTCCGCGCGGGCAGCCGCCTGGTCACGGTACGCGTAGTAATCGTCGAGGCCGGCGCCGATGATGAATTCGGCGACGGCCTTGCAGCCGTGACAGCAGACGGCTCGATCGTGTGCGTCGATGCGCGCGTGGATGCGCACGCCCGTCGGTATGGGCTCGCCGCAATGGAAGCAAGCTGAGCCCGGGGCGGCGATCATGGATTGCGCGGTGCGACCTCGCCGCAGACCGTGATGGCGCCGTCCCGATGGCAGTCCGTGCGCACGAGCGTGTCCGGCCGCGAGATCGCGAGGTACAGCGTGATCGCCCCGCCGATCACGGCGCCCGCGGGCGGGATGATCAGCAGCCACGGCCAGGCCTGACGGTACCAGGGTCGGGGGGTGTCGGTGCTCATTGAAACTGCCTGCCAGTTCAGTTGGTCGGCGCGAGGAAACGCGCCTTGCCGGTCGCCTGCAGCGCGCGGGTGTCGGCCGTGCGGATGGTCAGTTGGATGTCGGCGCCGCCACGCAGTTCCCCGCGCGGCACGCGCACCCTGACCGGGACGCTCCGGACCGCGCCGGGCCCCACGGTGACGGTGCTCACGCCGTAGTCCACCTGCAGGCCTGGCAGACCCGCTGCCGTAATCGTGAAGTCGTGCGCCGCGCCGTCCTTGTTCAGGATCTTGACGTTGTACACGTTCTCGATCAGGCCGTCGGCGCGCTCGCGGAAGAGCGCGTTGCGGTCGCGCAGCACGTCCACGCCGACCACGTTGCGGTGCGTGAGCGACACGCCGAAGCCCGCGACCAGCAGCGCCAGCAGCGAGCCGTAGACGATCGTGCGGGGCCGCAGC
>DASUMQ010000127.1:0-7985 GCA_036277615.1 Steroidobacteraceae bacterium
GGCCCGAACGCGCCCCACTCGATGTACTGGTTGCTCTGGTACAGCGCGTGCGGACCGACGATCGCGGCCTCGCGCTCGGGATCGTCGGAAATCAGCGCCCAGTGACCGGCGATGATGACGCCGTCCTCCGGCCGCCGGCCGTTCTTTGCGAGGCACTGCACGTAGACGTCGTTGCCGATCCCGCCGGTCGACAGGAAACCGTCGGCGATGCGCGCGGCGCGGTCGATCGCGGGTTCCGCCATGCCGCCGAGGAAAAGCCTCGGCGCGTGCTCGGGCACGGGCGTGATGCGCACGTCGCCGACCCGGAAGCGCTTGCCCTCGAAGTTGAGTCGCTCGCCGGCCCAGGCCTTGCGGATGATCGCGAAGCCTTCCTCCATCAGGCTCGGCCGCTGCTTGAGTTCACGCCCGAACTCGCGGAACTCGAGCTCGCGGTAGCCGATGCCGACGCCGAGGTCGAAACGGCCTCCGGTCAGCAACGAGAGCGTGGCCGCGTCCTCGGCGATCCGCACGGGATTGTGCAGCGGCAGGATCATGAGGTTGGTGCCGATGCGCATGCGCCGGGTTCGCGCGCCGATGGCGCCCGCCATCACGAGCGGGGACGGCGTGTAGCCGTCGTCGCAGAAGTGGTGCTCGGTCATCCAGATCGAATCGAAGCCGAGCTGCTCGGCCCCGACGATCTGGTCGAGGCATTGCGCGTAGAGCCGTTCGAACGGCACGGACCACGGCGCGGGATTGCGGAAGTCGTACCAGAGACCGAAATTGACGTGGCGCGTCATCGGGCGGCCTCCCCCTTCAGAGCGAGCCGAGGAAGTCGAGCACGACCTGCCGGTAACGCGGACCGTCCTCGATGAACGGCGCGTGCCCGCACTCCGGGAACTCGGCGAGCTGGCCCTGTCGCGCGATCTTCGCGGCGTAGCGGCCGATGTCTGGGGCGACGAAGACGTCCTTGCCACCGACGATCGAGAGCAGCGGGCACTCGAGGGCGCGGATCGCCTCGCGCTGGTCGAGCGAATCGAGCTGTGCCAGGGCGCGGTCGGCCGCCGGCGAGGTCTGCATGAAGATCGACCACATCCACGCGTTCATTGCGTCGCTCTGCGGAATCGCACAGACCGCCCTGGTGAGTCCGTCGAGGAAATTGGCGCGGTCGAGCTGCAGCGCGTTGACCGACTCGACCGGGCTGCCCGGCGGGTTGCCGTGCGGAAAGTCCGGCGCCTGCACGTAGCGAGGCGAGGCGCCGCCCGTGAGGATCACGCCCGCACAGTCACGCCCGAGCAGGCGCGCGGCTTCGACCGCCACAGCGCCGCCCAGCGACCAGCCATTGACGGCGGTGCGCCGGACGCCGAGGTGACGCAGCACGGCAACGGCATCGGCGCCGGACGATTCCACCGAGACCTCGCGGAAGTCCTTGTCCGAGTTGCCGCAACCGCGCTGGTCGAACGTGACGACGCGGTGCCCGGCACGCTGCAACGCGACGAGCGTGCTGTCCCAGACGCGGCAACTCATGCCCCAGCCGTGGATCAGCAGCACCGGCAGCCCCGGTCCCGCATGGTCCTCGAAGTAGACGTCGCGGCCCTCGGAAACGGTCAGCAGTCCCATGGTGTTCCCCTGTCGTTGCCTCGTTCAGCCGGCGGGCGGCTTGGTCATCTGCGCGCCGGGAATCGGGTTGAAGTAATGGATCACGACGTCGCGGCGCAAGATCTTCCACGTTCCGTTGCGGCGTTGGAAGTGGTCGGTGTACGTGGCGCTGATCATCTGCACCGAGTCGTCGCGCAGGGCGCCCATGCAGTCGACGTCGCAGACGCCACGCGCATTGTCCGCGTCCTGGAACGTGACGCGCAGGTTGCTCGTGAGGTGATGCGTCTCGCGCCAGACCGGCCAGAGCACTTCCTTCACCGCCTTCTCGATGCCGGCGTGCGCCTCGAACTTCCCGAACGGCGGGCCGATGTCCCAGGTGCAGTCGTCCCACCAGATCGAGAGGAAGCGGGAAAAGTCGACGCCGTCGAATGCCTGGCAGTAATCGGTGACGAGGTCGCGCATCGCGTGGCGACTCTCGAGCTGGTCCACGCGCTGCAGCAATTGCTCGATGAGAAGGTCGTTGCTCATGTGCTGGCGATTCCCGGTGTGTGTTGCGCCGGCGAGATCGTGTCGGCGCTGCAATGCAAAAGAAGAGCTGGGGTGTGCCGGCCGAGTATAGGATTACACTTGCTTGCCGACAACAAGCAGTTTATCGTCTGCCCGGTGTCGTGCCACGGCGACCCCGCGGGGACGTGCGCATGACGATGGTTGTGGGCTTCGGCATCCGTAGCAACGTAGGGGGATCCATGCACATTTCGCAGAGGAGTTCGCGTCTCGCCGTGGCAGTGGCGATGGCGCTGGGCGGCGCGACCTCCGCGCCGGTCACGGTCGTGGCGCAGGAGACCGCGGCGTCCGGCGGCGGCCTCGAGGAAATCATCGTCACGGCGCGCAAGCGCGAGGAGAACCTGCAGGACGTCGCGACGTCGGTGAGCGCGCTCGGCTCCGAGGAGATCGCGCGCCGCTTCGACGTCGACCTGCAGACGATGTCCAACGCGGCGCCGAACGTCGTCATCGACGACCTGCAGCAGGGCCCGGGCAGCCCCGCGGCGATCTCCATCCGCGGCATCGGCACGACCGACGTCGAGAAGAGCTTCGACCCGACCACCGGCGTGGTCGTCGACGAAGTTTTCATCGGCGTGAACTCGGGCGCGATGATCAAGGCGCTCGACATCGTGGGCATGGAAATCCTGCGCGGGCCGCAGGGCACGCTGTTCGGCCGCAACTCGATCGCGGGCGTGATCAACGTCACGCGCGGACGTCCCGACCCCGAAGGGTTCGGCGCGAGTGTCCGGCTCGGCTACGGCAATTACGACGACCAGCAGTTCGACGGCTACGTCAACGTGCCGCTGGGCGACAGCTTCGCGTTCAAGCTCGGCGGTGCCTACCGGGCGCACGACGGCTGGTTCTACAACCGCACGCTCGGCCGGGACGTGGGCGACACCGAGTACCGTTCGGTCAGCCCGTCCTTCACCTGGCGGCCGACCGAGAACCTCGAGCTCTACTATCGCTTCGACAAGAGCTGGCAGGACCAGGACGCCAACGTGGTCCTGAACATGGCGCAGGCCGACCAGGCGTTCTGCTTCTTCTACGACCAGTGCGCGCTGGGACTCGAGAACCCGCAGTCGGGCGACCGTTACGTCGTGCTGCAGGACGGCGACGACCCGTACCAGTCGTACTTCGACACCGACATGCACGTGGCGAACGCCCGCTGGGACGTGAGCGACAACAACCAGGTCGTCTACGTCTTCGGCCTCTTCAAGACCGACGAGAAGGTGTACCAGGACTGGGACGCCACGCCCCTGACGCTCTACCACACCGACCGCCCGGCCGAGTACGAGCAGACCAGCCACGAACTGCGCTTCACGCACACCGGTGAGCGGCTTTCGTACACGGTCGGCGCCTACTACTGGAACTCGGAATACAACATCGACCTGATGAGCTACATCGGGTTCGGCGACCTCCTGTTCGGGCTGCCGGCGGGAACGGTGCTCGAGGTGCCGCAGTCGGTCGAGCAGGAGACCGACTCGACGGCCCTGTTCTTCGAGGGCGACTGGAAGTTCAACGACCAGTGGACGCTGACGGTCGGCGGCCGCTACACCAAGGACGAGAAGACGAGTGGCGTGGTCGACCCGATCATGCCGGAGCTGGCGGACAAGGGTAATCCCGGCAACCCGTTCGAGGAGAGCTGGAGCCAGTTCTCGCCCAAGGTGAGCCTGCGCTACACGTACAGCGATGCGCTGATGGTCTACGGTCTCTATTCGGAGGGCTTTCGCGCCGGCGGCTTCAGCGGCCGCCCGGGCACCTACGAAGGCGCCGCCACGCCGTACGACCCGGAGACGGTCGACAACTTCGAGCTCGGCGTGAAATCGGAGTGGCTCGAGGGCACGCTGCGACTGAACGCATCGGTGTTCAGCATGCAGTACAAGGACAAGCAGGAAGAGCAGAGCGTGCCGACCGGCCAGGGCACGGGGCAGCAGACGCTCGTGCTCAACGCGTCCGAGGCCGAGTTGACCGGAGTCGAGTTCGACTTCACGTGGCAGGCCACCGACATGTTCCGGCTCGCCGGCAACCTCGGCTTCCTCGACGCCAAGTACAAGAAGCTGATCGACCCGGTCACGCTCACCGACCTGTCCGACCTCGAGTTGCGGCGCGCGCCGGAACTGACCGCGACGATCTCGCCGACGCTCGAGTGGCCGATGCTCGGCGGCGACATGTGGGTGCAGGCGGATTTCCGCTACATCGACGAGCAGGAGCTCACGTTCCTCAACTCGCCGCAGAGCCACGTCGATGCGCAGAACGTCGTCGACGCGTCCATCAACTGGCGTCGCGATGCCCTGACGGTGAGCCTCTGGGGCCTCAACCTGTCGGAAGAGGACGCGTGGTCGCAGGGCTACGACGTCGGCACGAGCGTGACGTTCCCGGGGCTGTGGACGTACACGGCGACCCGTCCGCCGCGCACGTACGGCCTGCGCCTGATGATGAACTTCTGACCATAAGCAAGACACGACGGTGCGCGGCGGCCCCGGGACCGTCGCGCACCGTCTGGAAGTTCGCATGACCAAACGTTGGATCGTGACCGGCGGCTCCCGCGGGCTGGGGCTGGCGGTGGCGCGGTGGGCGATTGCGCGCGGGGACCGCGTCGCCGTGACCGCGCGCAACATCGACGAAGCGCACCTGAAAGCGGAGCTCGGGGCAGGGTGCCTGCCGATGGTGGCGGACGTGACCTCGCCGGAATCGGTGCGCAGTGCGTTCGATCGCATCGCGGCCGCGTGGGGCGGCATCGACGTACTGATCAACAACGCCGGGCTGCACCGTGGCGGCCGGGCCGACAAGCTCGACATGGCCGACTGGGATGCGGTGCTGACGACCAACCTGTCGGGCCCGCTGCACTGCGTGCGGGCGGCGCTGCCGCACATGCCGAAGGGCGGCTCGATCGTCAACATCGGCGCGGTCGTGGGTTTTCGCGGTTTTCCCGGGGACAGCGCATACGGTGCGTCGAAGGCCGGCCTGGCCGGGCTCACCAAGGTGCTGGCCGTGGAACTCGCGCGCCAGGAAATCCGCGTGAACCTCGTCGTGCCGGGCCTCGTCGAAACCGAGATGACCCAGGGCCTCAGCGGACGCGCGATGGAGCAGATCACCAAGCGCATTCCGCTGCGGCGTCTCGGCCACGACGGCGAGGTCGCGGAAGTGATCGGCTGGGTCGCGGGCTCCACGTACATGACGGGCGCGGTCATCCCGACCGACGGCGGCCTGTCGTGCACGCTCTAGCCGGGCGCGGCGGCAGTGGTCGCCGACGACGCACAGGTTCGCTTCGCGGCATGGATGCGCGAGCACCTGGGCATCGCGGAAGCACGGCTCGGTGAGCGCCTGAGCGGCGGTAACGCCAACGTCACCCAGCTCGTCGAGACGCCCGCGGGCCGCCTGATCCTGCGCCGTCCGCCCGACAACGCGCTGTCGGCCAGCGCCGCGCGGGGCGTGCAGCGTGAATGGCGCGTGCTGAGCGCACTCAGTCGCAAGGCGCGCGTGCCCGTGGCACGCGGTCATTGCGAGGACGCGTCCGTGCTCGGCCAGCCGTTCATCGTCGTCGACCACGTCGACGGCACCGCAATCACCTGGACGCTGCCGGACGCGTATCGCGACGAGCCGGCGACGCTCGAGCGCATCGGATACGAACTGGTCGACGCGATCGCCGAAGTGCACCGGCTCGACTGGCGCGAACTGGGAGCGCGACCGCCGGACGCGACGGCCGACTACCTCACGCGCGAGATCGAACGCTGGCGGCAGGTCCGGACCGCGACGAAGGTGCGCGAGCTGCCGCTCGTCGAGCGTCTCGGGGCGTGGCTGACCGAGCACAAGCCGCGCGAGCCGCGCCAGGCCGTGATCCACGGCGACTATCACCTCGACAACACGCTGTTCGCACGCGACGAGCCCCGGCTCGAGGCGATCATCGACTGGGAACTGTCGACCGTCGGCGATCCCGTCGCCGACCTAGCGCTGATGCTGATGTTCTGGGGGCCGCGCACGCTAGATCCGCCCGGGTTCGCGTTCGTACAGGCCGTCACGCGTCGCCCCGGCATCGTCACGCGCGAGGCGCTGGCGCACCGCTGGTCGCTCGCGACCGGCATCGACGTCGGCGACCTCGATTATTACCTCGCCTTCGCGTTCTGGCGCCTCGCCGCGATCGTGGAGGGCGCTTACGTGCTGCGCGTGCAGGGACTCGTCGATAGCGAGTACTCGCGCAAGCTCGAATACGACGTGCCCGCGCTGCTCGAGGAGGCTGCGCGGGTCGCAGGGATCCACCGCCCATGAACACGCAGACGATCCGCCCGATGCACGCCACGATGATGGACGTGCCGCTCTCGACGCAGTTGATCCTCGCCCACGGCGCCCGCCTGCACGGCACCAGTCGCGTGGCCAACTGGGTCGACGGCCATTTTGAGCCGACGCATTTCACGGAGGTGGCGCGCCGCGTGGAGGCGCTCGCCGCGGCGCTCGCGGCGCTCGGGGTGCGCCCGAATGCCCGCGTGGCGACGTTCTGCTGGAACACCCAGGCCCACCTCGAGTGCTACCTTGCGGTGCCGTCGATGGGCGCCGTGCTGCACACGCTGAACGTGCGCCTGTTTCCCGAGCAGATCCTCGGCATCATGAACCACGGCGAGGACGACGTGCTCGTGATCGATGCCTCGTTGCTGCCGACCCTGCGCGAGGTGCTGCCGCGCGTGCCCACACTCCGGCACGTGATCGTGATCGGCGATCACGCGGCGGACGCCGTCGCGACCGACGCGCAGGTGCACGAGTATGAAACGCTCGTCGCGACCCACGGCGGGGCGTTCGGCTGGCCGTCGCTCGCGGAGCGCGACGCGGCGGTCGTCTGCTACACCACGGGGACGACCGGCGCGCCCAAGGGTGTCGTCTACAGCCACCGCACGATCTACCTGCACACGCTCGGCACGCTCGGCGTCGACACGTTCGCGATCAGCCAGTCCGACCGGATCCTGCTGCTGCCGTCGATGTTCCACGCGAATGCCTGGGGCTTGCCGTACTCGGCCTGGATGGCGGGAGCGGACCTGCTGATGCCGGGACCCGACCTCAAGTCCGCAAGCATCCGCCGCATGATCGAGCAGGAGCGGCCGACGTATACGGCGGTCGTGCCGACGCTGATCAACGACCTGCTGCAGGCCGACCGCGAAGCTCCACTCGACATGTCGAGTTTCCGCGTGATCGTCTCGGGCGGGTCGGTCGTCTCGCCGGCACTGATCCGCGCGGTGCGCGAGCGCTGGGGCGTGCCGGTGCTGCAGGGCTGGGGCATGACCGAGACCAGCCCGATGTGCTGTCTCAGCATTCCGCCGCGCGGCACGCCGGTGGAGGACGAACCGGCGTGGCGCACCAAGAGCGGCCGGCCGGTGCCGGGGATGTTCGTGCGCCTGGTCGGCGACGATGGCCGTCCCGTCGCCAACGACGGCCACACCGTCGGTGAGCTGCAGTTGCGCGGGCCGTGGGTCACCGGCGCCTATCACCAGAACGCCTCGCCCGAGTCGTTCACCACGGACGGCTGGCTGCGGACCGGCGACGTCGGCACGATCGACCCGCGAGGCTACGTGCAGATCACCGACCGCTCGAAAGACGTGATCAAGTCCGGCGGCGAGTGGGTGTCCTCGGTCGACCTCGAGAACCAGATCTCGTTTCACCCCGCCGTATTCGAGGCGGCCGTGATCGGCGTACCGGACCCGCGCTGGGAGGAGCGGCCGCTCGCCGTCGTCGTGCGACGGCCGGGTGAACCGGTGAGCGCGCCGGAATTGCGGGCCTTCCTGGAGGAGCGTGTCGCACGGTTCTGGCTGCCCGAGCGCTGGGCCTTCACCGATGCGTTGCCGAAGACCAGCGTCGGCAAGATCGACAAGAAGGAACTTCGT
>DASUMQ010000128.1:0-4802 GCA_036277615.1 Steroidobacteraceae bacterium
TCGTGCTGTTCCGGCAGGCCGTGCGCGAACTCTGGCTGCTCGTGCACCCGCAGGCCGTCACGCCCGTAAAGATCCGGCACCAGGTGGTCGCCAACCACGTCGTGTTCGCGGTGCTCGCGTACGTCGTGCTGTATTTCGCCACGGTCGTGACCATGACCTTCCTGCTGCTCGCGAGCGGGCTCGACTTCATCAGTGCCTTTTCCGCCATCATCGCGAGCATCAACAACATGGGCCCGGGGCTGGGTCAGGTGGGCCCCGCCACCAACTACCAGGGACTCACGGACTTCCAGACCTGGGTCTGCTCGGCGACCATGTTGCTCGGTCGCCTGGAGATCTTCTCGGTGCTCGTCCTGCTGACGCCGACGTACTGGCGCAAGTAAGCTCCTGCCGTGGCTCGTAAACTCCCGGCCGCAACCCGGAAAAAGTTGCAACGCGGTATCGGCCTGCTGGCGGTGCTCGGCCTGGTGCTCGCGATCGTCGTGGTCGCGATCCTGGGCCGTCGCGTGACGCAGCAGTTCGAAGGCCGCCGCTGGACGTTGCCGGCCCGCGTCTACGCGCAGCCGCTCGAGCTCTATGCCGGGCAGCAACTGTCCTCGACGCGATTCGCGGAGGAACTCGCGCGGCTCGGCTATATCGCGCAGTCGCCGGTCGATCGCCCGGGCACGTACCGGCGCCGCGGCGACACGGTCGACGTGCACGTCCGTGCGTTCGCGTTTCCCGACGAGAGGCAGCCGGCGCAACGACTCAAGGTCTCGTTCGACGAGGAGACGGTCACGACGCTGGCGGGCGACGGCGGCGCCGACGTGCCCGTGTTCCGGCTCGACCCACTGCTGATCGGCAGCATTTTCCCGATCCACGGCGAGGACCGGATCGTCGTCTCGCCAGACCAGGTGCCACCGCTGCTGCCGGAGGCACTCAAGGCCGTCGAGGATCGCAAGTTCGAGTCGCATCACGGCGTGAACCCGCTCGCGATCCTGCGCGCATTCTTCGTCAACGTTCGCGCGGGGCAGGTGGAGCAGGGCGGCAGCACGCTGACGCAGCAGCTCGTGAAGAGCTACTTCCTCGACAGTCGCCGCACGCTCCGACGCAAGGTCGAGGAGGCGATCATGGCGTTCATCCTCGAATCGCGGTTCGAGAAGGCGGACATCATGAACGCCTACATCAACGAGATTTACCTGGGCCAGGACGGCCGCCGGGCCGTGCACGGCTTCGGCCTCGCGAGCCAGTTCTACTTCGGCAAGCCGCTCAGCGAACTGAACCTGCAGGAAATCGCACTGATGGTGGCGATCGTGCGCGGCCCTTCGTACTACGACCCGCGCCGTCAGCCGGAGCGTGCGCTCGACCGGCGCAACCTCGTGTTGAAGGTGCTGGCCGAGCAGGGCGTCGTGACGACGGCCGAGGCAGAGCGCGCGACGAAGACGAAGCTCGGCATCACGGACAACGCCGGGCGGACGGCCAACTATTTCCCCGCGTTCCTCGACCTCGTGCGTCGCCAGCTCCGGGAGGACTACCCCGAGAACGAGCTGACCGAAGCGGGGCTCACGGTCTTCACGACGCTCGACCCGCTGCTGCAGGAAAAGGCAGAGACCGCGTTGAGCGCGGAACTGGAGCGACAGGACGAGTCGGGGAGCAAGCGCGCGAAGAACCTCGAAGGGTCGCTCGTCGTCACGACACCGCAGACAGGCGAGATCGTCGCGGTGGTCGGGGGGCGCCGCGCCGCGTTCGACGGGTTCAATCGCGCGCTCGACATGAAGCGTCCGATCGGTTCGCTCGCGAAGCCGCTCGTCTATCTCGCCGCGCTCGAGTCCGGCCGCTACACGCCCGGCTCGACGGTCGTCGACGAGCCGATCGAGCTGAAGCTCGACAACGGTGAACTCTGGAAGCCCGGCAACTACGACATGAAGGTGCACGGTCCGGTCACGCTCGTGCGCGCGTTGACCCAGTCGTACAACCTCGCGACCGTGAACCTCGGCCTGGAGATCGGACTGGGGCCCGTCACCAGGACCTACGTCGAGCTCGGGCTCGACGATGCGCCGCCCAGGTTTCCTTCCGTGCTGCTCGGGGCGGCGCAGCTCAACCCCGTGGAAGTCGCGCAGATGTACAACACGCTCGCGAACGGCGGCTATCGTTCGCCGTTGCGTGCCGTGCGCGCCGTGGTCGACGCCGAGGGCAAGCCGCTCAAGGCGCCCGAGCTAGAGGTCACGCAGGCGGCGTCGGCCGAGGCGATCTACACGCTGGACCGGCTCCTGATCGAGGTCTTCGAACGCGGCACCGCGCGGCCGGCCAAGCGTTCGCTGCCAGAGGGCCTGGTCGTGGCCGGCAAGACGGGCACGTCGAACGATTACCGCGACAGCTGGTTCGCGGGTTTCTCGGGCGGCCACCTGATCGTCGTGTGGATGGGACACGACGACAATGCACCCACGGGGCTCACGGGAACCACGGGCGCGCTCCAGGCCTGGACACGGCTGATGGCGACGATCGGCACCTCGTCGTTCGAGCCCCTGCTGCCCGAAGACGTCGAGGACCGGTGGATCGACTATTACACGGGCCTCGAGACCTCGCCCTACTGCACTCGCTCCGCGGTGAGCCTGCCGTTCGCGGTGGGCCAGCCCATCCCGCCGAGCCCGACCTGCCCGCCGGGAACGACCCGCGAGGAAGGGGCGCTGATGCTGCTGTCGGGTTTCGAAACGGACTCGGCCGACACGACGGAGCCGCCTGCTCGACCTTGATCCGTTCCGGTCGCGGACCGGACAATCGCCGACCGAGGTATCCCACATGCGTTCAACGGCGCGATCCATCGTCGTCGCCCTGGTGCTGGCAGTCGCGGCAGGCTGCGCGGCGCCGCCTTTCAAATCCGGCCCACCCGCGCCCACGGCACCGTCGCCGTCCGGGCGAGGCCCGACGCTGCCGACCGTGCCGCCCCCCGGTTCGACGACTGAACCGGTGATCGAGGCCCCGGCGCCCGCGCAGTTGCCGAGGGAGCGACCCAAGGTCGCGCCGGCCACGCTGTCGCCGGCAAGCAAGGCACTGGTGTCGCAGGCGCAGGCCCAGCGCAAGCGCGGCGACCTGCCGGGTGCCACCGTCTCACTGGAACGTGCGTTGCGCATCGAGCCTCGCAATCCGCTGCTGTGGGTCGAGATGGGGCGGCTCAGGATGGATCAGCGCAACTACCCGCAGGCCGAGGCGATGGGGCGCAAGGCCCTGTCCATGGCGATCGGCGACAGCCGCACTCAATCCCAGGCCTGGCAGCTGGTCGCCGACGCACTGCGCGCGCGCGGTCGCAATGTCGAAGCACAGGAAGCGCTCGAAAGGTCACAGGAACTAGCGGTGAATTGACCGATTCTTGTCAAAGCCGACATCACCTTGCCAGCCGCAGCCCACTTTTCTCCGAGTATCAGGTTTGTGAAGATTTTTTTCACGGCAACTGTTCACCCGTGGGCCGATGTGGGCTACGTTTGAGCCGGACATCCCATTGATTGCTCTCATTCAACGCGTTTCGACCGCGAGCGTTCGCTCGAGTAATGAATTAGTGGGACATATCGGCTTCGGGCTCCTCGCCCTCGTAGCCGTTGAACCAACCGACACCGTCGACACCGTACATCGGCTGATCGACCGGACGGTGGCATATCGAGTGTTCGATGACGCGGCCGGGAAGATGAACCTGAGCCTGAGCCAGACCGGCGGCGAGCTGTTGCTGGTTTCACAGTTCACCTTGGCCGCGGACACGCGCAAGGGACTGCGGCCGAGCTTCACGTCCGCCGCATCGCCCGGGCACGGACGAGAGATGTTCGAACGTGCGGTCGAGCACGCCCGCTCGGTGCTTCCCGGCAAGGTCGCGACAGGCCGCTTCGGCGCCCACATGCAGGTATCGCTCGTCAACGACGGGCCCGTCACGTTCTGGTTGCAAATACCGACCCCGCGCGCAACCGAGTGATCACGAACATTGTCGTATCATGGCGGCCCCTTTTTACAGGGCCCCGGAGAACTCCATGGGTATCGGCTTCCGCGAACTTCTCATCATCCTCCTGATCGCGCTGGTGCTGTTCGGGGCCAAGAAGCTCAAGAGCGTCGGGTCCGACCTCGGAGCCGCGGTCAAGGGCTTCAAGAAGGCCATGTCCGACGGCGAAGACGAGCAGAACAAGCAGCTGTCCGACCTCACGAACGGCGGCCCGCGCGACGCGGATTTCAACGAGCGAGCGTCGACGAGCGCCAAGACGGACGGCAAACCCGGCTGAACGGGCGGCGACCGCGATGTTCGAGGTCGGCTTCACCGAGATCGTCCTGATCTTCGGCATCGCGCTGCTCGTGCTCGGGCCGGCGCGCCTGCCGAAGCTCGCTGCGGACCTCGGGCGCTGGGCCGGGCGGGCGCGGGCCATGGCGCGCCAGCTGCGCACGCAACTCGAACAGGAAGTGCAGTTCGACCCGCTCGCGACGAATCCTTCCTCGAACCGGCCCGCGACGGGCCACGGGACGATCCACACGCCGCCCCCCGCACCCCTGGCGACGCCCGCCGACGACCACGCGCTCGCCGCTTCGCCGCCGTCACCCAACGTGGCCGGCCTGAACCCGACGGCTCCCGACGAGCCGTTCGCCACTGCGGCAGAACACGCGCCGGCGGCATCCCCGGACATGACCCCCACGCCGACCGCGACGGACCCTGATGAGCGAAAGCCCGGGTAACGGGGAGCCGCTGGCCGAAGGCACGCTGATCTCGCATCTGCTCGAGCTGCGCGACCGGTTGCTGCGCTCCGTGATCGCGATCGCCATCTGCTTCGTGCCGCTCGCGTTCTTCCAGAACGAGT
>DASUMQ010000129.1:0-3347 GCA_036277615.1 Steroidobacteraceae bacterium
TCCGAAGGTGCTGTTCGAACCGGGCGAGGTGGTCCGCGTGACCGACGGCCCGTTCAACGACTTCAACGGCGTCGTCGAGTCGGTGAACTACGAGAAGAGCCGCATGCAGGTGGCGGTGCAGATCCTCGGGCGCTCGACGCCGGTGGAGCTGGAGTTCAGCCAGGTCGAGAAGGCCTGACGAGGAAGCGGATAGCGGATAGCGGTTAGTTAAGAGCGATGGCGGTAAGGGTCTTCTCCTACTAACCGCTATCCGCTGGTCACTAACCGCTTTCTTCAACGGGGAGCCCGCCTGAAAACGGGCGTTCGGACCCACAGAGGTAGAGAGAGATGGCAAAGAAAGTAAACGGCTACGTCAAGCTGCAGGTGCCTGCAGGCCAGGCGAACCCGAGCCCGCCGATCGGACCGGCGCTCGGCCAGCAGGGCGTGAACATCATGGAGTTCTGCAAGCAGTTCAACGCGCAGACGCAGCAGGTCGAGAAGGGCCTGCCGATTCCCGTGGTGATCACGGTGTACAGCGACCGCAGCTTCACGTTCGTGATGAAGACGCCGCCGGCGTCGGTGCTGATCCGCAAGGCGATCGGCATCGAGAAGGGCAGTGGCACGCCGAACACCGCCAAGGTCGGCAGGATCACGCGCAAGCAGCTCGAGGACATCGCGAAGACCAAGACCCCCGACCTCACGGCCGCGGACCTCGAAGCGGCCGTGCGGACGATCGCGGGCAGCGCCCGCAGCATGGGTGTCGACGTCGAAGGCGTGGAGGTCTGATCATGGCCGTCGTCAAGCGCATGAAGCCGTGGGCCGAGAAGATCGTCCCGGGCAAGACGTATCCGATCGACGAGGCGCTCGCCATCGTCAAGCAGTTCGCGAACGCGAAGTTCGACGAAGCCGTCGACGTCTCGGTGAACCTGGGCGTGGACGCCTCGAAGTCGGACCAGCAGGTCCGCGGCTCGACCGTGCTGCCGCACGGCACGGGCAAGTCGGTCCGCGTCGCCGTATTCACGCAGGGCAAGAACGTCGAGGCCGCGCGTGAGGCCGGCGCCGACATCGTCGGCATGGACGACCTCGCCGCACAGGTCAAGGCGGGCGAGCTCAACTTCGACGTCGTGATCGCCAGTCCCGACGCGATGAGGGTCGTCGGCCAGCTCGGCCAGATTCTCGGCCCGCGCGGCCTCATGCCGAACCCGAAGGTCGGCACCGTGACGCCGGACGTGGCGGGCGCCGTGCGCAACGCCAAGGCCGGCCAGGTCCGTTTCCGCACCGACAAGGGCGGCGTGATCCATTGCACGATCGGCAAGGCGAGCTTTGCGCCGGAGAAGCTCAAGGACAACCTGCACGCCCTGCTGAACGACCTGCAGAAGGCCAAGCCGGCTGCGTCGAAGGGCGTGTACCTGAAGCGCGTGTCGCTGTCGTCGACGATGGGCCCCGGCGTGCCGGTGGACCAGGCGACGCTCGCGACCGCCGCGCACTGAACGGATTTTTTTTCGACGATTTGATGCAGGGCCGGCCCGGGCCCTGCGCCACGCGGGTGGCGCAAGGCGAGGGCCGGTCATCATCGAAGACCGCAGGCGGGAGAGCCGCGAGGCGTCTCCCTTAATCGCGCGAAGCCTGCGCAGATGGTGGTACCCGAGTCAGTGTCTCACTGCCGAAGGTCCGCCTTCTAAAGAAGGGCGAACGCCTACGGACGGGCGTTCGGATGTTCGATCGATCTTCAGGCCAGGAGGACTCAATGGCGCTTAGATTTGACGACAAGAAGGCGCTGGTCGCCGAGGTCGCCACGGTTGCGCAGACCGCGCAGTCCGTCGTGGCCGCGGAGTACCGGGGGCTCACGGTCGCAAAGCTCACCGAGCTGCGCGCCAAGGCCCGAGCCAGCCGCGTCTACATGCGCGTGGTGAAGAACACGCTGGCCCGTCGAGCCGTCGCCGGCACTCAGTTCGAGTGCGTCGGCGAGAAGCTCAAGGGCCCGCTGATCCTCGCCTTCTCGCAGGACGACCCGGGCGCGGCCGCACGGCTGATCAAGGCATTCGCGAGGGACAACGACAAGCTCGTGCCCACGCTGGTGTCGCTGGGAGGCCAGGTGCTGCCGGGCAGCGACCTCGAACGCGTCGCGAGCCTTCCCACGCGGGACCAGGCTCTGGCGCAGCTGCTCGGTGTCATCAAGGCCCCGATCGGCAAGTTCGTTCGCACGCTCGCCGAGCCTCACGCGAAGCTCGTGCGCACGATCGCCGCGGTCAAGGACCAGAAGCAGGGCGCGGCTGCGTAACGAGCGGCCGCAATCGTTGATTCAAGGGTATTCAGGCAAACACTTTTTTCAGGAGCTACGACAATGGCTGCCAGCAAGGAAGACATCCTCGACGCAATCTCCAACATGACCGTCATGGAGATCGTCGACCTCGTCAAGATGATGGAAGACAAGTTCGGCGTGACGGCGGCTGCCCCGGTGGCCGTCGCCGCGGCCGGCGGCGGCGCGGCCGCTGCGGCCGCCCCGGCTGCCGAGGAGAAGACCGAGTTCACCGTCATGATGACGAGCTTCGGCGCGAACAAGGTCGGGGTGATCAAGGTCATCCGCGAGATCACCGGCCTGGGCCTCAAGGAAGCCAAGGACCTCGTCGAGGGCGTGCCCTCGCAGGTCAAGGACGGCATTCCGAAGGCCGACGCGGACGCGATCAAGAAGAAGCTCGAAGAGGCCGGCGCTGCCGCGGAGATCAAGTAACCGCGATGCGCGGGCCCTTGCCCGTCGCACGGGGTCCCGGGCGGTGGAAGTCCTCCACTGCCCGGCGGCCCCTGTTTGTCGTTTTTTCGTCCCGTAGTTTCCGTCGCGCTCAGGCGTCGTCGTCGACGGCCTCGAGAGGGTGATCGCAATGGCTTATTCCTTCACCGAGAAAAAGCGCATCCGCAAGGATTTCGGCAAGCGTTCGAGCATCCTCGAGGTGCCCTACCTGCTCGCCATCCAGCTGGATTCGTACCGCAAGTTCCTGCAGGCCGACACGGCCGAGGACAGGCGTGACGAGATCGGCCTGCACGCCGCGTTCCGCAGCGTGTTCCCGATCGTCAGCTACTCCGGCAACGCGCTGCTCGAGTACGTGAGCTACCGGCTCGGCGAGCCGGTGTTCGACGTCAAGGAGTGCCAGCTGCGCGGCCTCACCTACGCGGCGCCGCTGCGCGTCAAGGTCCGCCTGGTCGTGTTCGACAAGGAAGCGCCGGGCGCGAAGAAGCCGGTCAAGGACATCCGCGAGCAGGAGGTCTACCTCGGCGAACTGCCGCTGATGACCGACAACGGCACGTTCGTCGTGAACGGCACCGAGCGCGTCATCGTCTCGCAGCTGCACCGCAGCCCGGGCGTGTTCTTC
>DASUMQ010000130.1:0-4519 GCA_036277615.1 Steroidobacteraceae bacterium
ATGCTCTTCTCGGACAATACATACAACCCCACCACGGGCGCGTCGAGCTACTGGTACGTTAACGAGAATCGACAGCCCACATATGCTCCGGCGCTAACACTCGTGTCCGGTCAGCGGCTGGAACTCGACGTGACCAGTCTCAAGACCTCGATCGCCGACGTGATCTTTGCGGTCGCACAGCTGCCGGGCGAGCCGGAGGCGCGGATCAATCGCCTCAATGTCAATGGCAACGGCTATGTCCGCAATGATGCGACGACCGCGATCATCGCGTACCGATCGGTGTACCAGGATGAGTCTCGACCGGCCAGCGCTACGTTCGGCGTGACACTGCACGGCTTCCCCGGCACGTACCAGATGCAGGCCCGCGGCTACGGCACGGATGGACGTCAGTACTCGAAAGCATTCGAAGTCACCTTCGGTGAGCCCAATGACACGCCGGCCGGCAGCAATGTCGAGACGAACATCACCACGCCGGATGGCGACCTGCTCGGCACCTTGACGTTCGCCAACGTCATCCAGGGCGGCGACACAACCGTGAGCCAGGTGACGCTTGGTCCGGATGCGCCGCGCAATTTCAAGATCTTCCGCGCAGGTGGACAACCGCAGTACTTCGACATCAGCACGAACGCCGTCTTCTCCGGCAACGTCGAGGTCTGCATCCATTACGACGACGCGAACCTGAGCGATCCGTCGAAGGAGCCTGATTTGGAACTGGGGCACTACGACGACGAAACTGGCTCCTGGACCGTCATCACGAGCCCCGGCTCACCCGACACCGCCAATAACGTCATATGCGGCATCACCACGAGCTTCTCGATCTTCGCCTTGCTCGAGTCAGAGGTCATCGACGCGGACGATGACGGCATCGCAGATGACGTCGACAACTGCCCGGCGACCGGCAACGTGGGCCAGCAGGACTTCGACGGTGACGGGATCGGCGACGCCTGCGATTCCGACGGTGATGGCGACGGATGGCCGGACGCGACCGACCATTGTCCGAACTACGCCCATTCCGACAACGGCGACCTGGACGGAGACGGGCTCGGCGATCCGTGCGACTCAGACCTCGACGGCGATACAGCGTCGAACGCGATCGACAACTGCCCGACCGTCGCGAACGCCGACCAGACGGATTTCGACGGCGATGGCACTGGGGACCAGTGCGACGTGGACGACGACGGCGACACGGTGGCAGATGCAGGCGATGCGTGCCCGGGCTCGGACCTCGGCGCGGTGATCGACGCCGTTGGGTGCACCAGCCCTCAACGCTTCGAGGCGGCTTGCCCGATCCGAGGCGTATACCGCAACCACGGTCAGTACGTTTCGTGCGTCGCCCGCGAAGCCGACGCACAGGT
The DNA here is from genome assembly GCA_036277615.1 of Steroidobacteraceae bacterium. Classification (GTDB taxonomy): domain Bacteria; phylum Pseudomonadota; class Gammaproteobacteria; order Steroidobacterales; family Steroidobacteraceae; genus RPQJ01. Next base: position 1,356 of record DASUMQ010000130.1, read on the forward strand.
TGCGCTCCGGCTGATCTCCAAGGACGACAAGGGCGTGATCGTCTCGACCGCCGCGCAGGCGAAAGTGACGACCACGGGCAAGTAACCGATTCTCACGGAGTCTCCAAATGAATCGCACAACACAAATGCACAGGATGTCATGCCTGGTCCTGCTGGCTGGCTTGAGTTCCTTGACCGCGACAGCAGCTCCCCCAGAGGCAGCAACGGATCCTGCCCTGCTCCAGCTGCGGCTGGCCGAGACCGAGATGCGTGAAGCGCGCAAGGCGCCGCACGCGGCGGGTCCTCGAGACGTGGCTTCAGACCACGCTGTCAAGGGGAACTCGCGGCCGATCAAGAGCGAGAAGCCGGGCCAGTACTGACAGGTTCGACGGCTGCGAGGCAGCAAGCCTCGCAGCCGTCGCGGGCGGCTACTCCAACGGTTAGGTAGATCCGTTGGCGAGAAGTGGGACGGGGCCCCTATCGCCCCTCCATCAGGTGCTCCGCCACCGCGCGGTACGCCGGCAGCACGATCGGGTCGAACGTGACCGTGCTCGCGGTCGGAGCCGACGAGAATCGCGCGATCACCATCTCGGCCTTCGGGTCGACGTAGATCGCCTGGCCGTGGATGCCGCGCGCCATGAACACGCCGTGGTCGTCGTGCGAGATCCACCACTGGTCGCGATAGCTCCAGCCCTGCATCGTCTGGTAGTTCGCGGCCGCGAAGTGCTCGCGGTTGGCCCCTTGCCGGATGCGCTCGACGACCGCGGCCGGGACGATCTGCTGGCCGTTGAACTTGCCGCCGAGGCGCATCATTTCGCCGAAACGTGCGAGATCGCGCAGCCTCACGTTCAGTCCACCGGCGGCCGCCGCGTTGCCGGCAGGGTCGACCGAAATGTACGCGTCGCCTTCCGCGCCGAGCCGGCTCCAGAGGCGCTCCTGCAGTACCGCCTCGGGACGCTTGTTGTTGCCCGCCGCCCGCGCGACGAGCCAGCCGACGACATCGGTGTTGGGCGAGCGGTAGGTGAAGCGCTCGCCGTGCGCGCCGTTCTTTGCGATCGTCCGCGCAAACGTATAGACGTCGTCCGGGCCCGTCGTGCCCGGCGGTCGCCTGAACATGCCGGCGGCGCGTGCGTACTCGAGGAACGAGGACTTCGGGTCGGCGTAGTCCTCGGTGAAAGCGAGCGCGGTGGTCATGTCGAGCACCTGCCGCACCGTCGCGTCGCCGAAGCCGCTCTGCGCGAGCTCTGGAATGTAGCGCGAGACCGGCGCGTTTTCGTCGAGCGCGCCTTCGGCGACCTGCATCGCAGCCAGCGTGCCGAAGAACGACTTGGTCACCGAGAACGCGATGTGCGGGCGGGTCTCGTCGAGCGCGCCGAAATACTTCTCGTAGACGATGCGGCCCCGGTGCAGCACGACCACGCCGTCCGTGTAGACCGCCTGCAACGCCTGCGCGAACGTCATCGGCGCGTCGCCGGTGCCGGGCGTGAAGGAGATGGACTCGAGGTTTGCGGCCGTAGCTGCGCGCGGCAAGGGTGCGACCGGTCCGTCGCCGCGTGAAATATGGACCGTCGGAAACAGTTCGCGCCAGTGCGAGAAGCTCCAGCGCGTGCGCGGGAAGCGATAGAAGCTGCCGTCGGCTTGGCGAATGACCTTCTCGGACGGCGGTGGCGTGCCGACCATCCAGCCCAACGCGACCGGGTCCGAGGCGGCGGCGTCGGGGATCGCGGGAGTTGCGGCGGAGGGCGGCGGCGGCTGATTCGCGGGGAGCGGGTCGGCGGGGGCGGCCGCGGCAACGAACCACGACAGGACGCCAACGAACAAGACGCGGCGGACTGCGGCAACTGGCCATGTCATCAAAGACTCTCCCTACATGGTTCTGTGAGGGTCGAAGAATAGCGTGCTATTCGCTTCTACTGCGATCGCAAGAGGTCGGCGACGCCGGGTGAGGAGCCCACGTCGCACCGCCCCGAACGGAATCTATAGGGATGGCTAAAAAATGGCATTATGCACAAAGCTTTGAATGCGCATATAATATGCGCATTCAGTAATGCCAGTTGGTCGTGCCTCGAAGCCATGTCCGCAAGCAAGAAGGCCGTGAACGTGAGCGTGGATGCCGCTCTGTTGCGCGAGGCCCGCGCACAGGACATCAATCTCTCGGCCACGCTCGAGCGGGCCCTCGAGGATGCCCTGCGGCAGCATCGGCGCGCACAGTGGCTCGCTGAAAACAGTCAGGGCATCGCCGCTTACAACACGCAGGTCGACGAACACGGCGCCTTCGCCGACAAGTTGCGTAGCTTCTGACGGCCAGTCGGATGCCGCAATTTGCCGTGCACCGAAATCGCAACGTCGCCACCAAGGCGCGTTTCCCGTTGTTGCTCGACGTGCAATCGGGCCTCCTCGAAGAACTCGGCACGCGCGTGGTCGTTCCGCTCACGCCTGCTTCCGCGTCTGCTAAACGCGCGGCCATGCAGGCACTGACGCCGCTTTGCACCGTGGAAGGCAAGCCCTATTTGCTCGTCACGCCCCAACTCGCCGGCATTGCCGCGAAAGAACTCGGCCCTCCCATCGCCGACTTGTCGCACGACCGCCTGGCAATCGTCGGCGCACTGGACCTGCTGTTCACTGGCATTTAGGTCGCTCGACGTAAGTCGACAGCCACTTCCCGCCGCGGAAACACCGCCAGGACGAGCACGTACAGCCCGAGCGCGATCCACAGCACGGCGCTGAAGCCCAGGTCGACGGCAAGCAGGGTCGCGAGCGCGGCACTGACGACGGATGCGCAGCCGTTGATGCCCCAGGCCCAGGGCACCAGCGGCTCGTCGAGCTCGCGCAGCGCGAGTGGCAACGGCAGCCCCATGCAGAACGCGAGCGGGGCCAGCATCACCGCAGCGACCACTGCGCGAGCCGCAGTCGGCCAGGTCGCAATCGCCTCGATCAACGCGTCGAACACCACACCGCAGACGGCGCCGAGCACCACGATGCCGGCGACCGCCATGGCGAGCGCATGTCGACTCCGCGCCGGCGCCACCCTGCTCGACCAGGCGCTGCCGACGCCGGCCCCGAGCAGGAACGTTGCGAGCGCGAGCGCCAACGCCACGGTCGGGTGGTGCACGAGCAGCACGAGCTTCTGCAGGAACGCGATTTCGACGAACAGGAACGCGAGGCCGATGCCGGTGAAGTACGCG
>DASUMQ010000131.1:0-10343 GCA_036277615.1 Steroidobacteraceae bacterium
CCGGCCTCATGACAGGATCGCGGGGTCGGATGGTCTTTGCCTCGAAACGGGAGCGTTGCCTATATTAGCAGGCTGCCCAACGGCGACCGCACGAGCACGAAGACCAGGTCGATGACGACGAAGACGATGACGACTACGGGAATGGCATGGACGTGATTCGCATCCGCGGCGCGCGCACGCACAACCTGCGCGGCATCGACCTCGACCTGCCGCGCGACCGGCTGATCGTGATCACGGGGCTGTCGGGCTCCGGCAAGTCGTCACTCGCCTTCGACACGATCTACGCCGAGGGCCAGCGTCGCTACGTCGAATCGCTGTCGGCCTACGCGCGACAGTTCCTCTCGGTCATGGAGAAGCCGGACGTCGACCACATCGAGGGCCTGTCGCCCGCGATCGCGATCGAGCAGAAGGCCACGTCGCACAACCCGCGATCGACCGTCGGCACCGTCACCGAGATCTACGACTACCTGCGCGTGCTGTACGCGCGCGCGGGCGTGCCCCGCTGTCCCGAGCACGGCCAGGACCTGGCGGCCCAGACCGTCACGCAGATGGTCGACCAGGTGCTCGCGCTGCCCGAGGGCACGAGCGTGCTGCTGCTCGCGCCGATCGTGCAGGACCGCAAGGGCGAGCACGCGGAGGTCCTCGAGCACCTGCGCAGCCAGGGGTTCGTGCGGGCCCGCATCGACGGCACGCTCTACGAGCTCGACGAGCGCCCGGCGCTCGACCCGCGCAAGCGTCACTCGATCGAGGCCGTGATCGACCGGCTCAAGGTGCGTCCCGACGCGGGCCAGCGACTGGCCGAATCGTTCGAGACGGCGCTCACGCTCGCGCAAGGTTCCGCGCGCCTCGCCTTCCACGACGATCCCGCGCGCGAGCCGCTGCTGTTCTCGAATCGCTTCGCCTGCACGATCTGCGGCTACAGCCTCACCGAACTCGAGCCGCGGCTATTTTCGTTCAACAACCCGAACGGCGCCTGCGGCACCTGCGGCGGACTCGGCTTGCAGGAGTTCTTCGATCCAGCGCGCGTCGTCGTGAACCCCAGCCTCTCGCTGGCCGGCGGTGCAATCCGCGGCTGGGACCGACGCAACGCGTATTACTTCCAGCTGATCCAGTCGCTCGCGCGTCACTTCCGCTTCGACATCGAGGCGCCGTGGCAGGAATTGCCCGAGGCCGTGCGCCACGCGCTGCTGTGGGGCAGTGGCGAGGAGAAGATCGCGTTCCGCTACTTCGACGCCAAGGGCGCCCAGACCCGGCGCACGCACGCGTGGGAAGGGATCCTGCCGAACCTCGAGCGGCGCTACCGCGAGACCGAGTCGGCCACCGTGCGCGAGGAACTCGCGAAGTACCGCGGCACGCGTCCCTGCGTCGATTGCGGCGGCAGCCGGCTCAACCAGGCTGCGCGCAACGTGTTCGTCGCGGGCCGTGCCTTGCCTTCGATTGCCGCGCTCTCGATCGCAGACGCACGCACGTTCTTCGGCAACCTCGAGATCGAGGGCTGGCGCGGCGAGATTGCCGCGCGACTCGTGCGCGAAGTCGCCGACCGGCTCACGTTCCTCAGCGACGTCGGCCTCGATTACCTGTCGCTCGACCGCAGCGCGGAGACGCTCTCAGGCGGCGAAGCGCAACGCATCCGGCTCGCGAGCCAGATCGGCTCTGGCCTGGTCGGCGTGATGTACATCCTGGACGAGCCGTCGATCGGGCTGCACCAGCGCGACAACCAGCGGCTGCTCGACACGCTGGTGCGCCTGCGCGACCTCGGCAACACCGTGCTCGTGGTCGAGCACGACGAAGAGGCGATCCGCCAGGCGGACTATGTCGTGGACCTCGGGCCTGGCGCGGGTTCGCACGGCGGGCTCATCGTCGCCCAAGGCACGCCCGACGCCGTGGCCGCCAATGCTGACTCGCTGACCGGCGCGTACCTGAGCGGTCGCCGCTGCATCGCGGTGCCGAAACAGCGGCGGCTTGAACAGCCCGGCAAGGCCATCCGGATCGTCGGCGCGAGCGGCAACAACCTGCGCGGCGTCACTGCGACGTTCCCGCTGGGGCTCATGACCTGCGTGACCGGCGTGTCGGGCTCGGGCAAGTCGACGCTCGTGATCGACACGCTGTACCGGCACGCGGCGGGCGCCATGCAGGAATCGGCGGGCGAGCCCGCGCCGTGCATCGGCGTCGAGGGGCTCGACCAGATCGACCGCGTGATCGACATCGACCAGTCGCCGATCGGGCGCACTCCCCGCTCGAATCCGGCGACGTACACCGGGATCTTCGGCCCGGTCCGCGAGCTGTTCGCCGAGGTGCCCGAAGCGCGCGCGCGCGGGTACGACCCCGGCCGCTTCAGCTTCAACGTGCGCGGCGGGCGGTGCGAGGCTTGCGAAGGCGACGGCGTGATCCGCGTCGAGATGCATTTCCTGCCGGACGCGTACGTCACGTGCGACGCCTGCCGCGGCATGCGCTACAACCGCGAGACGCTCGAGATCCGCTACAAGGGCCGCAACGTCCACGAAGTGCTGGAGATGACGATCGAGGACGCGGCGGTGTTCTTCCGCAACGTGCCGGCACTGCAGGGCAAGCTGCAGACGCTGCTCGACGTCGGGCTCTCGTACGTGAGGCTCGGGCAGAACGCGACGACGCTTTCGGGGGGCGAGGCCCAGCGCATCAAGCTCGCGCGCGAGCTCGCCAAGCGCGCGACCGGCCGCACGCTGTACATCCTGGACGAACCGACCACGGGCCTGCACTTCCACGACATCGAGCAGTTGCTCGGCGTGCTCAAGCGACTGCGCGACGACGGCAACACGATCGTCGTGATCGAGCACAACCTCGACGTGATCAAGACGGCCGACTGGATCGTCGACATGGGACCGGAGGGCGGCGCGGGTGGCGGCATGGTCGTCGTCGAGGGCACGCCCGAGCGGGTCGCGACGTTCGAGGGTTCGCACACCGGGCGGTACCTGGCGCGCGTGCTTGCCAGGTAGTGTCTAGTGGCTAGTGGCTGGTGGCTAGCAAGACAAAGAGGCCGGCGATGCCGGCCTTTCTGTCTTGCTACTGACCACTAGCCACTAGCCACGAGCCACCAGGCACTAGTCGCTGCTTCTCATCGACGGATGCGCTTCCGTGCGGAACCGGTGACGGACCTCGCCCGAAGCGCGGGTCTCCGAGTACCGGCCGTTGGTCTGCCGCCCGATCACGCGCCGCCAGAACTGCAGCGCGGGACGGTTCTGCTCGTCCTCGAGCACCTCCCAGTCGCCGGCGAAGCGGTTGAAGAGCAGCCAGGCCGCACTCGCGCCGGCGCCGCGGCGACGCGCCCCTGCGACGACGAAGAAGTCCGCCATGCGGTATTGCACGTCCGTGCGGGGCATCGCGGGAGGGCGCGAGACGAGCGCGAATCCGACGCGGTGTCCTGCACTCATGATCACGAACGGGTGTGCGCCCGGGTCCGCGAACCAGCCGGCGAGGAATTCGTTCTCACGCGCGTCCCACTCGCCCAGCGCCGGGAACAGGCCGGTCTTGGACGCGGAGAGCTCCGTGAGGTAATCGCGATACACCGCGCGAATCCATTCGCGGTCCTCGCGCGAGTTGCGAGCGTCGCGTATCGAGACGGACACTGCTGACCCGCCTCCTGCGGGTGGGTCGAATCACCGGCTGTCAGCTCGCCGGGGCTGGTGCTGCAGTTGCAGGACGGGGCGGGCCCCAGCCGGGACCCGCCCCATCATGGACCGTACGAACTATCGATCAGTTCTGGGTCGGGGCCGGCTCGACCGGCGCAGTGGCGTCGGCCGGGGGGGCGTCGGCCGGCGGAGCGGCCGGGTCGACCGCCATGGCGTCGCCGGCGGCAGCGGCGGCGTCCGTGGCGGCATCGCCAGCGGCCGTAGCAGCGTCGCCGGCCGCGTCAACGGCGGCGCCGGCAGCGTCGGCAGCCTCGTCGGCGGCCGCAGCGGCGTCAGCAGCCGCTTCCTGCGTGGCCTCGACGGCCTCTTCCTTCTTGGCGCAGCCAGCGAGGACGAGGGCAGCGAGGGCGGCGGCCAGAGCAATCTTCGCGTTCATTTGATAATTACCCCAAATAAATAATTGAGTGAGTGCAGTCGTGGGTGGGTGGCGTCAAACTTACCAGCATCGACGGGCGACCGGTCTCGGCCCATCCCCATCGGATGCGCATGTAGGATTTTAGGATGTGCCCCCGACACAGGTGGTCACGAAACTGTCTCCGATTGGCGACAGGCCGTTCCGCTTGGCATCCCGCCGTGGGCCGAATTCTGGACTGAACGTTCGCCGTCCAACGCACGAAATGCCGCATGAAACCTGCATTCTCCTATGATTGCGGTTCGTCTCAGCACCGGGACTCGCCTCCATGACGGATGCCCTCGACCTGACGTTTCCGGCCCACATCAAGCACGTCCGCGCGCTGGCCGACCGCGCCCTCGAGCGCGAGGGCTGCGACGGGCTGGTCGTCTACTCCGGCCGGCCCGGGCTACACTTCCTCGACGATCACGGTCCGCCCTTCAAGGCCAACCCCCACTTCCTGTACTGGGCCCCGCTGCTCGAGGCGCCGGACTGCTTCGTACGGTACAGGCCCGGTCGACGACCGGAACTCGTGTTCCACCAGCCTGCCGACTACTGGCACAAGCCGCCGGAGGTGCCGACGGGCGCCTGGACCCGCGAGTTCGACGTCGTGGTCATCCGTGAGCCCGGTCAGGCCCGGGACCTGCTCGCGGCCGGACAGCGCCGGCTCGCCTTCATCGGCGAACCGGCGCCCGAACACGCCGGCTGGAACTGCTTCAGCGCGTTCAATCCGCCGGCGCTGCTCGCGTACCTGCATTACCACCGCGCCGCCAAGACACCTTACGAACTGGGTTGCATGCGAGAAGCGTCCCGCCTCGGTGCGCGCGGCCACGCGGCGGCCGCGGCGGCCTACCACGCCGGCGCCTCAGAGTTCGAAGTCCACCAGGCGTACTGCTCGGCCGTCGGGCTGCGGGAACAGGAACTGCCGTACGGCAACATCATCGCGTTCGGCACCGGCGCCGCAATCCTGCACTACACGACGCTGGGCCGGCGGCGCGAGGTGCCGCGGCCGACCTTCCTGATCGACGCGGGCGCGCAGTGCCGCGGCTACGCCAGCGACATCACGCGCACGCACGTCGCGAAGTCGGGCGTCGATCCGCTGTTCGTCGAACTGCTCACGGCCGTCGAACGGCTGCAGACCGAGCTGTGCGCGGCGGTCCGCCCCGGCACCGACTATCGGGACATCCACCTGCTCGCGCACCGACGGGTGGCCGAGGCGCTGATCCGTACGGGGATCGTAGTTGGCTGCGACGCGGAGGGCGCCGTGCAGAGCGGGCTTTCCGGCGTGTTCTTTCCACACGGCGTCGGCCACCTGCTCGGCCTGCAGGTGCACGACGTCGCGGGCCTCGCCGCGGACGAGTCAGGAAGCGCCGAGATCCCGCGCCCCGACGGCCACCGTTACCTGCGGCTCACGCGCACGCTCCAGCCGGGATTCGTCGTCACGATCGAGCCGGGAATCTACTTCATCGACCTGCTGCTCGACGAGGCGCAGAAGACCGGCCTCGGCCGTCACGTGCACTGGGACACGGTGCGACGCCTGCTGCCGTACGGCGGCATCCGGATCGAGGACGACGTCGCCTGCACGGACGGCGACGTGCCGGAGAACCTCACGCGGGACGCATTCGCGCACCTGAGTGGCTAGTGGCTGGTGGTCAGTGGCTAGTGCAAGAAGGCCGGCGATGAAGCCGGCCTGTCTTCCCAGCCACTAGCCACTAGCCACCAGCCACTTCTTACTGTCTCTTCAGCAGGTCCCGGATCTCCGTCAGCAACACCACGTCGGGCGCGGGCGCGGGGTCGGCCGCCGGCGGTGGCGGGCGCTTGAGTCGGTTGATCGCCTTGATCGCCATGAAGATCGCGAAGGCGACGATGACGAAATCGAAGATGTTCTGCAGGAACACGCCGTACTTGACCAGGATCGGCTCGCCGGCGGGATTGAGGCCGATGTTCCACGCGAGGTCCTTGAAGTCGACGCCGCCGATGGCCTTGCCGAGCACAGGCGTGATCACGTCGGCCACGAGCGAGGAGACGATCTTGCCGAAGGCGGCGCCGATGACGATGCCGACCGCCATGTCGAGCACGTTGCCCTTCATGGCGAATTCCTTGAATTCCTTGATCAGGCTCATCTAGATCTCTCCCGGCGTTTCTGGTTGGAACGTGGTACAGGGGTGACCGCGCGCCTGACGATATTTCACGTGGCCCGAAAAGAGAAGCCGGGTTCCAGGCCCGGCTTCTCCCGACCGACGGCGCGGCAGCCGTCGTCGCACGGTGTCGACTCAGTCGCGCTCGACGCGGAAGCCCCGGAATGTCGAGCTGGTGAGATCGTCGTTGTTGACACGGAAACTCCACGCGCCGGCGTGTTGCGAGAGGCCTGCCGTGCCGTTCGTGTCGACCGGTCCGGCGATTCCCGGCGCGGGGGCCAGGCACGTCGCGGTCAGGTCGGGCGTCAGGAGACCTTCTTCGCCCGAGCCCACGATCGTGCCGCACGCATACTCGACGCCCGCGCTGTACCCCAGCGACGTCGAGCCCTGCGTCTGCGTATTGAAGTAAAGCAACACGTCGTCGCCGGCATCCACGAACACCCAGACGTTCTTCTGGTACACGTCCGCGAAGCTGCCCCAGATCCTGTCGCTCCTGGACTCCACCGGCGCAAGTTCGACGAGGCCGCCGGCCGCAAGCGCGAGCAGGTACGTGCGGTCGCCTCCGCCGCCCGAGGACGTCAGCACGCCCGCGAAACGGGAGGTGCCGTCCCAGACCCCGCAAGCGCCGTTGGTGTCGACGACGGCATTGCGGATCGTGAAGGCACCGGTCGACTCGTCGTAGGTGTACACGCCGTACTCGGCGCCGTTGCCGTTCAGCTCGCCGCCACATCCCGGGTCGTGCTCGACGCTGCCGTAGACGTAGACGCCGTCGCGGAAAAACGTGAGGTAGGCCAGCGTCTCGCCGAGCAGGGTCGAGACCCTGTAGGTCCCGCGGAGTTCGTCGGTGACGTTGTCGACGCAGGTGACTTCGACGTCGGCGACGTCTCCGCCGGCGATGATGCCCTGGGATCGCGTGATCACGCAGGTCTGGCCCTGCGGCTGTGCGGCGATGCCGGCGTCGTAGGTCGTGCCGTCGTCCAGTTCGGTCGGCAGCGTGAACAACGTCGCACCGGGGTCCGGGCTCACCGCATTCGACGTGCCGTTCTCGATCCTGAGCCCCGCACCGACGAGTCCGGTGACCCTGCCGCCGAGCGAGAACCGCGCGACGGCCACGCAGTCGACGACCACGTTCGTGACGTTCGCCTGCGCAGTGCCGCTCCCGTTGGTCACGGTGCAGGTGTGGCCTTCGGGCTGCGTGACGACGCTCACCGTGTACGGGTCGCCTGCGGCCACCGTGTCGGCACCGAAGCTGAACGGTCCGTCCGCGGTCACGTCGATCGACGTACCGCTGCTCCCGGGGTGCTGGAGACCGAGTTGCAGCAGCGCACCGCTCGTGAGTCCCGTCACCGTGCCGCCGATCGAAAACTGCTCGGGCGGGTTGTCGACGCACGCGACGGCGACGTTCGTCACGTCGGTGCCGGGAACTTGTCCGCTCCCGTTCGTGACCGCGCAGGTCTGCCCTGTCGGCTGCGTGGTGACCGCGACCGAGTAGCTCGTGCCGCTCGCCAGCCGCGTCGCGAAGGTGAAGGGGCCGCTCGCGCCGACCGCGAGCTGTTCGCCGCCGAGGCCGAGCTCCACCGTGCCGTCGAGGCCGCTCACGGTGCCGCCGATCGCGTACGTGGTGATGATCGTGGTGCTGCACGAGACGGCGATATTCGTGACGTTCGCCGTACCCACGGTGCCGCTGCCGTTCGCGACGCTGCACGTCTGTCCGTTGGGTGACTGCTCCACGGTCACGGAATAAGCCGTGCCGCTGGTCACGCGCGTGTCGAACGTGAAGACCCCGTTCGTCGATATGCGCAGGTTCTCGTTGCCGTTTCGCAGCCTGACGTCGCCGCCGCTCAGGCCGCTCACCGTGCCGCCGATCGTGTACGTGTCGGGGGTGGTCGCGTTGCAGGTGACGGCGACGTTCGTGACGTCCGCGGTGCCGACCGTGCCACTGCCATTTGCCACGCTGCACGTCTGCCCGCTGGGCGACGACTCCACCGTCACGGAGTAGGCCGTGCCGCTGGTCACGCGCGTGCCGAACGCGAAGGGTCCGTTGGCCGAGACGCGCAGGCTTTCGTTGCCGTTGCGCAGCCTGACTTCGCCCCCGCTCAGGCCGCTTACCGTCCCGCCGATCGTGTACGTCGTCGGGGCCGTCGTGATGCAGGTCACCACGATGTTCGTGACGTTCCCCGACACGACCGTTCCCGTGCCGTTCGCGACGGTGCAGGCCTGGCCTTCCGGCTGGGTGGCGATCGTCACGGAATAGGCCGTGCCGTCGCGCACGCGCGTGGCGAACGTGAACGGGCCGTTGGCGCGGACGGTCAGGAACTCAGGGCCGTTGCGCAGGATCACCTCGCCGACGAGGCCGCTGACCGTGCCGCCGATCGTGTACGTCGGAATGCTCGAGTCGATGCAGTTCACGAGGACGTTGGTGACGTCGGCGGCCGCGACGCCCGTCGCGTTGGCGACCGTGCAGACCTGGTCCTGCGGTTGCGTGCGGATCGTGACCGCATAGGTGTTACCGCGCCTGACCGGCTCGACGAACGTGAACGCGCCGTTCGCGCTGACGCTCAGGTCGTCCCCGCCGTTGTTCTGCAGCACGATCGTGCCGCTCAAGTCGGTGACGGTGCCTCCGATCCGGTAGGTCGGAAGGGGTTCGTCTTCGCCGCCGCTGCAGGCCGCGAGCGCCGCGACCACGATGCACGCGGCGGCCGTCCGCCCCAGCGCCCGGAACACGCGCCGCATCATGTCGCCTCCGGGGCGCGGCTCGGCGCCCCAGTGCAGACCGGTCGCGGCGCCGCACCGTCCGCGACACCTATGACCCCGACCATCCCGAATCTTCGACTACCCACTTCTACGAACCTCCGTGTTCGACGAACGGTGCGGCCTGCACAGTGTCGGCTTCGCTTGCACCCGGTAATGCCGCTCCGCAGCGAGGACCCGGGTAGGCGCCGCGCGGAAGGGCGTGTCGACCGAAGCCTACGCAGGGGTTATGCCGAGGTCTGTCGGCGCCAGAACGACAAACGCCGCCCTCGGGGGCGGCGTTCGCTGGTCGTGAGCCCACTGCGGCGGGCAGGCGGATCGTCAGCCGGCGGCGGCTTTCTTCTTGCGCGGGGTCCGTGGCTTCTTGGCCGGGGCCTCGCCGTCGGCCGGCGCCGCTTCGGCGGCGGGTCCGGCCGGCGCGGCCGACTTCTTCTTGCGGGCCTTCGGCTTCTTCTCGGTCGTCTCGGGGGCCGGCGCCTCCGCGGCCGCCGGGGCCGCGCGGTCGACCAGCGCCATCAGCGCCATCTCGGCGTTGTCGCCGACGCGGGGGGCCATGTGCAGGATGCGCGTGTAGCCACCCGGCCGCGCCTTGAAGCGCGGACCGAGCTCGTCGAAGAGCTTGGTCACGACTTCCTGGTCGCGCAGGCGCGAGAACGCGCGGCGGCGATTCGCCTCGCTGTCGGTCTTGCCGAGCGTGATCAGGGGCTCGACGTACCGACGCAGTTCCTTCGCCTTCGGGACCGTCGTCTTGATGGTCTCGTGGCGCAGCAGCGAGGCCGCCATGTTGCGCAGCATCGCCCAGCGATGCGGGGTGTTGCGGCTCAGCTGCCGCCCGGTGAGTCCGTGTCTCATGTCTTTTCTCTTGTCCGACTAGCCACTAGACACTAGTCACTAGTCACTTCTTACAGAATGTCCCGGTCGTCGTCGCGCTTGAGGCCCGTGGGCGGCCAGTTGTCGAGGCGCATGCCGAGCGTCAGGCCGTGGCTTTCGAGCACTTCCTTGATCTCGGTGAGCGACTTCTTGCCGAGGTTCGGCGTGCGCAGCAGCTCGACCTCGGTCTTCTGCACGAGGTCGCCGATGTAGTGGATGTTCTCGGCCTTGAGGCAGTTCGCGCTGCGGACCGTGAGCTCCAGCTCGTCGACCGGGCGCAGCAGCAGCGGGTCGAAGTGGTGATCGGCCGGGCGGGACTTCTCCTCGTCCTGGCCCTGCAGGTCCACGAACACCGACAGCTGGTCCTTGAGGATCGAGCCGGCGCGACGGATCGCCTCTTCGGCGTCGATCGTGCCGTTGGTCTCGATGTCGATGATCAGCTTGTCGAGGTCGGTGCGCTGTTCGACGCGCGCGGCTTCGACGTTGTAGGTGACCTTGCGGATCGGGCTGAACGACGCGTCGAGCAGC
>DASUMQ010000132.1:0-7967 GCA_036277615.1 Steroidobacteraceae bacterium
CGACATCGGCGGCGGCACGACCGACATCGCCGTGTTCGCGGGCGGCGCGATCCGCCACACCGCGGTGATCCCGATCGCCGGCGACATGGTCACCAACGACATCGCGCAGTCGCTGCGCACGCCGACGCACCACGCCGAGGAACTGAAGGTCAAGTACGCGTGCGCGCTGTCGCAGCTCGCGAACGCGGACGAGACGATCGAGGTGCCGAGCGTGGGCGACCGCCCGGCGCGCCGGCTGGCGCGACAGACGCTCGCGAGCGTCGTCGAGGCACGCTACGAGGAGATCTTCGTGCTCGTGCGCGACGAACTCGCGCGTTCCGATTACCACGACAAGATCGCGGCGGGCATCGTGCTCACGGGCGGCAGCGCGAAGATGGACGGCGTGATCGAGCTGGCCGAGGAAATCTTCCACGCGCCGGTGCGACTCGGCTTGCCGCAGGGCGTGAGCGGCCTCGTCGACGTCGTGCGCAACCCGATCCATTCGACCGGCGTGGGCCTGCTGCTGTTCGGACGCAGCACGCGCCACGTGCACCCGTCGCCGGCCGGCGGCATCGGCGCGCGAAAGATGCTCGATCGGATGAAGAGCTGGTTCCAGGGGAACTTCTGAAGCCAGGGGAATGAAGTCAGGGGACAGGGGATAGGGGATAGCAAGAAGGGCTGGATGCCCTTCGTGAGATTGGCTGAGCGGGCTTGTTTATTCTCATTACGGAGCAGCAATCAATGTTCGTACTCGCAGACACGGAAAACCAAGGCGCAATCATCAAGGTGGTCGGCGTCGGCGGTGGCGGCGGCAATGCCGTCGCGCACATGGTCACCTCGGGCATCGAGGGCGTCGACTTCATCTGCATCAACACCGACGCGCAGGCGTTGAAGCACTCGCGGGTGAAGGCGAGCCTGCAGATCGGCTCGAACATCACCAAGGGCCTCGGCGCGGGCGCGGACCCGGAAGTCGGTCGCCAGGCCGCGATGGAGGACCGTGACCGGATCGTCGAGCTCATCGAGGGTTCGGACATGATCTTCATCACCGCCGGCATGGGCGGCGGCACCGGCACCGGCGCCGCGCCGATCGTCGCGCAGGTGGCGAAAGAGCTCGGCATCCTGACGGTCGCGGTCGTCACGAAGCCGTTCGAGATGGAAGGCAGCAAGCGCAATGCGCTGGCGGAGCAGGGCATCAACGAGCTGCACAAGTACGTCGACTCGCTGATCACCATCCCGAACCAGAAGCTGCTGACCGTGCTCGGCGGCGACATCACGCTGCTCGACGCGTTCAAGTCGGCGAACCAGGTGCTGCAGGGCGCCGTGCAGGGCATCGCCGAGCTGATCACGCGGCCCGGCATGATCAACGTCGACTTCGCCGACGTCAAAACGGTGATGGCCGAGACCGGCATGGCGATGATGGGGTCCGGACATTCGAAGGGCGAGAATCGCGCCCGCTCAGCCGCCGAGGCCGCGATCTCGAGCCCGCTGCTCGAGGACGTCAACCTGTCGGGCGCGCACGGCCTGCTGATCAACGTCACCGCGGGCATGGACCTGCGCACCAGCGAGTTCCACACGGTGGGCGAGACCGTAAAGCAGTTCGCGTCGGAAGATGCGACGGTCGTGGTGGGCTACGTGATCGACCACGACATGCAGGACGAGATTCGCGTGACGGTCGTCGCGACCGGCATCGGTCGCGTGCAACCGAAGGTGATGCAGAAACCGCAGGTCGAGGTGGTCCACAGCCGCCGACGCGGGGTCGGACCGTTCGGGCACGACTACGCCGAACTGGATGGACCGGCCTACGCGCGTCGCACGCGCCGGGCCGTGGGTGACGGGGTGATCCCGACCGACCTCGGCGACGGGTCGGACCTGGACATCCCGGCGTTCCTGCGCCGACAGGCCGACTGAGTCTTCGGCCTCCCTCGTCTCAGCCGCGAGGGAGGCGTGCGGGACCACGGCGGGGGCTCCTGCTCCGGGCCCCTGCCTGGTCCCGCGTCGCTCCGACCCGGCCACGGATCGGCTGGCTGGAGCAACCGCGCGCAGCGAGCGCGCGAGCTTGCAGTTGTGTGCTGCCAACAAGATACTGTGGTCCGACCGCCGCGGCGCTCCGGCATCATCCGGGTCCCGCCGGGCGGACCACAATCGGAGCACCGATGTCGGAGCAATCCCCAGTCGTCGCGATCATCGGCGCCACCGGTGCACTCGGCGGCGCCATCGCGCGACGTCTGGTCCGCGCCGGACGCCCAGTGGTGCTCGGTTCGCGCGACCCGGAGAAAGCGCGCGCTGCGGCCGCCGTGCTCGCGGCGGACACCGGATGCGACGTCGGCGCCGGCTCGAACGGTGAGGCCGCCGCGGCGGGGGCGATCGTGATCGTCACGGTGCCGTTCGCGGCGCAGCGCGCGACGCTCGGCGAGATCGCGCCGTTCGTCCGCGGCAAGATCGTGGTCGACACCACGGTGCCGCTGGTGCCGCCCAAGGTGATGCGCGTGCAATTGCCGCCCGAGGATTCCGCCGCCGCGATCGCGCAGGCCGTGCTCGGTCCGGACGTGAAGGTCGTCTCTGCCTTCCACAACGTCGCGGCCCACAAGCTCGTTGCCGACCGGCCGGTCGAGTGCGACGTGCTCGTGTTCGGCGACGACAAGGGGGCGCGCGAGGCGGTGATCGGCATCGTCGAGCAGTGCGGGTTGCGCGGCCTGCACGCCGGCGCGCTCGTGAACTCGACCGCGGCCGAGGCGCTCACGTCCGTCCTGATCTTCCTGAACAAGGCCTACGCCGTCGACGGCGCCGGCGTCCGGATCACCGGAACGCTCGTGCCGCCCGCGCCGGGCTGAGCCTCGGTGATGCGAGCGGCGCTCGAATTCCGCGCGCTGCCCGACGTGCCGGAGGTCGCGCCCGGTGCGGACCTCGCGTTGCTCGCCGTGACGGCGCTCGAACGGGCCGGCCTGTCGCTGCAGCGGGGCGACGTGCTGGTCTTTGCGCAAAAGATCGTCTCGAAAGCCGAGGGCCGGTTTCGGCGCCTCGCCGAGACCGTGCCGACCGCGCAGGCGCAGGAGCTCGCCGGCCGCTGCGGCAAAGACGCCCGCCTGGTCGAGCTCGTGCTGCAGGAGTCGCGCGAAGTCGTGCGCGTCGCACCGAACGTGCTGATCACGCGGCATCGGCGCGGCTACGTGATGGCCAACGCCGGCATCGACCGCTCCAACACCGGCGCTGCGGACGACGACGGGACCGTGCTGCTGCTGCCCGAGGATCCGGACGCTTCGGCGCGGCGCCTGCGCTCGGCACTCGAAGCGCGCTGCGGCGTCGCGCCCGGCGTGATCGTCAGCGACAGCTTCGGCCGTCCGTGGCGCCTCGGCACGGTCAACGTCGCCCTCGGCGTGGCGGGAATTCCCGCGCTGATCGACCTGCGCGGCGCACCCGATCGCGACGACCGCACGCTCCAGATGACGCAAGTGGCCGTCGCGGACGCGATCGCGGCGGGCGCGGGGCTGGCGATGGGCGAGGCGACCGAAGGCACCCCGATCGTCCACGTGCGCGGGGTCCACGCGGCCGCGCCGTGCAATGATGGGCAATCGTTGATCCGCGCGACCGGCGAGGACCTGTTTCGATGAGCGTCGACACGGCGCGAGTGCTGGCGATCTCCGGCGGCATCGGCGGCGCCAAGCTCGCGCTCGGCCTGCAGCGGGTGCTGCCGCCGGCCGATCTCGCCGTGCTCGTCAACACCGGCGACGACTTCCGGCACCTCGGCCTGTTCGTCTGCCCGGACCTCGACACCGTGATGTACACGCTGGCCGGTGTCGCGAACACCGAGACCGGGTGGGGGCGGCGCGGGGAGACCTGGAATTTCATCGAGGAACTCGCTCGGCTCGGCGGCGAGACCTGGTTCAGGCTCGGCGACCGCGACCTGGTCGTGCACGTCGAACGGACGCGGCGGCTCGCGGCCGGCGAGTCGCTGACGGCGATCACCGACGACCTGCGGCGCCGGTTCCGCGTGCCGAGTGCCCTGCTGCCCATGACCGACGACGTCGTCTCGACGATGCTCGACACCGAGGCCGGCGCACTTGAGTTCCAGGACTATTTCGTCCGACGTCGCTGCGAGCCGCTCGTGCGCGCCGTGCAGTACCTTGGCGCAGACGTCGCGGCGCCGAATCCGGCCGTCGTCGAGCTGCTCGCGTCCGACGCGCTCGAGTGCGTCGTGCTGTGTCCCTCGAACCCGTATCTCAGCATCGGGCCGATCCTCGGCGTGCCCGGACTGCGACGAGCGCTCGAGACGTGTCGTGCGCCTGTCGTCGTCGTCTCCCCGGTGATCGGGGGACGCGCGGTCAAGGGCCCGACGGTCAAGCTGATGCGGGAACTGGGCGTGGAGGTGTCGCCGCGCTCGATTGCGCGCCATTACGCGGGCCTGATCGACGGCCTCGTGCTCGACACCGCGGATGCGGCGTTGGCGCCGACGGTGGGTGTGCCCGCGCTGGTCGTGCCGACGCTGATGCACACGCTCGACGACCGGGAGCAGCTCGCACGCGCCGCGCTCGCGTTCGGGCGCACGCTCGCCCCGTCGCAGCGGTTGCGTAGGGCGCGCGCATGAGCGTCTGCGCAATCGTGCCGGTGCGCGACAGGTGCCGCGGCAAGACGCGGCTCGCCGGCACGCTCGATCCCCACGGTCGCGAGCAACTGCTGCGGGGCATGCTCGGCCGCGTGCTCGACGCGCTGCGGGGGTCCGGCGCGATCGACGAGATCGTGCTGGTCACGAGCGATGCGACGCTCCCGGGCGCGGGCGTCACGGTGCTGCAGGACTCGGGATCCGGCCTCAACGCGGCGATCCGCGCCGGGCTCGTGCACGCCGCGCGCGCGCACGACCGTGCGATCGTCGTCGCGGCCGATACACCGCACGTGACCGCCGCCGAGATCGAGCGCCTGGTCGCCGCGACGCGCATCGTCGACGTCGTCGTCGTGCCCGACCACGCCGGGCAGGGGACGAATGCACTGGGCCTGCGGCTGCCCGCGAGGATCGAGCCGGCCTTCGGTGAGCGAAGCTGTGCGGCGCACGTGCGCGCCGCGACGATTGCGGGGGCGCAACTCGAGGTGCTGCCGCTGGCCGGGCTCGCGCGCGACATCGACGTGCCCGCGGACCTCGACACGTACGTCCCGCCGTCGCGGGAGCAGGCGCTGGCGCTGGCGGCGCGCGACGACACCGACACGCTGATGCTGCAAGCGGAGACGCTGGCCCGGCGCGGGTTCGGCGCGCGCGTGAGCTATTCGCGCAAGGTCTTCATCCCGCTCACGCAGCTCTGTCGCGACGTCTGCCACTACTGCACGTTCGCGGGGCCGCCGCGCGCCGGACGGGCGCCCTACCTGACGCAGACGCAGGTGCTCGAGCTTGCTCGCGCCGGCGCGCGGGCGGGCTGCCAGGAGGCATTGTTCACACTCGGCGATCGGCCGGAGGCGCGCTTCGCAGCGGCCCGCGGCCAGCTCGACGAACTCGGCTTCGCGACGACGCTCGAGTATCTCGAGCACTGTGCGCGGCTCGTCTTCGAGGAGACGGGGCTGCTGCCCCACCTGAACGCCGGCCACATGACTCGCGTCGATTTCGAGCGGCTGCGGCGCGTGTCCGCCTCGATGGGCGCGATGCTCGAGTCGAGCGCCGAACGCCTGGCGCAGAAGGGCGGGCCGCACCACCGCTCGCCCGACAAGCAGCCCGCGGCGCGACTCGCGACGTTGCGCGCGGCCGGCGAGGCTGCAGTGCCGTACACGACGGGGATCCTCGTCGGCATCGGCGAGACGCGCCGCGAACGGATCGAGTCGCTGCTCACGATCCGCGACCTGCACGAGCGCTACGGTCACGTCCAGGAAATCATCGTCCAGAACTTCCGCGCCAAGCCGGGCACGCGCATGGCGCGTCATCCCGAGCCTGCGGTCGAGGAACTGCTATGGACGATTGCCGTCACGCGGCTGCTGTTCGGGCCGTCGATGTCGATCCAGGCGCCGCCGAACCTCAGCCCCGGCCGCCTTCACGACCTGATCGCTGCGGGCATCAACGACTGGGGCGGGGTGTCGCCGGTGACGCCCGACCATGTCAATCCCGAGGCTCCGTGGCCCGAGCTCGTGGCGCTCGAGGCCACGACGGCCGCGGCGGGGCGCGCGCTGGTCGAGCGGCTCGCGATCGCCCCGGCGTTCGCGCTCGACCGCGAGCGGTGGCTCGACACCGCACTTCGGACACCCGTCGTGCGCCGCATCGACGCGGACGGCTATCGCAGGGATCCGCGCTGGTCGGCGGGTGCCGGCGATGCGCCGCCGGAGCCGCATGCGGCGCTCGTGCGCAGCCGCGGGGCCGCGATCCGGGGCGGTGGGCGCATGGAGGAGGTGCTGCGTCGAGCGGGTCGCGGCGAACGACTGCGCGAGCGCGACATCGTCGCGCTGTTCGCGTCGGACGGGTCGGAGCTCGCGGCAGTCGTGCGTGCCGCCGACGAGTTGCGCGCCGCGACGGTCGGCGCGGACGTGACGTACGTCGTCAACCGCAACATCAACTACACGAACGTCTGCAGCTACTCGTGCGGGTTCTGCGCATTCGCGAAGGGTCGGGGCGCACGGAGCCTGCGCGGCCCGGGCTACACGCTCGATCTCGAGGAAATAGAGCGGCGCGTCGTCGAGGCGGCCGGGCGGGGCGCCACCGAAGTCTGCCTGCAAGGCGGCATCCACCCGAAGTTCACCGGCGAGACCTATCTCGAGATCGTCGCCGCTGCGCGGCGTGTGGCCCCCGGCGTGCACGTGCACGCGTTTTCGCCACTCGAGATCGTCCACGGCGCACGCACGCTCGGGCTCACGCTCGAGTCGTATCTGGGGCGGCTGCGCGATGCCGGCTTGCGCACGCTGCCCGGCACCGCGGCGGAAATCCTCTGCGACGACGTGCGGGCGGTGATCTGCCCCGACAAGCTATCCACCGCCGAGTGGCTCGACGTCATGCGGACCGCCCACCGCGTGGGCCTTCGGAGCACCGCGACGATCATGTTCGGGCACGTCGAGCGGCCCGTGCACTGGGCGCGCCACCTGCTGGCGGTGCGCGACCTGCAGGCGCGGACGCAAGGATTCACCGAGTTCGTGCCGCTGCCGTTCGTGCACATGGAAGCGCCGCTGTGGCGACGCGGCCTCGCGCGGTCGGGGCCGAGTTTTCGCGAGGCGATCCTGATGCACGCGGTCGCGCGCCTCGTGCTGCACCCGCTGATGCAGAACGTGCAGGCGTCCTGGGTCAAGCTCGGCCGCGACGGTGCACTGCTCGCGCTGCAGGCCGGCGCGAACGATTTCGGCGGCGTCCTCATGAACGAATCCATCACGCGCGCCGCCGGCGGCGTCAACGGCCAGGCCATGGAAGCGGCGACGCTCGAGGCAGCGATCCGCTCGATCGGGCGTGCACCGCGCCAGCGCACGACGTTGTATGGGATGGTGGACCTTGCCGTTGCACCAACCCGGCGCCACGATCGTGAGCCGTCGCCCGTCGCGGCGGCGGCGGGTTGAGCCGCGTCGAACATACGAACGATCGCCATGAACGACACCGCGCCCAGTACACCGCAAGCGCTCGATTACCGTGACGAGTGTGCGGTGCTCGACGCCGCATTGGTCGCAGCGCCGCCGGCGGCCTGGCGGACGCCGACGCAATTCAAGCAATGGACGTTCGACGACGTGCTCGGCCACCTCTACATGTTCGACTACGCGGCTGAGCTCGCCGCACGCAGTCGCGAACAGGCCGAGGCATTCCGGCACCGGGTCATGGCGGCGCTCGCCGGCGGGCAGTCGTTTGCCCAGTACACCCGCGCGTGGTTGCAGGGTTGCAGCGGCGATGCATTGCTCGAACGCTGGCGCGCGCAGTACACGACCCTCGCCGCGGTGTTCCGCGACCTCGACCCCAGCCTGCGGTTGCCGTGGTTCGGCCCCGACATGAGTGCACGCTCGTTCATCAGTGCACGCCAGATGGAAACGTGGGCGCACGGGCAGGCGGT
>DASUMQ010000133.1:0-14434 GCA_036277615.1 Steroidobacteraceae bacterium
GGCCGTTCTTTTTCCACCGTGATCGACGCCTCGTGAGTCGCAAGCGCTACCGGAATCGACCCCACATCGCTGCCGCATCGCCGTCCGCGATGCAAGCTCCGGCATCGACGGAGCCGCGGTCGCGCACCCGCAGGGGCGCGATGTGGCTCATCGTGCTCGCATTGCCGGTCGTGCTGCTTGCGCTGACGGAGGGCGGTTTGAGGGTCGCCGGGTTCGGTCGCGACCTGGAGCCGCTGTTCATTGCAAGTCCCGACCGACCCGAATACCTGCTCGCGAATCCGCGCGCCGTCACGCGGTTTTTCACCGAGCCGGGCCAGGCGCCGCAGGTCAGCATCGAGACGGCGTTCTTCCGCGCGCGGAAAACGCCCGGCACGTTCCGCGTCTTCGTGCAGGGCGAATCCAGCGCGGCCGGCTTTCCCTACGGCCTGGGCGCTTCACTCGCGGGCGTGCTCGACCAGCGGCTCGAGCGGGCGTTCCCTACGCGCGAGATTGAGGTCGTCTCCACTGCAATGGCGGCAGTCACGACGTACGCATTGCTCGACTTTGTCGACGAAATCATCGCGCAGCAGCCAGACGCCGTCGTCATCTACGTCGGGCACAACGAGTTCCTCGGCATACTCGGCGTCGGCTCGACCATGCGAATGTCCTCGCAACCCTGGCTCACGCGAGCTTTTCTCCGGGCACGCGAATTGCGGTTGTTCCAACTGCTCAGCAGCGTCCACACCGGTTTCTCGACGCGGGCACCGATGGATCGCACCGGGGCCGGCGACACGTTGATGGCCGCTGTCGCAGGCGAGCGCTCGATTCCCCTCCGGTCGCCGATGTACCAGGCGGGGCTGGAGCAGTTCGAGTCGAACCTCGATAGGCTGCTGCAGAAGTACCAGGAAGCGGACGTTCCGGTCTTCATCGGCACTCTCGTCAGTAACGAGCGTGACCAGGTACCGCTTGCCGTCCTCGCAGGGATCACAGCCGAGGCGGCCAGTGCGGCCAGGACCGCGTACGAGGCCGCGCAGGATGCCGAGGCCGCTGGGCACCTGGACGGGGCACGAGATGGCTACGCGTGGGCGCGCGATCTCGATCCGCTCCGGTTCCGTGCGCCTGCGCATTTCAACGACGTGCTGCAGCGAGTCGCGGAGCGCCGTGGCGCGCGGCTGGTGGAGGTGCACGACGCCTTCGTTTCCGCCAGTCCGAACGGGCTCGTCGGCTCGAACCTGATGCACGAGCATGTGCATCCCAACCTCGACGGCTACTTCCTGCTGGCGGACGCGTTCTTCGACGAGATGATCCGTGCAGGGCTGCCAGGGTCGCCGGACGTGGCGGTGCCTGACAGCCAGGCTCGACGTGAAATGCCCGTCAGCGACGTCGACCGCTGGCTGGGCGAATATAAGATAAGACGCGTGCGCAGCGCCTGGCCCTTCGTCACGCAGGGCGCACCAATCGAGTTACCCGTGCCGGCTTCCGAGGGCGAGCGAATCGCGCAGAAGCTGTATCGGCAACGGATCGCCTGGCCGGAGGCGCATGATTCATTGCGTCGCTACTACCTCGAGACCGGCAACACCGAAGAGTACGCGCGAACCACGCTGATCTTGGCCGACGCCTTCCCGTTCACCGGTCCGTATCAGTTCGACGCAGCCGCCGCGTTGATTTCCCGGGACCGTCCCGCCGACGCCCTGCGTTACTCACGGCGTGCCGTGGAACGCGAGCCGCGCAACGTCAACCATCTACTGGTGCACGCGCACGGGCTGCTGCTGACGGGACGCAGCGACGAGGGGCGCGCCGCACTGACGCAGGTGTTGGCACTGGAACCCGGCAACCCGACGGCTCGGCAGGTACTCGACCAGATGACAGGCAAGTGATGCAACGGGAGTCGCAATGCGTGTCGTGAAGCAGACCGATCGCTACGTCATCCTGGACGACGTGCTGCCGCCCGAGCAGTTCCAGCTGATGATCGAATACGCCGCCCGCAACGACTACGCGCGCAACCCGAAGTGGATCAAGCCCTGGGACCTCGGGGACGAGATGCCTTGGCAGACGGGCGAAACGGTCTACACGAGGGGCAGGGAAATGCATCCGCAGGATCCGCGTCGCGCGTATCCCACCGGTACGGCTTTGGACATCCTGCTGAAGAAAATCCTCGAATCGAGGTTCTACCGCGAGCACGTGGCCGACACGTATGTCACGGCCCGGACGTACCTCCATCCTCCCGGGTCGGGGCTCGACTGGCACGACGACGAAGGTCGCTTCGCCGGTGCCTACAGCTACTACGTCCACCCACGCTGGCACGCGTCGTGGGGTGGCGAGCTGATGATCGTCGAGGACGTGCTGCCGCGCTCGCGGCTGCCGGAAAAACGACACATGCGCGAGGGGCGCGTCGAGACGGTGCGCGAAACCTGGGACGTGCTCACCAAGGACGATCTGTCCGAAATGCTCATGAACGGCGCGACGAACACCGAGTTCGTGTTCGCCAAGCCGAATCGCATGGTTTTCATGAAGGGCGGCGTCTGGCACCGCGTCAGCGTGGTCAAGCGCAACGCGGCATTCGCGCGTGCCGCTATCGCCGGGTTCTTCCTGCCCGCGACTGACGACACGCCGTTCTGGCGGTAGCCGTCAACACACTCTCGTCTTCACGGCAAACAGGGGAGTGATCCCGGATACGACATCGCGTCACGGGGCCGGCGCCCGCCGCTTGACCTCGCCGAGCCAATACTCGGCGCGCGACTCACCTGGATGCTGCAGCAATACCCGTTCGAGCGTCGCGATCGAGTCTTCGATCCGCCCGAGCATGAACTGCGCCTGGGCTACGGACATCTGGTATTCGATCGTGGCCGGGTCGAGGCGGACAGCGCGCTGCAGGTAGTGCAGTCCGCGCGCTGCGGCATTCGCGCGCAGGAGCAGTTGACCTGCGGCGTACTGCGTCTTGGCGGAAGCGACGTAGGCATCGGCCAGGTTCACCGCGACCCGCGCCGCCTCCGCCACGTCGCCCTGCTGTTGATACTCGCCGAGTGCTTCCTTCATTGCATCTGCCCAGGAAAACCTGCCGACGAACCAGGCTTGCGCAATCTCCTCGATCCGGTTCGTCGCCGCGGCAATGTTCGTGTCCCGCCGCTCCGGCACGAACGGCCAGTCATTACGCAGGACCGCGACGCGGTACTCCCCGTGCAGCCGGTCGATCTCGGTGACCGGCAGTTCCGCGCGAGCCATCGCGTCATCGACGGCGACGGTCGGCTGACCGACCCGGGCGACGAGCGCTGGATAGAACGCACTCGCCAGCCGGAAGTAGCCCTCCACGTTCGGGTGCACGTGCTCGAGCATCAGGTCGGCGCCCACGATGCCGTCCCGCGCCGCGTTGGCGAGCGCGCCGCGCACGTCGACGACGGTCGCACCCCGCCGCTTCGCCACGTCGCGAATCACGGTGTCGAACGATTCCGGCGCCCGGAAGCGCAATCCGTCGAGGTCTTTCGCGGCCGTGTATTCGACCAGCGCTTCGGCGTACTTGCCGTCGCGGTCGCGGCGACGCGCCGTCTCGTAGCGAACCGCGGCCGAGTCCGGTCCCGCGTCGACGACGCTGACGAACGGCGGCTGGTCGCGCAGGTTGCTGGCGAGCGTACCGACGAAGACCGGCACGCCGGCCTGCGCGTACCTGGCGAGCAGCCGGTCGAGGTTGCCGCGAAACTGGCGCTCGCCGCGTACGAACAGCCCGGAGTCGAGCGGAATGGACCGTTCCTTCGCGACGCGCGCCATCAGTGTGCCCCCACGGTCGGAGAGCGGGTCCTGCTCCGGTCCGAGCACAGGTCCGAGCGTGCGCTCGAGCGCCCGGTACACGTGCAGGCGCCGCAGCGACGCGATCGCCCGCGCCACGACGGGCGATCGCGCGCTCACGAGGGAGGAGCCCACCCCGCCGATGCCGAGGAACTCGTTGTGGCCGGTGTAGATGACCACGGCATCGGGTTGCTGGGCGATGATCTCGTCGGCGAAGTCGAGCAGCACGTAGCTCGTCACGGCCGCCATGGCCGTGTTGACCACCTCGACGTTGCGATCGGGGTACGACCGTTGCAGGCGTTGCTGCAGCATCGCCGCAGGCGAGGCCCAGCGGCCGTACGGAAAACCGGCCGCGCTCGATTCACCTTGCACGAAGATGCGCAGCGTGCTTGCGTCCTTGCGGGCCGGGAACCACGTCGTGTCGATGCTGACGTCCGGCGCGCGCGACGGGTCGGGAAAGAAGCGTCGAATGGCGTCGGGGTTCGGTTGCAGGTATCCCGGCGCGCTCGCGACCGGAACGAACAGCGGTTCGAGTGCGCCCACGCCCGCGAGACGCAGCGCGCCTTCCACGGCCGCGAGCAGGACGAGCGGCGACAGCACCGTGATCAGCCACAGCAGGCGCTGACGTTGCACGCGGCCCCCCGAGGACGAGAATCGACGTTTCTAGTAGATTCGCTCGCTCGCGAGGAGCGGCTTTGAAGCGAATTCTCGGACTGTCCGCATACTATCACGACGCTGCCGCCGCCCTCGTCGTCGACGGGTGCATCGTCGCGGCCGCGCAGGAAGAACGCTTCACGCGACGCAAGCACGACCCCGGTTTCCCCGAGCACGCCGCGCGTTTCTGTCTCGAGCACGCGGGCCTGCGACTGCGCGACCTCGACGCGGTCGTGTTCTACGACAAGCCGTTCCTTAAGTTCGAGCGCCTGCTCGAGACGTATCTCGCCTGTGCGCCGCGCGGGCTGCGTTCGTTCGTCGCATCGATGCCGGTGTGGCTCAAGGAAAAGCTGTTCCTCAAGTCGGAGTTGCGGCGAAGGCTCGCGGACCTCTGTGGCCCGTGGGGCACGCCGCCGCCGTTGCTCTTCAGCGAGCACCACCTTTCCCACGCCGCCTCGGCGTTCTATCCGAGCCCGTTCGACTCGGCTGCGGTGCTCTGCCTCGATGGCGTGGGCGAGTGGGCCACCTCGTCGGCCTGGCTCGGCGACGGCGCGACGCTGACGCCGCTCTGGGAGCAGCACTTTCCGCATTCACTCGGGCTGCTCTACTCCGCGTTCACGTACTACACCGGCTTCAAGGTCAACTCGGGCGAATACAAGATGATGGGGCTGGCGCCGTACGGTACGCCGCGCTATGCCGAGGCGATCCGCGAGCACCTCGTCGACGTCAAGCCCGACGGCACCTTCCGGCTCGACATGCGTTACTTCGAGTACGCGACCGGGCTGCGCATGACCAACGGACGTTTCGACGCGTTGTTCGGCGGGCCGCCACGGGCGCCCGAGCAACCGATCGACCAGCGCACGATGGACGTCGCGGCGTCGATCCAGCACGTCACCGACGAGATCGTGCTGCGTCTCGCACGGACGCTGCGCGAGGAGACGGGCCAGCGTCACCTGTGCCTCGCGGGCGGCGTTGCGCTCAATTGCGTGTCCAACGGGCTGCTGGTGCGTGAACGCGTGTTCGACGACGTGTGGGTGCAACCTGCTGCGGGCGACGCCGGCGGCGCGCTCGGCGCGGCGCTCGTGGCCTGGCACGCGCGGAATCCGGAGGCGCCGCGGACGCCATCGAAGCCTGACGCCATGGCGGGTGCGTTGCTCGGTCCCGCGACTGACGATGAGGCGCTCGGGGCGTTCCTGCAGCAGGAGAGGCTCCCGCACGAGACGCTCGAAGACGAGGCCGCGCTCGCGGAGCGCGTCGCAGCCCTGCTCGCGAACGGCGCGGTCGTCGGGTGGGTGCAGGGGCGGATGGAGTTCGGCCCGCGCGCGCTGGGTGCCCGTTCGATCCTGGCCGACCCGCGGAGACCCGACATGCAGCGAGCCCTGAACCTCAAGATCAAGTTCCGGGAATCGTTCCGCCCCTTTGCTCCGGCGGTGCTTGAGGAGCGCGCGTCGGAGTTCTTCGATCTCGACGGCCCGAGTCCGTACATGCTGGTGGTCGCCCCGGTGGCGGACCGGCCCGGCGGGAGCAGCACGGCGCCTGGCCAGGGATTCGAGCGGCTCGAGCGCATCGAATCCGGCTTGCCCGCGATCACGCACGTCGACTACAGCGCGCGGGTCCAGACGGTAGATCACAGCACGAATTTGCGTTTTCGACGCCTGATCGAATCGTTTGAGCGCAAGACGGGCGTGCCCGTGCTGGTCAACACCTCGTTCAACGTCCGCGGGGAGCCGATCGTCTGCACGCCGGTCGACGCCTTCCGGTGCTTCATGGCGACCGGCATGGATTACCTCGTGCTGGGCAACCGCCTGCTCGACCGGCGGCATCAACCCCCTGGGCATCCGCTCACCGCGGCGGCGGCGCGGGCGTTCGAGGCCGACTGATGCACGCACTCACCCGCAACGATCGCCGCGAGCTGCGCTTCTTCGCGCTGGGCATCGCGCTCGTGCTCGTCGTGGTCTTCTGGTGGCTCCTGCCCTGGCTCCGCGACCGGCCGGAACCGCTGTGGCCGCTGATCGTCGCCTGGTTCCTGGTGGTGATCGCGTGGGCGCACCCGCCTGCGATCCTGCCCCTGCACCGCGCGTTCCTGCCGCTCGCGCGCGTGCTGGCGTGGCTCAACACGTGGCTGCTGCTCGGCACCGTGTTTTTTGCGATCCTGCTGCCGGTCGGCTGGGTCCTGCGTCGCCTCGGCAAGCTGCAGTACGTCACCGGCTTCGACGCCCGGGCGACCACGTACCGCGTGACCGTGCCGCCCGACCACGAGATGCGCCTGGAGGAGCCGTTCTGATGGGGGAGTTCCTGCGCGACCTGTGGCAGTTCATGCGCGTGCGCAAGAAGTTCTGGCTGCTGCCGATCATTCTCGTGCTCGTGCTGCTCGGCGGTCTTGTCGTGATCAGCCAACAGTCGGCGCTGGCCTCGCTGATCTACACGATCTTCTGATCTTCGCCGCGCGGCATGCGCTCTTGAGGTTCGTCAGCGCCGCGACGCTGCGCGAAACAGCGATTGTTCAGGATTGCTTTTTTGCAATGCACCGTGCAACGCTGCCAAGACACTGCAATTCCTGGCCGCGGCAGAACTACAACACCAGGTCGAACTCGGTCATGCGCACAAGGAGTGAGCGACGGACGGGTCGTACTCGACTGGTGTCGGCCTCGCCCCGATGCCGCGCCACGGTCGCGGCGTGCCTCCTGGTCGCCGGCCTGGGCCTGCACGGCTGTGCCGCCACCGGCGTCAGCACCCCCGACGCACCCGTAGCGGCGTCCGGCGCTGCCAAGGTCACGCCGCAGCGCAACTGGGCCGACGCCGTGCTGTACTTCGTGATCCTGGACCGGTTCGCCAACGGCTCCGGTGCGAACGACACGAACGTCGCTCGCGCGAACCCGGGGGGCTTTCACGGCGGGGACTTCGTCGGTCTCACCCGCCAGCTCGACGAGGTCGCCTCGCTCGGCGCGACGGCGATCTGGCTCACGCCCGTCGTGCGGCAGATCGACTTCTGCCCGCCCGCGCAGCCCCCGGCGGGAATCTCCGTGCCGGGCGGCTGGTTCGAGCACTGTGCATTCCACGGCTACTGGGCCGACGACTTCACCAAGGTCGATCCGCGGTTCGGCACCGAGGCGGAGCTGAAGCAACTCGTCGACGCTGCGCACGCGCGCGGCATCAAAGTGCTGCTGGACGTCGTTTACAACCACGTGGGCTACGACGCCGGCTACGTCAAGGACCCGGCTACGGCGGGCTGGATCCGCACCCGGCCGGTCGACTGCGCCGTCGACGAACTGAACTGCCAGGTCGGCGGCCTGCCGGACCTCCGGACCGAACTGCCCGAAGTGCAGCAGCACCTGTTCGACGCGCACCTGGGGCTGGCGCAGCGCACCGGGCTCGACGGGTTCCGGCTCGATACCGTCAAGCACATCGACCACGCGTTCTGGCAGAAGCACCGCGCCGAGACCCGCACGCGGCTCGGACGCGACTTCTTCCTGCTCGCCGAAGTCTGGGGCGGCTCGGCACAGGTGCTCGACGACTACTTCGTTGGCGACGAGATGGACGCGGGTTTCGATTTCACGTTCAAGGGCAGCTGCGAGTCGTTCGTGCAGGGCAAGGGACGGACGATCGCGTTCGCCTCGTACCTCGAGAAGCGCCACAAGGTCCGTAACGGTTACCACCTCGCGCACTACCTCTCCTCGCACGACGAGCCGATGGCGCTGCACAACCTCGACGGCGACGTCGACGCGTTTCGTCTCTGCGTCGCCCTGCAGATGACCTCGCTCGGCATCCCGACGATCTATTACGGCGAGGAAGTGGGACGGCAGGGGAGCGTCTGGCCCGTCAACCGTGGCGACATGCCGTGGGGCAGGCGTGACGTGCAGCCCGGCAAGGGCATCGCGCGCGACGAAGCGCTGCGCGAGTACTACCGCAAGCTGATCGAGGCGCGGCGCCGGAACCCCGCGCTGTCGCAGGGCGGTTACAGGCGTCTATCGTCCGACGGCGACCTGCTCGTGTTCGAGCGCGCCGACGCCGCGTCCGGCAACGCGGTGGTCGTTGCCGTGAATCGCGGCAAGACCGACGTGAGCGTGAGCGTACCCGCGCCGGTGACGTGGCGGGGCGGTCGCGTGAGTGACGCCGTGACGGGTGCGGCTGCGACACTGGCGGGCGACCAGCTCGCCGTGACGGTGCCTGCACGGCAGGCGCGCGTGTTCGTGCGCGAGACCACCGGATAAGGGCAATGGGGGCCGAGGCAGCGCAATGGCACGCATAGCATTCCAGGGCATCGCCAAGCGCTTCGGCGACGTCAGCGTGATCGAAAACCTCGACCTCGCGATCCACGACCACGAGTTCATGGTGTTCGTCGGCCCCTCGGGCTGCGGCAAGTCGACGGCGCTGCGCATGATCGCGGGGCTCGAGGAACCGAGCGAAGGCCAGCTCACGATCGGCGACCGCGTGGTCAACGACGTGCACCCGAAGGACCGCGACGTCGCGATGGTGTTCCAGAGCTATGCGCTGTATCCGCACATGACCGTGCGCGAGAACATCGCGTTCGGCCTGCAGATCCGCAAGGTGCCGCAGGGCGACATCGACAAGCTCGTCGACGAGGCGGCCGGCATCCTCGGCCTCAAGCCGCTGCTCGACCGCAAGCCGAAGGCACTGTCGGGCGGCCAGCGCCAGCGCGTCGCGCTCGGCCGGGCCATCGTGCGCAAGCCCTCCGTGTTCCTGTTCGACGAGCCGCTGTCGAACCTCGACGCCGAGCTGCGCGTGCAGATGCGCGCGGAACTCGCCAAGCTGCAGCACCGGCTCAAGACCACGACGGTCTACGTCACGCACGACCAGGTGGAGGCCATGACGCTCGGTCATCGCATCGCCGTGCTCGCGCCGATGGGCAAGGACCGCAAGAGCAACCTGAAGCAGGTCGGCACGCCGCTCGAGCTCTACGACCGGCCGCAGAACGTGTTCGTTGCCAAGTTCATCGGCACGCCGAACATGAACATGATGCGGGTCACGGCGAACGCCGACGGCACGGCGCTGCAGGCGCAGGGCTTCTCGACGCCGGTGCCCGCCAACCTGCAGGCAGAGGTCAAGCCGTACGCCGGCCGCGAACTGCTGCTCGGCATCCGCCCCGAGCACGTCGGCGAGCCGTCCGCGCACGGGTGGACACTGACGGCCCCGCTCGGCGGCACCGTCGAGATCATCGAGACGATCGGGCACGAGGTGATCGTGCATTTCCGCTGCGGCGAGGACATCGTGATCGCCAAGCTCGGCGCGCACCGGATCCCGACGTTCGGCGACCGCATCGACCTCGTCATGAACGCCGAGGCGATGCACCTCTTCGACCCGCAGACCGAACAGCGCATCGCGGGCTGAGGCCCGCAAGGAACGGAGCATCGAGCATGACGACGACCAATCGCAGGCAGTTCCTCGGCCGCGGGCTCGGCGCCCTGATCGCCGCCGCCGGTCTCTCGTTCGGCGCGGCCGCCGGGGCTGCGACCGAGATCACCGTGTGGCACGCCTATCGCGGCGACGAAAAGGCCGCGTTCGAGAAGGTCGTCGGGCAGTTCAACGCGAAACAGAAGGACATCGCGGTCAAGACGCTCGCGGTGCCCTACGACGCGTACGCCGACAAGATCACGGCCGCCGTACCGCGCGGCAAGGGTCCGGACGTCTTCATCTTCGCGCAGGACCGCCTCGGCGGATGGGTCGAGGCCGGCCAGACCATCGAGCCGATCGACTTCTTCCTCGAGGACAAGACGACCGCGTCGCTGGTCCCCGGGATGATGACCGCGATGACCTATCGCGACACGGTCTACGGCCTGCCGCTCAACTACAAGTCGATCGCGATGATCTACAACACGGCGCTCGTGAAGACGCCGCCGAAGACCACCGCCGAACTCGTCAAGCTCGCCAAGGGCATGACCGACGCCTCGACCGGCCGGTTCGGACTCGCGTACGAATACTCGAACTACTTCTTCCACGCCGCGCTCATGAACGCGTTCGGCGGCCAGGTGTTCGCGTCGGGGGCGGCGCCCGTCATCGATTCGCCGCAGAACGTCGCCGCCGTCAAGACGATGCTCAAGTGGTACAAGCAGGACGGCATCCTGCCGGCCGATCCGTCGTCGACCTTGATCGCGAGCCTGTTCAACGAGGGCAAGGCGCCGATCGTGTTCTCGGGCCCGTGGTTCCTCGGCGAGGTGCAGGACAAGGTCAAGTACGCGATCGCGCCGCTGCCGCTCGTCTCGGAGGCGGGCAACAAGCCGATGAAGCCCTGGCTCACCGTCGAGGGTGTCTACGTCTCGGCGGGCTCGAAGCACAAGGAACAGGCGTACAAGTTCGCCGAGTACCTCGTCTCGCCGGACGCCGCGGTCGTGCTCGCGCTCGAGGGCGGCCAGCTGCCGACCAACAAGGCCGTTTACACGGATCCGCGCGTCGCGAAGAACGCGACGCTGCAGGGCTTCCGCAAGCAGCTCGATACGGCGGTG
The DNA here is from genome assembly GCA_036277615.1 of Steroidobacteraceae bacterium. Lineage (GTDB taxonomy): Bacteria > Pseudomonadota > Gammaproteobacteria > Steroidobacterales > Steroidobacteraceae > RPQJ01. The sequence continues at coordinate 10,875 of DASUMQ010000133.1, forward strand.
CCGATGCCGAATTACGCCGAGATGACGCTTATGTGGTCGCCCGTGACGACGGCGATGAACAAGATCGTGAAGGGCTCGGCCACGCCCGAGGCCGCGCTCAAGGAAGCGCAGGAGACGGTCAAGGGCAACATCGCGAAGCTGCGCAAGGGTCGCTGAACGGACGCCGGCACGTGAACCAGATCGCAGGCAACATCCGCGCGGTGCGGCACGAGGTGGCGGACACGCCGGCCCGGCGCGCGCGGCGGTTCCTGCTGCAGCCGGCCGCACTCGGCCTGCTGCTGGCGCTGCTCGCGATGGCGCTGCTCGGCCGCTGGTTCGCGAGCCAGGCGGGCGCGGAGGTCACGGCGCAGACGCAGGGACGCGTGGCGATCCTCGAGGCGTCCGCGCTCGCCGAGGCGGTCGCGGGGCTCGTCGCCGCGAACCCCGACGACACCACGGCGTTGCAGTCGGCCATGGCCGACTGGGTCGCGGCATCGCCCGGCGACGACAACGTGCTCGTCCTCCGCCTGAGCGGTGCCCGGCTGCTCGCGTCGACCCGCGCGACGGACCTGCGCGGTGAACTGCCGCGCCGGCTGTCCCGCGAGGAAAAGTGGCTGTTCGACCTCGGCCAGGAACTGCGGGCCGCGATCGACACCAACACCTCGGAGGGCGTGTTCCGCAAGGCGCAGATCGACGTCGCCCGCCCGGCGGCGGGGCGCCTGCGCGTCACCGTGCCTTACCTCGTCGACGGCGCCGTGGCCGGCATCGTCCAGCACGAACGTCCGCTGCCCGAGGTCGTGACCGGGGCGAAACCGATGCCGTGGGCGCTGCTGGTCGTGCTGCCGGTGGCCGCGTTCTGGTTGCTGGCGCTGCTGTTGCAGCGTGGCGTCGCACCGACGACGCGGGCGCAGCGCTGGATTGCCTTCGGAGTCGCGCTCGCGCTCTTCGCGGCCACGTGGTGGTTCTACTCGAGCCGCGCGATCGACGCGGCCGAGGCAAGGGTCGCCGCCAGCAACCAGGCCGTTGCGCAGGACTACCAGGACCTGCGCACCCGGGTGCTCGGTCCGGAGGCTTCCGGTGCCGTGACGGGCGCCGGGGGCGCCGCAAACCCGTGGGACGTCGACGTCTTCCAGCGGCCGCGCAACCTGCTGCGCGCGGACGGCACGGTCGACGACCGGGCGAGCGCCGCCGCCGCTGCGCGCATGCGAGCCCCGCTCGACCGCGCGTTCAGCGGCAACCTCGTGCTCGGCATCGCGATCCTCGCGTTCTTCGCGCTGGGCGCGGCACGCAGGTTGCGCGAGACGGTGAGCGAGTACCGCTACGCGTACCTCTACGTCACGCCCGCCATGGTGGGCATGCTGGTGCTGGTGTTCTTCCCGTTCGCGTACGGCATCACGCTGTCGTTCACGGGCCAGACCATCTTCAACACCAACCAGCCGCTGACCGAGCTCTTCGTCGGCCTGCAGAATTACGCGGACATCCTCGGCGACTTCGACGTCGCGCGGCGGACGGTCGAGGGCTGGTCGATCAACTACCAGAATTTCTACTGGACGCTGTTCATCACGATCTGCTGGACGGCCTCGAACGTGGCCCTCGGCGTCACGCTCGGCATGATCCTCGCGCTCGCGCTCAACACGCCGGGACTCAAGTTCAAGGCGATCTACCGCGTGCTGCTGATCCTGCCGTGGGCGATCCCGAACTACATCACCGCGCTGATCTGGAAGGCGCTGTTCCACCAGCAGTTCGGCGCGGTCAACCAGGCGATCCAGATGTTCGGCGGCGAGCCGGTCGCGTGGTTCGACGGTGTGTTCTCCTCGTTCATGACGGGGCTCGCGACCAACGGCTGGCTCAGCTTCCCGTTCATGATGGTCGTGATCCTCGGCGGCCTGCAGTCGATTTCGCAGGACATGTACGAGGCCGCCACCGTCGAGGGCGCGACGCGCTCGCAGCAGTTCTGGCGCATCACGCTGCCGCTGCTGAAGCCCACGCTGGTGCCGGCAGTGATCCTCTCGGTCGTCTGGACCTTCAACATGTTCAACGTCATCTACCTCGTCTCGGGCGGCGAGCCGGCCGGCGCCAACGAGATCCTGATCACCAAGGCGTACAAGATCGCGTTCGAGGAGTACCGCTACGCCTATTCGGCCGCGTACTCGACCGTGATCTTCCTGATCCTGCTCGTCTACGGCGTGTTCCAGACCAGGATGACGCGGGCGACCGAGGCGGTGAACGCATGAGCACCCCCGCGGTCCGGGCCGACCGGTCGCACGTGTTGCTGCACGTGTTCCTGATCGCGTTCACGCTGCTCGCGATCTACCCGGTGCTCTGGGTCATCAGCGTGGCGTTCTCCGGCACGCAGAACCTCGCGTTCGCCGACGTGCCGCCGGACCCCGGGTTCGTGGACCGGTTACGTGCCGTGCTCCCCTGGCCGGCGCAGTGGTCGCTCGCGAACTTCTCCGACGTGCTGACCGAGCAGCCGTTCCTGCGCTGGATCGTGAACAGCGCGATCGTCGCGCTCGCGACCACCGTGGTCGGCGTGTTCCTCGCCTGCACCGCGGCCTACGCGTTCTCGCGCTTCCGGTTCCCGGGACGACGGGCGGGCATGATGTCGTTCCTGGTCTCGCAGATGTTCCCGGGCACGCTGCTGCTCGTGCCGCTCTACATCATCATCGTGAGCTGGCTCAAGCTCGGAAATTCCTTCCTCGGCCTCGTGCTCGTCTACTCCGTGACCGCGATACCCTTCTGCGTCTGGATGCTGAAGGGTTACTTCGACACGATCCCGCTCGAGATCGAGGAGTCCGCGATCATGGACGGCGCCTCGCGCCAGACGATCTTCTTCCGGATCATCCTGCCGCTCGCCAAGCCCGCGGTCGCGGTCACCGCGCTCTTCTCGTTCATGACGGGCTGGAACGAATTCATCCTCGCGGCGACGTTCCTCGAGGAGGAGACGAAGTACACGGCCCCGGTGGGCCTCAAGTTCTTCGTCGGCGGGTTCACGTCGCAGTGGGGCTATTTCGCGGCCGGGTCGATGATCGTGTCGGTCCCGGTCGTGGTGCTGTTCCTGTTCCTGCAGAAATACCTCGTTTCCGGCCTCACCGCCGGCGGCGTGAAGGGATGACGAACCACGCCCCGAAACGGGGCACGTGCAACGGGCTGAACATGAGGGTGACAGACATGAAGATCAGCGCTCGCGTTTCGATCTGTGCGGTGGCGGTGGGCCTGGCGCTGGCGGGCGCGGCCCGGGCCGAAGGCGTCAAGTTCATGGACCCGACCGGCGACGACAAGGGGCCCGGCGGCTATACGTACCCGACGGACGCCGTCTACACGCCCGGGTCGTTCGACCTGGTCGAGTTCTCGGTCGACGGGACCGACAACCTCGATTTCAAGGTCACGTTGAACGACCGCCTGGCGGACCCGTGGGGCATGGGCGTCGGCTTCGCGACGCAGATGGTGTTCATCTTCATCGACAAGGACGGGGAGGCCGGCAAGGGACACACCAAGAGCCTGCCGGGCCTCAACGTCGAGTTCGCGCCCGAGAGCGCCTGGGAAAAGGTCGTCGTCTTCTCGCCGCAGCCGCAGTCGCG
>DASUMQ010000134.1:0-2652 GCA_036277615.1 Steroidobacteraceae bacterium
GGCGCGTCGTCGACGCGAGCGGGGATGCCGACGTCGCCGCCCGGGCGGGCGCGGCGGTGCGCAAGACCGCGCAGGAAGAGATGATGTCCGTGTCGGTCATGTTCTCGATGACCGGCGTGAACAAGCGGCGTTTCCTCGACGCGGTCAAGGCCGACCCGCAGACCTACCACGACTGGAAGGGCGGCGGTGAATGGCAGATCGAGACGACCGGCAAGGAAGACGCGCTGTTCTCGCCGTTCCTGCGCAAACCCTTCAAGCAGGCGGTGGCGGCCGGCGTCATCCCGGCATCGCTCGCGACGATCGCCGGGACGTGGGGCGCGGTCAGCGACCAGGGCGACCTGACCTACCTGAACCTGGTTCACCTGGCCGCCGACGGCACCGACCCCGACGCCCTCACGCACGCCGAGATGGAGGGCCGGCGCCAGGCCGTGCACGCCGTGAACGCCTTGCGCCACTTCATGCCGGGCTGCGAGCAGGCGAAACTCCGCAACTTCGGCATGACCCTCGGCGTGCGCGACACGCGCAAGATCGACGCGCTCTACAACCTGACGGCGCACGACGTGCGCGAACAAGGCCGCTTCGACGACTCGATCGGCATCTTCCCGGAATTCATCGACGGTTATGGCCTGTTGATCCTGCCCACCACCGGACGTTACTTCCACGTGCCGTACCGTGCACTCGTGCCGCGGGGCGTCGCGAACCTGATCGCCGCCGGTCGCATCATCGGCGGCGACAAGGTCTCGCACGCGGCGGTTCGCAACATGATGTGCTGCGCCGTGAGTGGGCAGGGCGCCGGCACCGCGGCGGCGATCTCGGTCAAGACCAGTCGGTCGTTCGACGACCTGGACGTGGCGCGGCTGCAGGCCGAACTGCGCCGCCAGGGTGCGCGGATTGCCTGAGCCGCGCGGTCCGGGCACGATGCGCCACCGATGACCCGGCATTACGACTTCCTGATCGTCGGCGGCGGCTCGGCCGGGTGTGCGCTCGCCAATCGCCTGAGCGAGAACCCGGCGCACACCGTGCTCGTGCTCGAGGCCGGTCGCTCGGACTTCGCCTGGGACCCGCTGATCCACATGCCGGCCGCGCTCTCGATGCCGATCGGCAATCCGCGCTACGACTGGCGGTACGCGAGCGAGCCGGAGCCGCACATGCACGGGCGCCGCATTGCGCACGCGCGCGGCAAGGTGATCGGCGGGTCGAGCAGCATCAACGGCATGATCTTCCAGCGCGGCAACCCGCTCGACTACGAGCGCTGGGCGCGCGACCCCGGCATGGAACGCTGGAACTATGCGCATTGCCTGCCGTATTTCAGGAAGATGGAGACCTGCCTTGCCGGCGCAGACGCTTGGCGAGGCGGCGACGGGCCGCTCAAGCTCGAGCGAGGCCCGGCGACCAACCCGTTGTTCGACGCGTTCTTTCGTGCGGCCGAGCAGGCTGGGTACTGGCGGACCGACGACGTCAACGGCTACCGGCAGGAAGGTTTCGGGACGTTCGATCGCAACGTCTGGCGCGGCCGGCGCTACAGTGCCGCACGCGCCTACCTGCACCCGGTATTGCACCGGACGAACCTGAAAGTCTTGCCGTACTCGTTCGTGCGGCGCGTGCTGTTCGAGGGCGCGCGTACCGTCGGCGTCGAATGCACGATGCGCAAAGGCGTGCAGCAGGTCCTGCGCGCCGGGGAAGTGATTCTCTGCGGCGGCTCGATCAACACGCCGCAACTGCTGCAACTGTCCGGCGTCGGTGACGCGGACCTGTTGCAGGGTCTCGGCATCCGGCCCGTCGTCGACCTCCCCGGCGTCGGCAGCAACCTGCAGGATCACCTCGAGGTCTACGTGCAGCACGCGTGTCGGCAGCCAGTCGCGGTGAACCCGCACATCGGGTGGCTGCGCAAGCTCGGCGTGGGAGTGGAATGGCTGTTCCTGCGCTCCGGCATCGGCGCGACGAATCACTTCGAGGGCGGCGGGTTCTGTCGCAGCAACGACGACGTCGACTATCCGAACCTCATGTTCCACTTCCTGCCGATGGCGATCCGCTACGACGGCTCAGCCCCAGCGGCAGGACTCGGCTACCAGGTGCACGTCGGGCCGATGTATTCCGATGCGCGCGGCTCGGTGCGCATCCGCAGCACCGATCCCCGCGTGGCGCCCGCGCTGCAGTTCAATTATCTCTCGACCGACCAGGATCGACGCGAGTGGGTCGAAGCCGTTCGCACCGCGCGACGCATCCTGCGCCAGCCCGCGTTCGACGAATACAGCGGGGGAGAGCTTTCGCCCGGACCCCAGGTCGAGACCGACGAGCAGGTCCTGGACTGGGTCCGTCGCGATGCCGAGACGGCGTTGCACCCGACCTGCACGGCGAAGATGGGAACCGGTCCGGACGCCGTGCTCGACCCCGACTCGATGCGCGTGCACGGCCTGCAGGGCCTGCGCGTGGTCGACGCGAGCGCATTCCCGTACGTCCCGAACGGCAATACGTTCGCGCCCACGATGATGGTCGCCGAGAAAGGCGCAGACCTGGTCCTCGGTCGCACGCCGCTGCCGCCCGCGAGCGACGTACCGTTCTTCAGGCTGCGCGACGGCAGCCCCCTGTATCCTCCCGGCGATCCCCGCAATACGATGAAGCAGCAGACCGGAGCGACTCGATGACGGCCAA
>DASUMQ010000135.1:0-17223 GCA_036277615.1 Steroidobacteraceae bacterium
CATGACCGTCGCTCCGGGCATCTTCGAGACACCGCTGCTCGCGGCGCTGCCGGAAGAGGCCAAGGCGTCGCTCGGCAAGCAGGTGCCGTTCCCGCCGCGGCTTGGGCAGCCGGCCGAGTACGCGCAGTTCGTGCAGCAGATCCTCGAGAACACGATGCTGAACGGCGAGACGGTGCGTCTCGACGGCGCGATCCGCATGGCGCCGCGCTAGGAAGTGACTAGCGGATAGCGGTGAGTGGGAAAGGCATCCAGCGAGGACACTCGCCAGACCGCTCTTCCGCGCAGCAGAAGCGGCGGAGCCGCCTCCTAACTATCCGCTATCCGCTATCCGCTTCCTCACATCGAACTGTAGTTCGGCCCGCCGCCGCCTTCCGGCGTGACCCAGTGGATGTTCTGCAGCGGGTCCTTGATGTCGCAGGTCTTGCAGTGCACGCAGTTCTGCGCGTTGATCTGCAGCCGCTGGCCGCCGCCCTCGGCTGCGACGAACTCGTAGACGCCCGCCGGGCAGTAGCGCGCCTCGGGACCGTCGTAGCGCGCGAGGTTCACCTCGACCGGGATCGAAGCGTTGCGCAGCCGCAGGTGCACCGGCTGGTCTTCCTCGTGCGCCGTGCCCGACAGGAACACCGACGACAGACGGTCGAACGTCAGCACGCCGTCCGGCTTCGGGTACTCGATGCGCGGCACCTCGCTCGCGGGCCGGAGCGCCGCGTGGTCGGTCTGCCGGTGCCGCAGGGTCCAGCCGACGAGGCCGCCGAGCCCGAGGTCGTTGAGCCACATGTGCAGGCCGCCGTGCACCGTGCCGGGCCACATGCCCCACTTGAGGCCGGGCTTCACGTTGCGGACCTTGTTGAGGTCCTGCCACGCCCACGAGTTGCGGAACGCTTCAGCATATTCGCGGAGTTCGTCGTTCGCGCGTCCGGCCTGCAGTGCGGCGAACGCGGCTTCGGCCGCGAGCATGCCGGTCTTCATCGCGTTGTGGGAACCCTTGATGCGCGGCAGGTTCACGAAGCCTGCGCTGCATCCGATCAGCGCACCGCCCGGGAACGAGAGCTTGGGAATCGACTGCAGGCCGCCTTCGTTGATCGCGCGCGCGCCGTAACCGATCCGTTTGCCGCCCTCGAAGTAACCACGGATCGCAGGGTGTGTCTTGAAGCGCTGCATCTCGTCGAACGGCGAGAGGTGCGGGTTGGCGTAGCTCAGGTGCGTCACGAAGCCGACGGAAATCAGGCCGTCGCCGAAGTGATAGAGGAAGGACCCACCGCCGACGTCGTTGGGCAGCGGCCAGCCCTGGCTGTGGATCACGAGTCCCGGCTGGTGCTTTTCCTTGGGCACCTGCCAGAGCTCCTTGACGCCGAGGCCGTAGACCTGCGGGTCGACGCCGTCGCGCAGGTTGTAGCGGCCCATCAGCTGCTGCGAGAGCGATCCACGACAACCCTCGGCGAAGAACGTGTACTTGGCGTGCAGTTCCATGCCGGGCGCGTACGAGTCCTTGGGCTGCCCGTCCTTGCCGACACCCATGTCGCCGGTGGCGACGCCCTTGACCGAGCCGTCGTCGTTGAACAGCACCTCGGCCGCGGCGAAGCCGGGGAACACGTCGACGCCGAGTTCCTCGGCGCGCGTTCCGAGCCAGCGCACGACGTTGCCGAGACTCGCGATGTACATGCCGTGATTGCTCATCAGTGGCGGCAACAGCCACCCCGGGATCCGGTGCGCCTTGTCCTTGCTGAGCACGAGGAAACGATCTTCCTGCACGGGCGTTTCGAGCGGCGCGCCCCGATCCCTCCAATCCGGAAACAACTCCGCGAGCGCGATCGGATCGATCACGGCCCCCGACAGCGTGTGAGCTCCGAGCTCCGAGCCTTTCTCCAATACACACACGGAGAGTTCGCCGCCGGCCGCCGCGGCGAGCTGTTTCAGGCGAATTGCCGCCGCCAGGCCCGCAGGCCCCGCCCCGACGATGACCACGTCGAACTCCATCGCCTCGCGCTGCATTCTTGACCGTCCCCTGTGCGCCGTCGGATCGCGGCCTGTCGTGGAAACCCGAATTGTACATCCTGAGTCTGCTCGTGATAGTGCAGTGCACCATCACTAGCCAAACGCGCCTTTCACGGCCGGAGGCCGGCAGGCTTGAGTCCCATCGGCATCAGCGTCCTGCTGCTCGCGTCCTTCCTCGCGTTCAGCTATTTCACGGCGCGCAAACTCGCCGTCGTGGCAGCGCTTGCTCCGGAGGTGCGCTGGGATCAGCCGTGGACGCGCCTGCGCTCGGTGCTCGGCAACGGCCTGCTGCAGCAGCGCATGATCCGCGGCGAATGGAAGCCCGGCGTGATGCACGCGGTGATCTTTCTAGGCTTCATCTCGCTGCTCGTGCGCAAGGTGCAGCTGATCGTGATCGGCTTCGACGAGCTCTACGCGTTCACGGGCCCGCTCGGCGACGTCTTCACGCTCTGGAAGGACCTCGTCGAGGCCGCCGTGCTCGTCGCGGTCGGCTATGCGTTCTATCGACGCCTCGTGCTCAAGCCGCAACGACTCGAGCCGAACCGGGAAGGCCTGCTGGTACTGTCGCTGATCGCGATCATCATGGTGACCGACCTGGCGTTCGACGCGTTCCGTTTCGCGCAGCACTCCGACACGGTGTCCGCAATCGCCCACGAGCGCGCGCACGCGCCGCTCGGCGGGTGGCTATCGTCGCTCGTCGATCACTGGACGGAGGGCTCGCTGGGCGTCGCCGCCGCGCTCGCCTACTGGACGCAGATGATCACGGTCTGCGCCTTCCTCGTGCTGTTGCCGCTCGGCGAGCACTTCCACATCGTCACCGCGCTGCCCGCGTTGTTCCTTCGCCGCGGCAAGCCGGCCAACGAGGTGCCCGCGGTCGACCTGAGCCCGCTGCTCGACGACTCCGCGGACGCGAGCGAACTCAAGGTGGGAGCGCGGACGGTCGCGGACCTCGTCTGGAAGGATGCGTTCGACGCGTTCACCTGCACTGAGTGCGGGCGCTGCAAGGACGCCTGCCCCGCGTTCGTCACGGGCAAGCCGCTGTCTATGAAATGGGTCAACGACGACCTCAAGCGCCACCTGCTGGAACAGCGCAAGACGCTGGTCGAAGGCCGCGCTGAATCGCTTGCAGCGCTGCCGCCGCTGGTCGGCGACGTGATCGCCGAGGACACGCTCTGGTCGTGCACGACCTGCGGTTACTGCGAGGCGGCCTGCCCGATCGAACTCGAGCTGCTGCCGAAGTTCTTCCGCCTGCGCCAGCACCGAGTGATGATGGACGGCGAGTTCCCGACCGAGCTCAAGAACGTGTTCGATGCCTACGAAGTCCAGTCGAACCCCTGGGGCCTGCCGGCGGATACGCGGGGCGATTGGGCACGTGGGCTCGACGTGCCGGTGATCACGAGCGCCGAGCAGTTGGCGCAGGTCGAGTACCTGTTCTACGTGGGCTCGGCCGAATCGTTCGACGTGCGCGGCCAGAAGATCGCGCGGGCCTTCGTCGAGATCCTGCGCGAGGCCGGCGTGAGTTTCGGGATCCTCGGCGCGCAGGAGCCGACGACCGGCGAATGCGTGCGTCGCGTCGGCAACGAGATGCTGTTCCAGCAGCTCGCCGCGACCCTGGTCGAGACCTTCAACGGCCTCGGCGTCAAGCGCATCGTGACCTGCGACCCGCACGCGTACAACTCGCTCCGCAACGAGTATCCCGCGTTTGGTGGCAAGTGGGACGTCGTGCACCACACGCAGCTGATTGCGCGACTGCTCGACGAAAGGCGCATCGCAGTCGAGCCGACGTTCGAGCGCGTGATGCTGCATGACCCTTGCTACCTCGGACGGCACAACGGCGAGTACGAGGCGCCCCGGCGCATCCTCGAGCGCCTCACGCGCGACGTGCCACTCGAATTCCCGCTCAACCGTGAGAAGGCGATGTGCTGCGGCGCCGGCGGCGGGCGCATGTGGATGGAAGAACACATCGGCCGCCGCATCAACGTGACACGGGTCGAGCAGGCGCTGCCACAACGCCCCGGCGTGATCGCGACGGCCTGCCCCTACTGCGCCGTCATGGTCGGCGACGGGCTCAAGGCCAAAGAGGCACACGAGACCACGGGCTCGCAGGACGTGGCGGAGCTGGTCGCCGTGGCGCTGGTGCGCAAGCCGGTCGAAGGGTTGGTCGCCACGCGCGCGCACGATAAAGTGGAGGCGTGAACGACACACTGCCGATCTGGCGTCCCTCGGCAGAGGGCATCGCCCGCGCCAACCTGACCCGGTTCCACGCGCACGCCGCGGAGCGCGGCGCGCCCCGAGGCGACTATGCGGCACTCTGGCAGTGGTCCGTCGACGATCCCGCCGCCTTTTGGACCGCGCTGCTCGACTTCACGGGCGTGATCGCGGAGCGCGACGACGGCCCCGTGCTGGTCGACGCCGGACGCATGCCGGGCGCGCGGTGGTTCCCCGGCACGCAGCTCAATTTCGCCGAGAACCTCCTGCGCGGCGCGGGCGCCGCACCGTCAATCGTTGCGTGGGATGAACGCGGCGCTCGTGGCGCCCTCTCCTGGGACGAGTTGCGCCGCGAGGTCGCGCGCGTCGCCGACGGGTTGCGCGACGCGGGCGTCGAGCCCGGCGACCGGGTCGCGGGCTTCCTGCCGAACGTGCCGGCGGCGATCGTCGCGATGCTCGCGACCGCGAGCCTCGGGGCGACCTGGTCGTCGTGCTCGCCGGATTTCGGCATCCGCGGCGTGCTCGACCGCTTCGGCCAGATCGAACCGAAGGTCCTGTTCACGGCGGACGGTTACTTCTACGCGGGCAAGACGATCGATTCGCTCGACCGGGTCGCGTCCATCGTGCAACAGCTGCCCACGGTGCGTCGCGTCGTCGTCGTCTCGCACGTCGCCGACCGGGCGGACCTGACGCGTGTCCCGAACGCCGGTCACTACGTGGAGTTCGGAAATGGCACCGCCGCGCTGCGCTTCGAACGCCGGCCGTTCGACCACCCGCTCTACATTCTTTACTCGTCCGGCACGACCGGGACACCGAAGTGCATCGTCCACGGCGCGGGCGGCACGCTGCTGCAACACCTCAAAGAACACCAGTTGCACTGCGACCTGCGGCCCGGCGACCGCCTGTTCTTCTTCACGACCTGCGGCTGGATGATGTGGAACTGGCTCGCGAGTGCGCTGGCCTCGCAGGCCACGCTCGTGCTCTACGACGGCTCGCCCTTGCACCCCGACGAGGGTGCGCTGTGGCGCATGGCCGAGGCGGAAGGCGTCGCGCTGTTCGGCACGAGCCCCAAGTATCTCGCCGCGCTCGAGAAGAGCGGGTTCCGGCCGCGCGAACGCGCGCTGCTGCCGCAGCTCCGGATGCTGCTGTCGACCGGTTCACCGCTGGCGCACGAGCAGTTCGATTTCGTCCACGACGCGATCGGTCCGGACGTCCAGCTCGCGTCGATCTCCGGCGGCACCGACATCGTTTCCTGCTTCGCGCTCGGCAACCCCGTGCTGCCGGTGTATCGCGGCGAACTGCAGTGCCGCGGTCTCGGGATGCGGGTCGAGGTCTTCGACGAGACCGGCCGGCCCGTGCGTGGCGTGCGCGGTGAGCTCGTCTGCACGCGGCCGTTTCCGTCGATGCCGGTCGGTTTCTGGAACGACCCCGACGGCCGCAAGTACCGTGCCGCCTATTTCGAACGCTTCCCCGACGTCTGGTGCCACGGTGATTACGCGATGCTCACCGAGCACGACGGCCTCATCATCCTCGGCCGCTCCGACGCCGTGCTGAACCCTGGCGGCGTGCGCATCGGCACCGCGGAGATCTATCGCCAGGTCGAGAAGCTCGAAGAAATCCTCGAGAGCCTCGCAATCGGCCAGGAGTGGGACAACGACGTCCGCGTCGTGCTGTTCGTACGGCTGCGACCCGGCGTCGAGCTCGACGCGACGCTCGAAAAGAAGATCCGGCACGTGATCCGCACGAACACGACGCCGCGCCACGTGCCCGCCCGGATCGTCGCGGTGCCGGACATCCCGCGCACGATCAGCGGCAAGATCGTCGAACTGGCCGTGCGCGAAGTCGTGCACGGGCGGCCCGTCCGGAACACCGACGCACTTGCGAACCCCGGCGCGCTCGAGCATTTCCGCGACCTGCCCGCACTTCGAGTGTGACTGCGATCCCGCCCGTTCCCGACCTGCGGCGCGAGTACCGAGTGGCGCTCGAGCGTCACCGATACGTGGCCGATCCGGCGCAACTGGCCGCGGTCGAGAAGCTCGACGACCTTGCGCGGCGCTTGCGCCACGCCTCGGGTGATCGGGGCACGCTTGCACGCCTGGTCGGTCGGTGGCAGTCCTCGCGGCGCGGACCGGGTGAACGCGGCCTCTATCTCTGGGGTGGCGTCGGTCGCGGCAAGACGTTCCTGATGGACCTGTTCCAAGCGCACGTCGGCGTGCCGGCGCGGCGCGAGCACTTCCACCGTTTCATGAAGGACGTCCACGCGCGCCTGCGTGAACGTCGCGACGTCCCGGCACCGCTCGATCTCGTGGCCGCGGCGATGGCGCGAGAAATGCGTGTGCTCTGCCTCGACGAGTTGTACGTCACCGACATTGCGGACGCGATGCTGCTCGCCGGCCTGTTCGAGGGACTGATCGACCGCGGCGTCTCGCTCGTGTTCACGTCGAACGCGGCACCGTCGGACCTGTACCGCGACGGACTGCAGCGGCAGCGTTTCCTGCCCGCGATCGCGCTGATCGAACGACACACCGAGGTCGTCGCCGTCGACGCGGGCCAGGATTACCGCCTGCGCCGGCTCGAGCAGGCCCCGCTCTACCTCGATGCCCGCGCCGAAGGTGCGCGCACGCGACTCGAGCAGCGCTTTGCCGCACTCGCCGACGACGTGCCGAGCGGACCCGGCGAGATCCTGGTCGAAGGCCGCCGCCTCCGGTACGTCGCGACGACCGACGAAGCCATCTGGTTCGACTTCCACTCGATCTGCGACGGCCCGCGGTCGCAGGCCGACTACGTGGAAATTGCCCGCGATTATCACACCGTCGCGGTGTCGGACGTGCCGCGCATGGACGCGGGCCAGGAGAACCAGGCGCGACGCTTCATCGCCCTGGTCGACGAGTTCTACGACCGCGGCGTCAAGCTGCTGGTCACCGCGCACGCCCCTGCCGACGCACTCTACGCAGGCGAGCGGCTGCACTTCGAGTTCGAGCGCACGCGCAGTCGGCTCGCCGAGATGCAGACCAAGGACTATCTCGCGCGACCGCACCGGCCCTGAGCGCGCGACAGATCGACGGACCCGCAGCGAATTCCACGGGTGTCAATCCGAGGTTTTTGGGTGGCGCGCGCAGGGGGGCAATCGTTACACTCGCAACCATTTCCCGCAACGGACGCCGACGCGTGGCCTCGCCCCTGATCGAGCTCGAGCGCTTCCTGCCCTATCGCATCTCCGTGCTCGCCAATGTCATGAGCACGGCGATCGCCGCCGCCTACGAAGAACGGTTCGGGCTCACGATCCCGGAATGGCGCGTGATTGCGGTGCTGTCGAGGTATCCGGGCCTGTCGGCGCGCGAAGTGGCGCAGAAGTCGCGCATGGACGCCGTCGCCGTGAGCCGTGCCGTCAACCGCCTGCTGCGCGCGGGACGCCTGCGGCGAGCCATTGCAACCGACGATCGCCGCCGTTCCGTGCTGGAGGTGTCGGACGCCGGCGCCGCGGTCTACCGCGAGGTCGCGCCGCTTGCGCTCGACTTCGAACGCTCGTTGCTCGAGTCGATTTCCTCGACCGAAGGCGCACAATTCGAGCGACTGATCGGCGTGCTGACCGAGCGAGCGGAGCGGCTCTCGGTGAGGTTGCGCAACGGTCGCAGCTCGCCGCGCAAGAAGGGCCGTCCGACGCAGCCCACGGCCTCGAGTCGTCCCCGACGCCGCTGAACAACGGACAAGAGACCGAAGGATCCCTTCATGCCAGGAACCATTCCCGCCGAGCGCCAGCACCTGATCGACGCCATCGCGCGGCATACCCGCCGGGCAAAGGGTGATCGACCGGCGGCGCTGCCGCTCGGCGAGTTCGTGCAGCGTTACTACCGCGGCGTCGGTGAAGACGACCTGCGGTGGCGCGAACCGGCGGATTTCGCCGCCTCGGCCGCGACGCACCTGGAGTTCGGCCGCGTGCGCCGGCGCGGCGAGCCGCTCGTGCGCGTCTTCAATCCGGATCCGCATACTGACGGATGGGCGTCGCCGAGCACCGTCGTCGAAGTCGTCACCGACGACATGCCGTTCCTCGTCGATTCGCTGGCGATGGTGCTGGACGACGCCGGCTTGCCGATCCAGATCATGGTGCATCCGGTGCTGCACGTGACGCGCGACGGGCGTGGCCGGGTGCTGCGGCTCGAGGACCAGCCCGGCAAGGACACGGTCGCGGAATCGTGGCAACACGTCGCCGTGCCGCGCATCGGCGACGAGGCCCGCATCGAGGCATTGCGGCGCCGCATCCTCGGCACGTTCGAGGACGTTCGACTCGCCGTCCAGGACTGGCCCGCCATGCGCGACCGCGCCGTCGAGGTCGCGCGCGAGATCACCGCCGGCGTACCCGGCGTGCGCAGGCAGGAAGAGGTCGAGGCCTGCGAGTTCCTCGAGTGGCTCGCCGACAACCACTTCACGTTCCTCGGCTATCGCGAGTACGAACTCGAGCGGGGTCGCTCGGTCGATCGGCTCGTGCCCGTGCCTCGCTCCGGACTCGGATTGCTGCGCTCGGGCAACGGCCGTCCGCAGCCGACGGCGACGGAACTCACCGGCGAGCTCCGGCGCAAGGCGCGCGAAGTGGCGCTGCTGATCGTGACCAAGGCGAACTCGGTGTCGACCGTGCATCGCTCGACCTACCTCGACTACGTCGGCGTCAAGACGTTCGACCGGCGCGGCAACGTCGTCGGAGAACGACGCTTCATCGGCCTGTTCACCTCGAGCACCTACAGCACGAGCCCGCGTGAGATCCCGCTGCTGCGCCACAAGGTGCAGCGCGTCGTGGACACCTTCGGCATTTCGGCGACGAGTCACGACGGCAAGGCGATCATGCACGTGCTCGAGACGTTTCCGCGCGACGAGCTTTTCCAGGGAAGCGTGCCGGAGCTCGTGCGGACGGTGCGCGGCATCGTCAACCTCTACGAGCGACGCCGGGTGCGCGTCTTCCTGCGTCGGGACCCGTATCACCGCTTCTTTTCGTGCATGCTGTACGTACCGCGCGACCGCTACAACACGCAGGTCCGCGAGCGCATCGAGCGCATCCTGATCGAGGAATTCGACGGCGTCGACCTCGAGTCGCAGATCCAGATGTCGGAATCCGCGCTCGCCCGCCTGCACATGCTCGTGCGCACGGACCCGGCGCGCGAAGTCTCGGCCGACGTCGGGCGGATCGAGGCGCGCATCACCGAAGCGCTGCGCACCTGGGCCGACCAGCTGCGCGAGGAACTGGCGCTCCAGCTGCCGGCCGCGGAAGCCGACTCCTTGACCGCGCAGTTCCTCAACGCCTTCCCGGGCGCGTACCAGGAAGACGTCCGACCGCACGACGCGATCCGCGACCTGCAGGAACTCGCTGCGCTGCAGGACGTGCCGGGCGCGCTCGGCATGGAGCTGCGCCCGGGCGATGCCGCCCGCGGCACACTGCACCTGCGGCTCTACCGACGCGGCGACCCGGTCGCGATGTCGGACATGCTGCCGCTGCTCGAGAATTTCGACCTGCGCATCCTCAACGAGCGCCCGTATCGCGTGGCTGCGGCAAACGGTGCACGACTCTGGATCCAGGACCTCGAGGTCAAGCACGCCGGCGGGCGCACGCTCGACCCGGAGCAGGTCGGCAGGCGCTTCGAGGAAGCGTTCTTTGCCGTGCGGAACGGTCACGCCGAAAGCGACGGGTTCAATCGCCTCGTGCTGGCCGCCGGCCTCGACTGGCGCCAGGCGCTCGTGCTGCGCGCGGTCTGCCGCTACCTGCTGCAGACCGGCATCGCGTTCAGCCAGAAGTACATGGAGGAAGTGCTCGCGCGAAACCCCGATCTCGCGTCGCGGCTGGTCTGGACGTTCGAGTCGCGGTTCGATCCGGACCTCAAGCCCTCCGTGCGCGCGTCGCAGGTCGCCGCGTTCGCCGAGGAAGTCGCCGAGGCGCTCGACCAGGTCACGAGCCCCGACGACGACCGCATCCTGCGCGCCTTCCGCGCGGTGATCATGGCGACGTTGCGAACGAACCATTATCAGCGCGGCGGCTCGGGCGAGCCCAAGCCCTACCTTTCGTTCAAATTGGACCCGAAGAAGCTGCCCGACCTGCCCAAGCCGCGACCGATGTTCGAGATCTGGGTGTACTCGCCGCGCGTCGAGGGCGTGCACCTGCGCATGGGCAAGGTCGCGCGAGGCGGCCTGCGCTGGTCGGACCGCCGCGAGGATTTCCGCACGGAGATCCTCGGGCTCATGAAGGCGCAGAACGTCAAGAACACGCTGATCGTCCCCGTCGGCGCCAAGGGCGGATTCGTCCCGAAGCAGCTCCCCGCCGGAGCCACGCGCGAGGAGGTCCAGCGCGAAGGCACCGAGTGCTATCGCTGGTTCATCCGCGGCCTGCTCGACCTCACCGACAACGTCCGCGGTGACGAGGTGCTGCCGCCCGCGCGCACCGTCCGCTATGACCCGGACGACCCCTACCTCGTCGTCGCGGCCGACAAGGGCACCGCCACGTTCTCCGACACGGCGAACGCACTCGCGGCGGAATACGGCTTCTGGCTGGGCGACGCGTTCGCTTCGGGCGGCTCGGCCGGCTACGACCACAAGAAAATGGGAATCACCGCGAAAGGCGCCTGGGAGTGCGTCCGGCGTCATTTCCGCGAACTGGGCGTCGACACGCAGAGCCAGGACTTCACGGTCGCGGGTGTCGGCGACATGGCCGGCGACGTGTTCGGCAACGGCATGCTGCTGTCGAAACACATCCGGCTCGTCGCGGCGTTCAACCACCAGCACGTGTTCATCGACCCCGAGCCCGACCCGGCTCGCAGCTACACGGAGCGCAAGCGGCTGTTCGACCTGCCCCGTTCCGCCTGGACCGACTACGACACGAAGTTGATCTCGAAGGGCGGTGGCGTGTTCGCGCGCAACGCCAAGGAGATTGCGCTCTCGACGCAGGCTCGCGCACTGCTCGGCATCGAGACCCCCAAGGCGACGCCGGCCGAGATCATCCGCGCGATCCTGAAACTGCCGGTCGACCTGCTGTGGAACGGCGGCATCGGCACGTACGTCAAGGCGTCGTGGGAGGCGAACTCGGCCGTGGGCGACCGCAGCAACGACGCAGTGCGCATCGACGGCCGCGACCTCCGCTGCCGGGTCGTGGGAGAAGGCGGCAACCTCGGGTTCTCGCAGCTCGGGCGCATCGAATATTCGCTGCGTGGCGGGCGCATCAACACCGACTTCGTCGACAACTCGGGCGGCGTCGACTGCTCCGACCACGAGGTCAACATCAAGATCCTGCTCAAGACGGTGCAGGAACGCACCGCGCTCTCGACGGCGCAGCGCAACCAGTTGCTCGCGCAGATGACCGACGACGTCGCCCGACTGGTGCTGCGCGACAACTACCTGCAGAGCCAGGCGATCAGCCTGATGCAGGCGAAAGCGCCCGAACGGCTGGGCGAGCATGCACACTTCATCCGCTCGCTCGAGCGCGACGGGATGCTCGACCGCGCGCTCGAGTTCCTGCCGACCGCCGACGACATCGAGGACCGGCGTCGTGCAGGCCAGGGCCTCATGCGCCCCGAACTCGCGATCATGGTGAGTTACGCCAAGATCGCACTCAGCACGCAGCTGAGCCAGTCCGACGTGCCCGAGGACCCGTACCTGAGCCTGGAACTGCATCGATACTTTCCGGAACGGCTCGCGAAAAAGTACGGCGACCTGCTCGGCAGCCACCGGCTGCGGCGCGAGATCATCGTTACGGCGACCACGAACAGCATCGTCAACCGGATGGGGCCGACCTTCGTCGCCCGCACGCAGCAGGACACCGGCGCCGACGCCGCGACGGTCGCGCGTGCGTATTCAATCGCGCGCGAGTCCTTCGAGGTGCGCGAGCTGTGGTCCGCGGTCGAGGCGCTCGACAACCGGATCGCGTCAGCCGTGCAGTACCGCATGCTGCACGACACCGTCGGGCTGATCCGGCAGGCGACGTACTGGCTGATCCAGCGTCACCGCGCCACGCTCGGCATCGAGCAGCAGGTCGCGCGGCTGCGTCCGGGCGTTCGCGAACTCGCGCGCGCCCCGCTGCAGTGGCTGCAGGGGGCCGATCGCGCTGCGTTCGAGCTCCGCGCGGGCGAACTCGCGAAGGCCGGCGTTCCGCCCGACCTGACGCGGCGGATCGCCGGCTGCGACGCGCTGCACAGCGCGCCCGACATCGTCGAACTCGCGGAGTCGCGCAGCATCACGGTGGAGGCGGCCGCGCGCGCCTATTTCGGCATCGGCTCGCACTTCGGCCTGGACTGGCTCCGCAGCCGCATCGAGGACCTCGATACGGAGGGTCACTGGCACGCGGTCGCCCGCGGCAGCCTACGCGAGGCGCTGTTCGAGGTCCATCGCACCCTCGCGCAGGGTGTGCTCCAAGGTACGCGCGAGAGCGACCCGGGCAAGGCGGTCGAGAAGTGGCTCGAGCGGCACAAGGTGGCTGCGGAGCACGCGCGTGCCGTGATCAACGACATCCGCGCGCAGACGACCGACGTCGATTTCGCCTCGCTGTCGGTCGCGCTCCAGGCCGTGCGCCGCGTCACGATGGCCGAGGCCTGAGGGACGCCGCGATGCGCACCTGCCTCGTGGTCGTCACCTACGAGCGTCCTGACGCGCTCGAGCGCGTGCTCGAGAGCGTGTCGAGGCAGTCGCACGCCCCGCACGAACTCGTCGTCGCCGACGATGGCTCGGGTGCAAGCGTCGCCGGCGTAGTCGGTCGATTCGCCGCACGCGCACCGTTCCCGGTCACGCACGTGCGACAGGACCACGCAGGATTCCGTGCCGGTCGAGTGCGCAACCTGGCGATCGCCGGCACTGAATGCGAGTACGTCGTGCTGGTCGACGGCGACATGGTGCTGCACCCTGAATTCGTGGCCGACCACGTTCGTGCGGCGCGGCCGGGCTTCTGGACGCAGGGCGTGCGGATCCCGCTCGACCCGGCCGCCACGCGTCGCGTACTGCAGACGGGGCGGACCCCGGTTCCTTGGGGTCGCGGCGTGGACCTGCGCCGCAGGGCCTACGCGTTGCACGCGCCGCGCGTCGGCAAGCCGCTTGAGCGCGCCGCAAACTCGTTCATCGCCGTCAAGGCCTGCAACCAGGGGTTCTGGCGCGCCGACCTGCTGCGCGTGAACGGCTTCGACGAGGACCTCACCGGCTGGGGCTCGGAGGACAAGGAACTCTGTGCGCGACTCACCAACGTCGGTGTGCGGCGCCAGACGCTCGTGTTTGCGGCCATCGCCTGGCACCTCGCGCACCGTCCAGCGCCGCGCGGCGCCGCGCGCGCGAACCGGGAGCGCTGGCACGAGACGGTGCGCAGCGGTCGTACACGCTGTGCGCGCGGCATCGACCAGCACCTGCAACGCCCGTAAGGGCGACCATCCCGACGCGAACCCAAGGCATCTCTGTAAACATGACATCCGGCAAGCTGCTGCTCTTGCGCCACGGCCAGAGCATCTGGAACCTCGAGAACCTGTTCACGGGTTGGGTCGACGTCGACCTGTCGGACCAGGGCCGACTGGAAGCACAGGAGGCTGGCCGCCTGCTCAAGGCCGAAGGCATCGCCTTCGACATCGCGTTCACGTCGGTGCTCAAGCGCGCGATCCGCACGCTCTGGATCGCGCTCGACGAAATGGACCTGATGTGGCTGCCGGTCGAGCGCACGTGGCGCCTCAACGAGCGCCACTACGGCGCGCTGCAGGGACTCGACAAGGCGCAGACGGTGGCACGGCACGGCGCCGATCAGGTCAAGGTCTGGCGCCGCAGCTACGACATTCCGCCACCGCCGTTGCCGACGACCGACCCCGGACACCCGCGCTTCCAGCGCCGTTATGCGCACGTCCCCGCCGGCGAGCTGCCGTCGTGCGAGTCGCTCAAGGACACGCTCGCGCGAGTGCTGCCGTTCTGGAACGCCCGCGTTGCGCCGGAGCTCACGGCGGGACGGAACGTGCTCGTCGCCGCGCACGGCAACAGCCTGCGCGCGCTCGTGAAGATGCTCGACGGCATGTCGGACGCGGACATCGTCGAACTCAACATCCCGACCGGGGTGCCGCTGCTGTACGAACTGGACGCCGACCTCGCGCCGATTTCGCGCCGCTACCTCGGCGATCCGGAAGCCGTGAAGGCGCGCGCCGAGGCCGTAGCGAGGCAGACGGAGCGGAAGTGACTGGCGGATAGCGGATAGCGGATAGCGGTTAGTAGGAAGGCGTCGGCGCAGTAGTTCCGGCTATCCGCTAGACACTATCCGCTATCCGCTTCCTATGTCAGGAATCCCCCGTCCACCACCAGGAACTCGCCGGTCACGTAGGCCGACGCAGACGAGGCGAGAAACACCGCCGCGCCCGCGAGGTCCTGTGGTTCGCCCACGCGACCTAGCGGGTTCGTGCCGAGGTAGTGCGCAAGCTGTTTCTCGTCGGCGATCAGCGCTCCCGCGAACCGGGTGCGGATCAGACCCGGCAGGATCGCGTTGCAGCGGATGCCGTGCGGACCGCACTCCTTCGCGAAGCTCTTCGTCATGTTCAGCACCGCGCCCTTGGTGATCGAGTAGATCCCCTGCAGCGGGCCGGGGCGCACCGCGTTGACCGAGGCGACGTTGATGATCGAACCGCCGCCGTTCGCGCGCATCATGCGCCCCGCAAACACCGAGGCGTAGAAGTAGCCGCGGATGTTGACGTCGACGGTCTTCTGGAACGCCCCCATGTCCGTGTCGAGGATGTGCCCGTAATACGGATTGGTGGCGGCGTTGTTCACGAGCACGTCGACGCGCCCGTGGTCCGCCTGGATGCGTTCGAACATGGATTCGAGCGCGTTCATGTCGCCGATGTGGCACGCGATCGCACGTGCTTTACCGCCGTCCGCGACGATGCCGGCCGCGACGGCGTCGCACGCTTCCTGCTTGCGACTCGAGACGATGACCTCGGCGCCGTGCTGCGCGAGTCCCTGGGCGATCGCCTCGCCGATGCCGCGGCTTGCGCCGGTGACCAGGGCGACCCGACCGGACAAGTCGAACGAAACGCTCATGTCCGTGACTCCCCGCTCAGGCCGCGCACAGGCGACGCTTCGCCTCGGCGTATTCCTCGACCATTCGCGCGACGAGCGCCCGCGTGGGCATCACGTCGTGGATGTTGCCGACGCCCTGGCCGGCGCTCCAGATGTCGCGCCAGGCCTTCTTGTCCGTGTTGCCACCGGAGCCGAAATCCATCTTCGACTTGTCCGCTTCCGGCAGGTTGTCAGGGTCGAATCCCGCGGCGGCGACACTCTTGCGCAGGTAGTTGCCCTTCACGCCGGTGAACAGCGACGTGTAGACCACCTCGTCGGAACCCGATTCGACGATCATCCGCTTGTACTCGGGCAGCACGTGCGCCTCGGTCGTCGCGAGGAAGCGCGTGCCGAGGTACGCGAGGTCCGCGCCGATCGCCTGGGCGGCGAGCACGTCCGCCCCGCTGGTCATCGCGCCCGCCAGCACGAGTGTGCCGTCGAAGAACTGACGGATTTCGCGCACGAGCGCAAAAGGACTGCCGAGGCCCGCGTGGCCGCCGGCGCCCGCGCACACGATGATGATGCCGTCGACGCCCTGCTCCGCCGCCTTGCGCGCGTGCCGCACGTTGATGACGTCGTGGAAGACGAGGCCGCCGTAGGAGTGCACGGCGTCGACGATTTCACGGGGCGGACGCAGGCTCGTGATGATCAACGGCACCTGGTGCTGCACGCACGCAGCGACGTCCTGCTCGAGCCGGTCGTTGCTCACGTGTGCGATCTGGTTCACGGCAAACGGCGCGACCGGGATCCCGGGGTTCGCCGCGGCGTACGCGTCGAGTTCCTCGCGGATCCGCGTGAGCCATTCGTCGAGCAGCGACTGCGGCCGCGCGTTGAGCGCCGGAAACGCGCCGATGACGCCGGCCTTGCACTGCTCGATCACGAGCTCCGGGGTCGAGGCGATGAACATAGGCGAGGCGATCACCGGCAGACTCAGGCGATCGCGGAACTGGACCGGCAGGGACATCAGGACTCCGTCTTTTTTTCGGGTTGGTAATAGCGCTGCCACGTCGACAGCTTTTCCGGCCAGTCGGCCGGCACGGCGTGTTCGTACGCACGCATGCGCCGGTCGAGGCCCGGCCCGAACGCGTCGAGGTACTCCGCGGTCGGGACGTAATACATGAACGAGAGCCCGCGCTCCCGGAACCGCCAGTGGCCCTCGGCGCGCTGGTACACGTCCTGGTAGCGGATCGCCGCGAGCATGGGCTGGCCCTTGCGCTGCATCTCGGCGTGCGACAGCACGAGCCCGGTCGCGCGGTCCGGGTCCGCGGCGTCGAACTCGACGATCCGGTCGTGCGTGAAGTGGTTGCTCGGGCCAAGCACGGCGAAGCGGCCCTTGAACATATCGACGGCCGCCTGGCGTCCGCGCGAGTTCATGACGCCGTCGGCGGACCAGACGTGCACGTCCTCGGTGAACAGCGCCTCGATCGCATCGACGTCGCGGTTGTCCATCACGAGGCAGTAGCGTGCGATCAGTTCGGCGATCTCGACACGGTCCTCGAGTCGACGCAGGCGGTCCTCCAGCGTACGTCCGGTCGTCATGTCGCCCCTCCCTCGCGTTTGCCGCACTGCAGGATGCCAGAACCCGCACGCGTTCGGTCTAAAAGAAACAGGACAGCTTGTTTTTTTCTTGAGCGGGCGGTGCTACGCTCCCTTGGACCAGGAGGCCCCCGCATGCCGACAGCCCTCGCGCGTCCCCGCAAGACTCCGAAACGCCCGGAAAGCGCCCGCGCCAGGGGCAAGGCGCCGCGACCGGCCGCGAAAAAGAAGGTTGCGGGCAAGGCACCGGGCGGCATCCCGCTGCTGCCGGCCGAGGACCTGGCCCGGATGCGAATCCAGGCCACGACCATCGGCGACCTGCTGCTGAGCGCGGCAGACCGCTACCCCGAATCGCTGGCGCTTGTCTTCACGGACGGCACGCTCACGTACCGGGAGCTCGCGGAGAACGCGCTGCGGCGTGCGCGCGCGCTGCAATCGCTCGGC